>NZ_JBFRXN010000002.1:3000000-3300000 GCF_040947875.1 Pseudomonas sp. MYb118 | reverse complement strand
CGGCTTTCGGCCGGTTGGCGCTCTTGCGCTTGGTCGGGGTCTTGGCGGCGACTTTTTTCTTGTCACCCTTGGCGTCGGTCTTTTTCTTCTTCACACCGGCCGCCTTGCCCGAAGCCTTGACCTTCTTCGGTCCACCGTAGGTGCCTTTGACTTCCTTGATGGTACGGCGCTCGAAGTTCTGCTTGAGGTAGCGCTCGATGCTCGACATCAGGTTCCAGTCGCCATGGCAGATCAGCGAGATGGCCAGGCCCTGGTTGCCGGCACGGCCGGTACGGCCTATGCGGTGCACGTACTCGTCGCCGCTGCGCGGCATGTCGAAGTTGATCACCAGGTCCAGGCCGTCGACGTCCAGGCCACGGGCGGCCACATCGGTGGCCACGAGGATTTTCACCCCGCCCTGTTTCAGGCGGTCGATGGCCAGCTTGCGGTCCTTCTGGTCCTTGTCGCCGTGCAGCACGAACGCCTTGTATTCCTGCGCCACCAGGCGACCGTAGATGCGGTCGGCCATGACCCGGGTGTTGGTGAAGATAATGGCCTTCTGGTAGGTCTCGTTGGCCAGCAACCAGTTGACGATCTGCTCTTTGTGCTGGTTGTGGTCAGCGGTGATGATCTGCTGGCGGGTGGTTTCGTTCAGCTGGCTGACCGCGTTGAGCTGCAGGTGCTCAGGGTTGTTCAGGACCTTGGCGACCATCTCGCGCAGGCCCGAGCCACCGGTGGTGGCGGAGAACAGCATGGTTTGCTGGCGGTTCGGGCATTCGTCGACCAGACGCTGCACGTCGTCGGCAAAGCCCATGTCGAGCATGCGGTCGGCTTCGTCGAGGACCAGCACTTCGACTTCCTTGAGGTCCAGGTTGCCCGCGTTCAGTTGCTCGATCAGCCGGCCCGGCGTACCGATCAGGATGTCCGGCACCTTGCGCAGCATGGCGGCCTGGACCTTGAAGTCTTCACCGCCGGTGATCAGACCGGACTTGATGAACGTGAACTGCGAGAAACGCTCGACTTCCTTCAAGGTCTGCTGCGCCAGCTCGCGGGTCGGCAGCAGGATCAGGGTCTTGATGCTGACACGGATTTTCGCCGGGCCGATCAGGCGATTGAGGATCGGCAGGACGAAAGCGGCGGTCTTGCCGCTGCCGGTTTGCGCCGTCACCCGCAGGTCACGCCCCTGGAGCGCCAGCGGAATAGCCGCTGCTTGCACAGGCGTAGGCTCGACAAATTTAAGCTCGGCCACGGCTTTGAGCAGGCGTTCGTGCAGGGCGAATTCGGAAAACACGGGTGCTACCTCGAAGAAATGCAAAAAATCAGCTGCATAGGTTACCGGTTTCGAGCGCGAAGGCCGAGTTTCTTTATGAAATAGGCAGTAAACAGTGGCTTTTGTGTTGCGTCGTTTGTCTCCAAATGTCATCCAAAGCGGCTTAAATGCTCTAATCGCCGCCACGCGTCCTACACAGAACCGGTTTTACCTATGGATATTCAACAGCTCTGGATCAACATTCAGGACCTCTGGGGGGCGCTCGACCAGCACCCGCTCCTGCGTTCCGGCCTCGGCCTGCTCACGCTGCTGGTGGTGGCGCTGGTCCTCGGACGAGTGGCGCGCTACCTGATCCTGCACGCCACCAAGATGCTCGCTCGCCAGCCGGCGTTGCACTGGATCAACGACTTTCTGCACAACAAGGTGTTTCATCGCCTGGCGCAGATGACGCCGCCGCTGGTGATCCAGTCCGGCCTGCACCTGGTGCCGGAGCTGGGCAAGACCAGCCTGACTTTTCTCGGCAACGTCGCGCTGGCGTTCACCCTGCTGTTCATGATGCTGGCCGTCAGTGCCCTGCTCAACGCCCTGCTGGACATCTACGCGCGCACCGAACACGCCCGCACCCGCTCGATCAAAGGCTACGTGCAACTGGCGAAAATGGTCTTGTACGTGTTCGGCGCGATCATCATCGTCGCCACCCTGATCGACCGTTCGCCACTGTTGCTGCTGTCGGGCCTGGGTGCCATGTCGGCGGTGATCCTGTTGGTCTACAAGGACACGCTGCTGTCCTTCGTCGCCAGCGTGCAACTGACCAGCAACGACATGTTGCGCGTCGGCGACTGGATCGAGATGCCCCAGGTCGGCGCCGATGGCGATGTGGTGGACATCACCCTGCACACGGTCAAGGTACAGAACTTCGACAAGACCATCGTCTCCATCCCCACCTGGCGCCTGATGAGCGAGTCGTTCCGCAACTGGCGCGGCATGCAGCAATCCGGTGGCCGGCGCATCAAGCGCAGCCTGTTCATCGATGCCAGCGGCGTGCGCTTCATTCGTGACGACGAAGAACAGAAACTGTCCCAGGTGCACCTGCTGACCGACTACATCAACCGCAAGCAGGCCGAACTCAAGGCCTGGAACGAAGCCCAGGGCAACGTCGCGGCCATGTCGGCCAACCGCCGGCGCATGACCAACATCGGCACCTTCCGCGCCTACGCATTGGCCTACCTGAAAAGCCACCCGGAAGTTCAGCCGAACATGACCTGCATGGTCCGCCAGATGCAGACCACGGCCCAGGGCATCCCGCTGGAAATCTACTGCTTCACCCGCACCACGGTGTGGGCCGATTACGAGCGGATTCAGGGGGATATTTTCGATTATCTGCTGGCGGTGCTGCCGGAGTTTGGTTTGAGCCTGTATCAGCAGCCCAGTGGTGGGGATCTAAGGGCCGGGTTGTTGCCGGCGGTGCTGGGGGCGAATCACATTCCAGAACCGGAAAAACACATCATGTAACCAACACCGCCATTCCCCTTTTGTGGGAGCGAGCCTGCTCGCGATCGGTGTATCAGTCGATGCAAGTGTGGCTGACACACCGCATCGCGAGCAGGCTCGCTCCCACAAGGTTAATCACATAAAAGGTCAATGTGCGCTGGCAGGTTTGCGTATCCCCAACCGACTGATCCACACCGCCGCCAATATCACCGTCCCGCCCAACAGCAACCGCCCCAGTTCCTCATGCTGGTTCCAGATCAGCAGGTTCATCAGCAGCCCAACCGGCACATG
This sequence comes from Pseudomonas sp. MYb118, assembly GCF_040947875.1. Lineage (NCBI taxonomy): Bacteria > Pseudomonadati > Pseudomonadota > Gammaproteobacteria > Pseudomonadales > Pseudomonadaceae > Pseudomonas > Pseudomonas sp. MYb118. The sequence goes on along the minus strand of NZ_JBFRXN010000002.1, from coordinate 3,296,969 downwards.
CAGGTTGTTCATCACTGCCAGCGTGCCGCCGTTGACCAGGCAGGCGCCCTTGTTCCACCAGTACAGACCCAGCGCGGTGGAGACCAGGCCGAGGAACAACAGCACGGCCCATTGCAATGGCGCTTCGGGCAGGAAGTTCGCTTTGCCGAACAGCAGGAACGCCGGCAGGGCCACCGCCAGGGCGCCCAGGTAGAAATAGCCGAAACGCCGGTAGTGCGGCAGGTCGCTGGGGTGGCGTGCCACCAGGTGTTTGTACAGCACCTGGCCGGCGGCGTAGGTGAAGTTGGCCAGTTGCAGGAGCAAGAAGCCCATGAAGAAGTCCGGGTTGATCCGGTCATAGCGAATCACCGCCGCGCCCGCCACCGCGACCAGTGCGGCGATCAGCGCCCAGGGGTTGAAGCGGCGATTGAGGGCGTCTTCGATCAGCGTCACATGCAACGGCGTGAGGATGGTGAACAGCAGCACCTCCGGCACGGTGAGCACGCGAAAGCTCAGGTACAGGCAGACGTAGGTCACGCCGAACTGCAATGCGCCGATCAGCAGCATGCCACGCATGAACGCCGGCTCCACCGAGCGCCAGCGTGTCAGGGGAATGAACACCAGCCCCGCCAGCAGCACGCGGATCAGCACCGCGAAGTAGCTGTCGACATGCCCGGCCAGGTATTCGCCGATCAGACTGAAGGAAAACGCCTGGATCAGCGTGACAAAAAGTAGATAGCCCATGGTCGCCTCGTTTTGAATGGCGGCGACGATAGCGGGTTTTGCCCTGAAGTTGTAGGAGCGAGCTTGCTCGCGATAGCGGTGTTTCAGGCATTTATCTATTTCAGACACACCGCATCGCGAGCAAGCTCGCTCCTACAGTGGGCCGGGGCGCTCGCAATATCCCACGCAAAAAAAAGCCCGATCTCGCTAAAGCGTTCAATCGGGCGGCAGCACTCAGGAGCAAAAAGTGCAAAGGGAGGTTCGTTGCGCGTGAAACCTTGAAGGGGTTCGCCAGATCATTCCAACATCAAGGGATTATCTGGCGATTAAAGCCTCAGGCGACCTGGGCCAGCTTGGCGTTGGCCTGGTTCAGGCCCTTCTCCTGGAAGTCGCCACTCAGGTTCATGCCTTCGGCGTGGATGAAGGTGACGTCGTGGATGCCGATGAAACCCATGACCTGGCGCAGGTACGGTTCCTGATGGTCGGCCGGGCCGCCGGCGTAGATCCCGCCGCGCGCCGTCAGCACATAGGCGCGCTTGCCGGTGAGCAGGCCTTGCGGGCCGGTTTCGGTGTACTTGAAGGTCACGCCGGCACGCAGCACGTGGTCGAGCCAGGCCTTGAGGGTGCTCGGGATCGCGAAGTTGTACATGGGGGCGGCCAGGACCAGCACGTCGGCGGCCAGCACTTCATCGGTCAGTTCGTTGGAGCGTTCCAGGGAAGCCTGTTCGATCTCGTTGCGCTGCTCGGCCGATTTCATCCAGCCGCCCAGCAGGTTGATGTCCAGGTGTGGCACCGGGTTGATGGCCAGGTCGCGGACACTGATCTCATCCTGCGGGTGCGCCGCTTTCCATTGGCTGATGAACGTCTGGGTCAGCTGACGGGAAATCGAGTCTTGCTGGCGGGCGCTGCTTTCGATGATCAGAACGCGGGACATGGGATGTAGCCTCCATCTGAGAATGCTGTAAGTCGATGGAGTGAAGGTTAAACAGAGTTTTATTGATGAAAAAGCGCAAATAACTGCTACAAACCATCAATAAATTCGTTTATAAGCTGAGCATGACCTGTGGGCGTCCAGCGACGCCCGCAGGAACTCGAAGCTATTTCGGGGTGCAGGTCAGCTTGATGCGCATCTTGATGATGGACCGGTTGAATTTGACAGTGGCGGTCTTGTGCTTGCCGGCGGCCACTTCGATGTTGCGGGTGCGCGGCGCTTCCGGACCGTTGTTGAAGACCACCTTGCAGGAGGCGTCGACGTCGCCGTAGTTGTTGACCTGGATGGACGCGATGTCGGTGTCCGTGTCATTGGCGTTGTAGTCGATGCTCATGCCATTTAATTGTTTTTGTACGTCGATCGGGTAGGCAAACGCCGTCAACGGCAACATCGCCAATACCAACAAACAGAATTTTCTCATTCGGCGGTCTCCAATAAAGGACCGCCAGCTTAGGACAAGAGGAGCTCAACATGAAAGCGCCCCGCGTGACCCTTGATCAATGGCGAACGTTGCAGGCCGTGGTCGACCACGGCGGTTTCGCCCAGGCCGCCGAAGCGCTGCATCGCTCGCAATCGTCTGTCAGCTACACCGTCGCCCGCATGCAAGATCAACTGGGCGTGCCGCTGCTGCGCATCGACGGGCGCAAGGCTGTGCTCACCGAAGCCGGTGGCGTGCTGTTGCGCCGCTCCCGGCAACTGGTGAAACAGGCCAGCCAACTGGAAGACCTGGCGCATCACATGGAACAAGGCTGGGAAGCGGAAGTGCGCCTGGTGGTGGACGCCGCTTACCCGAGCGCCCGCCTGGTCCGCGCGCTGACCGCGTTCATGCCGCAGAGCCGTGGCTGCCGGGTGCGCCTGCGCGAAGAAGTCTTGTCGGGTGTGGAAGAAGTGCTGCTCGAAGGCGTGGCCGACCTGGCGATCACCGGTTTCAGCATTCCCGGCTACCTGGGTGCCGAGTTGAGTGATGTCGAATTCGTCGCCGTCGCCCACCCCGAGCATGCCCTGCACCGCTTGAACCGTGAGCTGAGTTTCCAGGACCTGGAAAGCCAGATGCAGGTGGTGATCCGCGACTCCGGTCGCCAGCAGCCTCGGGATGTCGGCTGGCTCGGTGCGGAGCAGCGCTGGACGGTCGGCAGCCTGGCCACGGCGGCCACTTTCGTCAGCAGCGGGCTGGGGTTCGCCTGGCTGCCACGGCACATGATCGAACGGGAACTCAGAGAAGGTTCGCTCAAGCTGCTACCGTTGGATCAGGGCGGCAGCCGTAACCCGAGCTTCTACCTGTACTCGAACAAGGACAAACCGCTGGGCCCGGCGACGCAAATCCTCATCGACCTGCTGCGCAACTTCGACACCGCGCCGCTGGATGCGCCGTTCGCCGCCCCCGAACAAGCCTGACACGGAGTGACCCGATGGCCTATTTCGAACATGAAGGTTGCCACCTGCACTATGAGGAATATGGCCACGGCGCGCCGCTGCTGCTGGTTCACGGGCTGGGCTCCAGCACCCTGGACTGGGAAAAACAGATCCCGGCCCTGTCGGCCCGCTATCGGGTGATCGTGCCCGATGTGCGCGGCCACGGGCGCTCGGACAAACCCCGCGAGCGCTACAGCATCGCCGGGTTCAGCGCCGACCTCGTCGCCCTGATCGAACACCTGAACCTGGGGCCTGCGCACTATGTGGGTCTGTCCATGGGCGGGATGATCGGCTTCCAGCTGGCGGTGGATCAGCCGCACCTGCTCAAGAGCCTGTGCATCGTCAACAGCGCGCCCGAGGTCAAGCTGCGCAGCCGCGACGATTACTGGCAGTGGTTCAAGCGCTGGAGCCTGATGCGCGTGCTGAGCCTGCGCACCATCGGCAAGGCCCTCGGGGCCAGGCTGTTCCCGGAACCGGAACAAATACGGTTACGGGAAATGATGGCCGAGCGCTGGGCAAAAAACGACAAACATGCTTATCTCGCCAGCTTCGATGCCATCGTTGGCTGGGGCGTTCAGGAACGACTGTCCAGGGTGTCCTGTCCAACCCTCATCGTCAGCGCCGACCGTGACTACACCCCGGTCGCGCTGAAAGAGAATTACGTAAAACTGCTACCCGATGCGCGGCTGGTGGTGATTGCCGATTCGCGCCACGCCACCCCGCTGGATCAACCGGAACGCTTCAACCAAACACTGCTCGAGTTTCTCACCGCAGTCGACACCACCCCAATCAGGATCACTGACCCATGCTGAAAAAAATCGCCCTCGTCGCCGGCTCCGTACTGTTTGCCGCCAACCTGATGGCCGCCACGCCGGCCAAGGCGCCACACGTGCTGCTGGAAACCACCAACGGCCAGATCGAAATCGAACTGGACCCGGTCAAGGCGCCGATCAGTACCAAGAACTTCCTTGAGTACGTCGACAGCGGCTTCTACAACAACACGATTTTCCACCGCGTGATCCCGGGTTTCATGGTCCAGGGCGGCGGGTTCACCCAGCAGATGCAGCAGAAAGAAACCAAGGCGCCGATCCAGAACGAATCGAAGAACGGCCTGCACAACGTGCGTGGCACGCTGTCGATGGCACGCACTTCGAACCCGAATTCGGCCACCAGTCAGTTCTTCATCAACGTCAAGGACAACGACTTCCTCGACCAGGGTGATGGCTACGCGGTGTTCGGCAAGGTGGTCAAGGGCATGGATGTGGTGGACATCATCGTCAACTCGCCCACCACCGTGCGCGGTGGCATGAAGGACGTGCCGGCTGACCCGGTGTACATCAAGTCGGCCAAGCGCATCGACTAAGCTCACACGCCTGCCCCTCTGTAGGAGCGAGCTTGCTCGCGATGGTCGTGAACGATAACGCGAGCTGTCTGGAGGCCTGCGGTGACTGAACCACCATCGCGAGCAAGCTCGCTCCTACAGTACAGGGGGGCCGGGAGTTTTTTGGCGTTTGAAGAAGAGCCCCTTTACCGGGCGGAGACACAATGCTTTATCGCCGTTTCGAACAACTGATCGATGTCTTCCGTGACGCCCCGACGGCGACGCCGCCGGACCGTGTCTTTCCCTTCTACACCTACTACCTCAAGCAGGTCTGGCCGAGCTTCGTCGCCCTGCTCACCGTGGGCCTGTTCGGCGCGTTGATCGAAGTGGCGCTGTTCAGCTACCTGAGCCGCATCATCGACCTGGCCCAGGGCACGCCCAACGTCAATTTCTTCAAGGATCATGGCCTCGAACTGGCCTGGATGGCCGTGGTGGCCCTGATCCTGCGGCCGGTGTTCGTCGGCCTGCACGACCTGCTGGTGCACCAGACCCTGAGCCCGAGCATGACCAGCCTGATCCGCTGGCAGAACCACAGCTACGTGCTCAAGCAGAGTCTGAATTTCTTCCAGAACGACTTCGCCGGGCGCATTGCCCAGCGCATCATGCAGACCGGCAACTCGCTGCGCGATTCCGCCGTGCAGGCGGTGGACGCCCTGTGGCACGTGTTGATCTACGCGATCAGCTCGCTGGTGCTGTTCGCCGAGGCCGACTGGCGCCTGATGATTCCTTTGTTGTGCTGGATCGCCGCGTACATCGGCGCGCTCTACTACTTCGTGCCACGGGTCAAGGAGCGTTCGGTGGTCTCCTCGGATGCGCGCTCCAAACTCATGGGCCGCATCGTCGATGGCTATACCAACATCACCACCCTGAAGCTGTTCGCCCACACCAATTACGAACAGCAATACGCCCGGGAAGCCATCGACGAGCAGACGGTCAAGGCGCAGCTGGCTGGCCGGGTGGTCACCAGCATGGATCTGGTCGTGACCGCCATCAACGGCCTGCTCATCGTCACCACCACCGGCCTGGCATTGTGGCTGTGGACGCAGTCGCTGATCAGCGTCGGCGCCATCGCGCTGGCCACCGGCCTGGTGATCCGCATCGTCAACATGTCCGGCTGGATCATGTGGGTAGTCACCGGCATCTTCGAAAACATCGGCATGGTCCAGGACGGCCTGGAGACCATTTCGCAACCGCTGAGCGTCACCGACCGCGACGACGCCATGCCGCTGGCCGTGGCCCGTGGCGAAGTGCGCTTCGAGCACGTGGACTTTCACTACGGCAAGCAGAAAGGGGTCATCGAAGGCCTCAACCTGACGATCAAGCCCGGTGAAAAAATCGGCCTGATCGGCCCGTCCGGCGCCGGTAAATCCACCCTGGTCAACCTGCTGCTGCGCCTCTATGACGTCGAGGGCGGACGGATCCTCATCGACGGCCAGAACATCGCCGAGGTCGACCAGGAAAGCCTGCGCGCGCGCATCGGCATGATCACCCAGGACACCTCGCTGCTGCACCGCTCGATCCGCGACAACCTGCTGTACGGCAAGCCCGATGCCAGCGACGCGCAGTTGTGGGAAGCGGTGCACAAGGCCCGGGCCGACGAGTTCATCCCGCTGCTGTCGGATGCCGAAGGGCGCAGCGGTTTCGACGCCCATGTCGGTGAACGCGGGGTCAAGCTCTCCGGCGGCCAGCGCCAGCGCATCGCCATTGCCCGGGTGCTGCTCAAGGATGCACCGATCCTGATCATGGACGAAGCCACCTCGGCACTCGACTCGGAAGTCGAAGCGGCGATCCAGGAAAGCCTGGAAACGCTGATGCAGGGCAAGACCGTGATCGCCATTGCCCACCGCCTTTCCACCATCGCCCGCATGGACCGCCTGGTGGTCCTGGACAAGGGCCGGATCGCCGAGACCGGCACCCACGCCGAACTGCTGGCCCACGGCGGCTTGTATGCGCGGCTGTGGCAGCACCAGACGGGTGGGTTTGTGGGGATTGATTGAGCATGGGCTTGTGACTGACACACATCACTGTGGGAGCGAGCCTGCTCGCGATGAGGCAATCAATTCCAACATCACTGGCGCCTGACACTCCGCCATCGCGAGCAGGCTCGCTCCCACATTGTGGCTGCTGGAAATCCGCACAAACCGTGCTGTACTCACCGCAGGTTCTGGAGATGAACCTGTCGTAAGTCTGCAGGATGCATCACTCGATACAGTCTCGATAGCACGCTATCAAGGACACGCTCATGTCTCTGTTCAAACGTTCAGTTACTGAGTTGTTAGGTACGTTCTGGCTGGTGTTGGGGGGTTGCGGCAGTGCGGTCCTGGCCGCGTCTTCTCCGCTGGGCATCGGGGTGCTGGGCGTGGCCATCGCGTTCGGGCTGACGGTGCTGACCATGGCCTTCGCCATCGGCCACATTTCCGGCTGCCACTTGAACCCCGCCGTGTCGGTGGGCCTGACCGTCGGAGGGCGGTTTCCCGGCCGTGAACTGCCCGCCTACATCGTTGCCCAGGTGATCGGCGCGATCATCGCTGCGGGCTTGATCTACTACATCGCCAGTGGCAAGGAAGGGTTCGATCTGGCGGCCGGCCTCGCTTCCAACGGCTACGGTGAACATTCCCCCGGTAAGTATTCGATGGCCGCAGGCTTTGTCTGCGAGCTGGTGATGACGGCGATGTTCGTGCTGATCATCCTCGGCGCCACCGACAAGCGCGCACCGGCGGGGCTGGCACCGATCGCCATCGGGCTGGCGCTGACGCTGATCCACCTGATCTCGATTCCCGTCACCAACACCTCGGTCAACCCGGCCCGCAGCACCGGCCCGGCGTTGTTCGTCGGTGGCTGGGCCGTCGCGCAATTGTGGATGTTCTGGGTCGCGCCGTTGCTCGGTGCGGTCATCGGCGGCGTGATTTACAGGTGGCTGGGCCAGGAAGACAGCTGACTAAAAGGCGAGAGTCAGCCTTGTCGATAAGGCAAGGCCGCCCTCGCCTCCTCGGCGTAGGCCAGCACGCCCACGCGTTCCTGGCTCAGGAAGTCCTTGACCGCGGCCTTCAGCCCCGGATGGCGCAGGTAATGCCAGGAATGGGTGATCACCGGTTCAAAGCCGCGGATCAGCTTGTGTTCGCCCTGGGCACCGGCATCGAAACGCTGGAAGCCGTTGGCGATCGCGTAGTCCATGCCCTGGTAGAAACAGGTCTCGAAATGCAGGCGGTCGAACTCCGCCAGGCAGCCCCAGTAGCGTCCGTAAAAGCTGCCGCCTCCGACCAGGCTGAAGGCCATCGCCACCGGCCGTGAGCCTTGTTTAGCCAGCACCACGCGAATGGCCTCTGGCATGCGTTCGGCCAACAGGCTGAAAAATTCCCGGGTCAGATAAGGCCGTTGCCGACGCACCGCGTAGGTGTTGGCGTAGCAGGCATAGACGAAATCCCACTGCGCCTGGTCCAGCTCCCGACCTTCGAGCCATTCGAAGTCGAAACCCTGCCCCGCCACCTGCTCGCGCTCCTTGCGCATCTGCTTGCGCTTGCGCGAACTCAAAGTGTCGAGAAAGTCCTGAAAATCGCCATAACCGCGATTCTGCCAGTGGTACTGACAGCCGATGCGTTGCAGCCAGCCGGGCTGTTCGGCCAGGGCGGCGTCGGTGAACGGGTCGGTGAAGTTGATGTGCGCGCTGCTGAGCCCTTCGATTTCCAGGTAACCGGGCAGGCTCTTGAGCAACTCAAAACCGTCCTCGACCGTGGCCGCCAACAGGCGCGGGCCACCGACCGGGCTGAACGGCACGGCGGTCAACAGCTTCGGGTAGTAGTCGATACCGGCCCGCTCGCAAGCGTCCGCCCAGGCGTGATCGAACACGTACTCGCCGTAGGAATGCCACTTGCGATAACTGGGCAAGGCGGCGATCAGCCGGTCACCGTCCATGTGCAACAGGTGCTCGGGCTGCCATCCGGAATGAGGGCCGACACTGCCACTGTCTTCCAGCGCGCTGAGAAAGGCATGACGCAGGAACGGCTGGCTCTGCGGCACCCGTTCATCCCAGGTGTGCGGGGCAATTTCAGACAGTTTCTGCACACGTTGCAACGCCATCGAATCCTCTCCACTTCGCGGTCTAGAGCCTCGCCAGTATCGCTTATCAGCGGCCGTTGCACACCCTGCCATCGGCCGACAGGACGCCTGCGAAAAAGTTCAGCAAACGTTCAAATCGTCATCTAGACGCCATCACATTGCCACTGCTTTGTCATAAACCATCGCGATACTGGCGCCTGTTTTTAGAGCGCCGGGTTCTAACCCGGACACTGTTTTCCGCCCTTCAACGGTCGGTTGTGCCCTGGATGACCCCGTCATCCTCTCTCATCCTTCGGAGAATGATATGCGTCTTGCTTCCACGAAAACTGCGGCGGCCCTGTGTGGCGGCCTGCTGCTGGCCATGAGTGTTCCGGCCAGCGCCGCAGTCGACGCCAAACTGCTGGACATGCTCAAAGCCAACGGCTCGATTACCAATGCGCAGTACACCGAACTGCAAGCCGAACTGGCCCGGGATCAGAAAGAGCAGCAAATCGCTCGCCAGGCTCAGCAAGAGACCAACGAGCAGATCGCCGCGACCGCGAAGAAAACCAACGAGCTGAGCTCCTTCGACCAGAAACTGGCGTGGGCTGCCAAGACCCAGTTCAAGGGTGACGTACGTTTCCGTCAGGAAACCGTGAAGAACGACGGCGTTTCCAACACCGGCGACCAGGACCGTCAGCGTATCCGTGTGCGCCTGGGTGCCTACACCGAGATCAACCCGCAAGTCGACACCGGTATCCGTATCGCCACCGGCAGCGACAACGATCCACGCTCGACCAACCAGAGCCTGGACAACAACTTCACCAAGAAAGACATCTGGCTGGACCAGGGTTACGTCGACTACCACCCGGACGCCATCAAGAACCTGCACCTCGTTGGCGGCAAGATGCCACAACAATGGGTGAGCATGGGCGACATCATCTGGGATAGCGACATCAGCCCTGAAGGTCTGTCGGCTTCCTACAAATACCCACTGGGCGGCAGCACCGAACTGTTCGGCAGCGCCGGTCACTACACCCTCAAGGACAACGTCGACGGCGAAGGCAAGCAGTTCCGTCACGACCTGCGTCTGTACGCCGGCCAGCTGGGTGCTCGTTTCGCGATCACTGACAACCTGAAAATGACGTTGGGCGGCAGTATCTACGCGTACGACAACGACAACGACATCGACAAGACCTGTACCGCCAACAGCTGCCGCCTGGCCATCAACGGCAACAGCGCCGGCGAGCAGTTCAAACTGTACGAAGGTTTCGGTCAGCTGGACATCGGCGGCCTGCCAATGCCACTGTCGCTGTACGGTCAAGTGGTTAACAACGATGACGCCAGCAACGACCAGGACATGGGTTGGCTGGTGGGTGCGAAGACCAAGGTCTACGGCTTCGGCATCGACTACAACTATCGCGACGTACAGCGTAACGCCGTGGTCGGCGCCTTCACCGACTCCGACTTCGCCAACGGTTTCACCGGTTCGCGCGGCAGCAAGCTGAAAGTGAGCTACGACCTGGACAAGAACTTCTCGCTCGGCGCGACGTACTTGATGGCCGACTCCGACTACACCAACGCCACACTGCGGGACTCGAAAATCAACACCCTGCAACTGGATGCTGAAGCGAAGTTCTGATCCTGCTACACGACTCGGGCAAGGAAGCCTGAGGCGCATCTTATAACCTGGTGTTGCTGTATCGGTCCCCATCATCCGTCCGATACAGCAACACCAGGTTTTTTGCGTTTGGGGTACAACCCTTGCCACACGTCATCGTTGGCCCCCATCGCGAGCAGGCTCGCTCCCACAGGTTGATCGCATGTTTCCAGTGGGAATGCGATCACCTGTGGGAGCGAGCCTGCTCGCGATGGGGGTATGTCAGCTTCGTAGTTACAGCTTGCGCAGAATCACACTGCCAATCGAATAACCGGCACCGAACGAACTGAGCACCGCCAGCGAGCCGGGGGCCAGGTCGTCCTGGTTCTTGTGGAACGAGATCACCGAACCTGCCGAACTGGTGTTGGCGTAGGTGTCGAGGATCACCGGGGCTTCCTGCTCGGTCGCGTCGCGGCCCAGCAGCTTTTTGACGATCAGGTGGTTCATGCTGAGGTTGGCCTGGTGCAGCCAGAAGCGCTTGACGTCGGCGACGTTGAGCTGGTTCTCGGTCAGGTGCTGGCCGATCAGCTCGGCGACCATCGGGCAGACTTCCTTGAACACCTTGCGACCTTCCTGGACGAACAGTTTGTCGCGGGTGCCGATGCCCTCTTCCGCTGCGCGGTTGAGGAAACCGAAGTTGTTGCGGATGTTGTTGGAGAACTTGGTCAGCAGTTTGGTGCTGACGATGTCGAACTGGTGCTTGGACGTGGCCTGGTCGGCACGCTCGATGATCACCGCGGTGGCGGCGTCGCCGAAGATGAAGTGGCTGTCGCGGTCGCGGAAGTTCAGGTGACCGGTGCAGACTTCCGGGTTGACCATCAGGATCGCCCGGGCCTGGCCCAGCTGGATGCTGTTGGCGGCGGCCTGGATGCCGAAAGTGGCGGAGGAGCACGCCACGTTCATGTCATAACCAAAACCGTCGATGCCCAACGCTTCCTGGACTTCGATGGCGATGGCCGGGTAGGCGCGTTGCAGGTTGGAGCAGGCGACGATCACACCGTCGATGTCGGCGGCGGTCTTGCCGGCGCGCTGCAAGGCCTGTTCGGCGGCACCAATGGCCATCTGGCAGAGCACCGACCACTCGTCGTTGGAGCGCTCCGGCAGGCGCGGCGTCATGCGCTGCGGGTCGAGGATGCCTTCCTTGTCCATGACGAAGCGGCTCTTGATGCCGGATGCCTTCTCGATGAACGCGGCGCTGGATTCGGTCAGGGCCTGGACTTCGCCACGGGCGATGGCGTCGGCGTTGTCGGCGTTGAACTGCGCGACGTAGGTATTGAAAGACTGCACCAGTTCTTCGTTGGAGATGCTGTTGGCCGGGGTATAGAGGCCGGTGCCGCTGATGACGACGTTATGCATGGTCGTTTCTCGAAATTGATTCAGGCAGAAAGCATTGGCACCGACGTACCAATACACAAAGGGTCTATTCCCATCCCGGGGACGCAAACCTGGCATCGCTTTATTCCGACATCCAGCCCAGGCAGAGGCTCTGGACCGCGAAACCGGCATTTATGGTCGCGAAGTTTGCCATAAATGCAGAATTTTGGCCCGTTCCCTGTGGTAACGAGCACAGCACCTGTGGGAGCGAGCCTGCTCGCGATGAACGCCAGAACACCGCGGGGTGTCAGGCTTCCCGAGTCATCGTTGACGTCCATCGCGAGCAGGCTCGCTCCCACAGGGGTTCATGCAACCAGAGGTCAGGCTTCGACCTGGGTCCACTGCTTGGCCAGGCGCTTATCGGAAATCGGCACCTTGGTCCCCAGCTGTTGGGCGAACAGCGACACCCGGTATTCCTCCAGCCACCAGCGGTACAGCTCCAGCTGCGGGTCGCGCTTGCCTTCCTGGGCGTGTTTGGCGGCGCGGGTCTGGTATTGAGTCCACAGGGCCGACAACTCGCCACTCCAGACCCGATCCTTCTGCACCTGGGCGCCGAGCTTCTCGAAACGCTGCTCGATGGCCTTGAGGTAACGCGGCAACTCCTTGAGCCACTGCATCGGCGTTTCGCGCACGAACCCCGGGTACACCAGTTGGCTGAGCTGCTGCTTGATGTCGTTCAGGGCCACCGCCTGGGCCAGGTCGATCTTGCCCTTGAAGCGCTTTTGCAGCCCGTGCCAGAGCTTGAGAATGTCCAGGGTCAGCCTGGCCACGCGCTCGGCATGCTCGGTCCAGGCGCCACGCTTGCGTTCGGCCAGCGCCGCCAGCCCGGCACCGTCGCGAGGCAACGGGTCTTCACCGTCGAGGATGCAACTGTCGAGGCTGGCCAGCAGGATGTCTTCGACCAGTGCATCGACGCGCCCCATGTCGCGGTACAGCAGGCCCAGCTCGGTCAGCCCCGGCAACTTGCCGCGCAGGAACTTCGCCGATTCGGCCAGTTGCTGCATGAGCAGGCGCTGCAAGGCGCGGCGGTGCTGGAACTCGGCTTCGGCCGGCGTCGAGAACCGCCCTTCCTTGACCGTGCCGCCCTCTTCCACCAACGCCGGATAGACCGTCATCGACAGCCCGGCAATCTTCTGCTGGGTTTTTTCCGCTACCGCCGCGAAGCCTTTCGCTTCCACCGGCTGCTGGCTCTTCGCAGTTTGCGGCACTGCCAGTGCGGCCTGACTCGCCTCGGCAAACCGTGCCGTCAGTTCCGCCAGGTCACGCCCTTCACCGAGGAACTTGCCCTGGCCGTCAACGATTTCCAGGTTCATGCGCAGATGGCTTTCGACCTGCTGCGCCGCTTCCGCCCAGGCTTCATCGCTGACCCGCGCCCCAGTCATGCGCAACAGTTCACGCCCCAAGGCCTGGGGCAACGAACCCTCGGCAAAGGTCATACGCTGCAACGCCGCCTTGACGAAGTCCGGCACCGGCACGAAGTTCTTGCGCAGGGCCTTGGGCAGATTACGCACCAACGCAATGCACTTGGCCTCGATCACCCCCGGCACCAGCCACTCCAGGCGCTCCGGTGGCAACATCGGCAACAGCGGCGCCGGCACGCGCAGGGTCACGCCGTCACGCGGGTGATTGGGTTCGAAGTGGTAACTGAGCGCCAGTTCCAGGTCGCCAATGTGCAGGGTGTCCGGGTACTGCATGGCGGTGACTTCACTGGCTTCGCGGGCCAGCACGTCTTCTTCGCGCATGATCAACAACTGCGGGTTCTTCTGGCTGTTGACCCGGTACCAGCTGTCGAACGTCGCCGTCTGGTGAATCTCCGCCGGCAGCCGCGCCTCGTAGAAGGCGTAGAGGGTTTCCTCATCGGCGAGGATGTCGCGCCGACGCGCCTTGGCTTCCAGCTCGTCGAGTTGTTCGAGCAGACGTGCATTGGCCGAGAGGCACTTGGCCTTCGACTGGATCTCGCCCCGCACCAGGCCTTCGCGGATGAACAGTTCGCGCGAGACCACTGGGTCCACGGGGCCGAAATGCACCGGCCGGCGACCGACCACGATCAGCCCGAACAGGGTGATCTGCTCGTAGGCCACCACCTGGCCGCGCTTCTTCTCCCAATGCGGTTCGAAGTGGTTTTTCTTGATCAGGTGCCCGGCCAGCGGCTCGATCCAGTCGGCGTCGATCTTGGCCACCATGCGCGCGTAGAGCTTGGTGGTCTCCACCAGCTCGGCGGTCATCAGCCACTGCGGGCGCTTCTTGCCGATGCCCGACGACGGGTGAATCCAGAAGCGCCGCTGACGGGCACCGAGGTAATCGCCCTCTTCGGTTTTCTGGCCGATCTGGCTGAGCAGGCCCACCAGCACCGCCTTGTGCAGTTTCGGGTAGTCCGCCGGCTCCTTGTTGAGGCTCAACTGCAGGTCACGGCAGATCAGGCTCAACTGCCGATGGGAGTCGCGCCACTCGCGCAGACGCAGGTAGTTGAGGAAATTCTTGCGGCACCAGTTGCGCAACGGGTTGGCCGTCAACGCCTGGCGCTGCTCTTCGAAACCTCGCCACAGATTGACCAGCGCGGCGAAGTCCGAGTCGGCATCCTTCCATTGCGCGTGGGCCTGGTCCGCCGCTTGCTGGCGCTCGGGCGGACGCTCGCGCGGGTCCTGGATCGACATGGCGCTGGCAACGATCAACACTTCCTGCAAACTGCCCAGCTTCGCCGCTTCCAGCAGCATGCGGCCCATGCGCGGGTCCACCGGCAGGCGCGCCAATTGGCGGCCGAGCGGCGTCAGCTGGCTGTTGCGGTCCACCGCAGACAGCTCTTGCAGCAGGTTGAAACCGTCGCTGATGGCCTTGCCATCCGGCGGCTCGATGAACGGGAACGCGGTGATTTCGCCGAGGCGCAGATGCAGCATCTGCAGGATCACCGCCGCCAGGTTGGTGCGCAGGATCTCCGGGTCGGTGAATTCCGGGCGCCCCAGGAAATCCTCTTCGCTGTACAGGCGCACGCAGATACCCGGCTCGACCCGTCCGCAACGACCTTTACGCTGGTTGGCGCTGGCTTGGGAAATCGCCTCGATGGGCAGGCGCTGGACCTTGGCGCGGTAGCTGTAGCGGCTGATGCGCGCGGTGCCGCTGTCGATCACGTAGCGAATGCCCGGCACCGTCAGCGAAGTTTCCGCGACGTTGGTCGCCAGCACCACGCGACGCCCTGGGTGCGACTGGAAAATCCGCTGCTGCTCGGCCGGCGACAGCCGTGCGTACAACGGCAGGATTTCGGTGTGCTTGAGCTGGGCCTTGCGCAGCATGTCGGCGGCGTCGCGGATCTCCCGTTCGCCGGGCAGGAACACCAGCACGTCGCCCGGGCCGCGGCGCTCGCTGCGCTCATAGGCGGCGATTTCGTCGAGGGTGGCGAGGATCGCCTGGTCCACGGTCAGGTCGTCCTCGACCCGGTTGCCTTCTTCGTCCTGTTCCAGGGTCAGCGGGCGATACCAGGTTTCCACCGGGAACGTGCGGCCGGAGACTTCGACGATTGGCGCATCGTCGAAGTGTTTGGAAAAGCGCTCCAGGTCGATGGTCGCCGAGGTGATGATGACTTTCAGGTCCGGACGACGCGGCAGCAGAGTCTTGAGATAGCCCAGCAGGAAGTCGATGTTGAGGCTGCGCTCGTGGGCTTCGTCGACGATGATCGTGTCGTAGCGTTCCAGGTAGCGATCGTTTTGGGTTTCCGCCAGCAGGATGCCGTCGGTCATCAGCTTGATCAGCGTGTTGGCGTCGCTCTGGTCCTCGAAACGCACCTGATAACCGACCAGCGCGCCCAACGGCGTGCCCAGTTCCTCGGCGACCCGACTGGCGACACTGCGCGCGGCGATTCGACGTGGCTGGGTGTGGCCGATCAGGCCATGCTGGCCGCGGCCGATCTCCAGGCAGATCTTCGGCAACTGGGTGGTTTTACCCGAACCGGTTTCGCCGGCGATGATCAGCACCTGGTGTTTTTCCAGGGCCTTCTTGATCTCGTCGCGCTTGGCCGCAATCGGCAGGCTGTCGTCGTAACGAATCACCGGCAGGCTGGCCTTGCGCGCCAGCACCTGATCGCAGGACGCCTGCAGGCGCGTCACCCACTGGGCCAGCTTGGCCTCGTCGGGCTTCTTGCGCAGCTCAAGCAACTGCCGCCGCAGCCGGTGACGGTCGGCGAGCATGGCGTGATCGAGGTTTTTCAGCAGTTTGTCGATGGAGGGCGATTCGTTGGTCATCAGCTACGCAATTCAGTCGTCTAGTGGCGCAAGGGAGCGATTGTCGCAGATTTTGCGACCGCTGCGCGGTCGATCGCGACGGTGCGACGTTTCGACAGGCTCGCTCCCACAGTGAGCGGTGGTGTACCCAAATTTTGTGGTCACTGCCGATCCTCTGTGGGAGCGAGCCTGCTCGCGATGGCGTCAGCCCTGGCTACTCACCATCAAGCCCCCTGCGCCGATACGGAAACACATCGATCACCTTCCCCGCCCGAATCGCCTCCTGCAAGCCCTTCCAGTAATCGGCGTTGTACAACTCGCCATGCAACTGGTCGAACAACTTGCGCTGCGCCGAATCGGCGAACAGGAACGGCGGGAATTCCTCGGGGAACACATCCAGCGGCCCGATCGAATACCACGGCTCCGAAGCCATCTCGTCCTCGGGCGTACGTGGCGCCGGGATGTGGCGGAAGTTGGCCTCGGTCAGAAAGCAGATTTCGTCGTAGTCATAAAACACCACGCGGCCGTGGCGGGTAACGCCGAAGTTCTTCAGCAGCATGTCACCGGGAAAGATGTTGGCCGCCGCCAGTTGCTTGATGGCCAGGCCGTAGTCTTCCAGCGCCTCGCGCACCTGCGCTTCGTTGGCGTTGTCCAGGTACAGGTTGAGCGGGGTCATGCGCCGCTCGGTCCAGCAGTGGCGGATCAGCACCGTGTCACCTTCCACCGACACCGTCGACGGCGCCACGTCCAGCAGCTCTTCCAGGCACGCCGGTTCGAACTTGTCCAAGGGGAAACGGAAGTCGGCGAACTCCTGGGTGTCGGCCATGCGCCCGACGCGGTCGACACTTTTCACCAGCCGGTATTTCTCGATCACCGTGGCGCGGTCGACGTTCTTCGACGGCGAAAAACGGTCCTTGATGATTTTGAACACGGTGTTGAAACCCGGCAGGGTGAACACGCTCATCACCATGCCGCGCACGCCGGGAGCCATGATGAAGCGGTCGTCGGTGTTGGCCAGGTGATTGATCAGCGCCCGGTAGAACTCCGACTTACCATGCTTGTAGAAGCCGATCGAGGTGTACAGCTCGGCGATGTGCTTGCCCGGCAGGATGCGCTTCAAAAAGCCGATGAACTCCGCGGGCACCGGCACATCCACCATGAAATACGAACGGGTGAAGGAGAAGATGATCGACACGTCGGCTTCGTCGGTGATCAGCGCGTCGATCTGGATGCCACGCCCCTCCAGGTGCAGCAGCGGGATCGCCAGCGGCCATTGTTCATCGGCGGTGAAGATGCGCCCCACCAGGTACGCGCCCTTGTTGCGGTACAGCACCGAGGAAAACAGCTCGACACTCAGGTCCGGGTCCTTGCACACCCAGTCCGGCAGGTTCTCGCGCAGTTGCGCTTCGAGGCGGCACAGGTCGCCGGGCAGGTCGGCGTAATCCTCGCTGAAACGGTAGTCGGCAAAAATGCTCGCAAGCATCTCTGACAGGTGGCCTTCGGGCCTGTAGGTGCGGGTTTGCGCCGCGCGAGCCCGGCGCAGGCTCGGCCGGGTGGTGTGGATGAACATGCAGCCGTCGCTGATCAGGTCATGGCTGAACAGCCCGCAGAAGATCGAGTTGTACCAGGTCTCGGACAACTCATCGTCGAAGCGCAGGTCGATCAGGCTGATGTAGGCGCTCTTGACCAGCGGCCAGCAACTGACGTCCAGGGTGTCGCTGTCGAACGCCGTGCGCAACCGCCGGACCGTCTCGCCGACTTTTTCTTCGTAGAGGTTGATCCGTGCCGCCGAGGCCTCCTGGGTCGCCTGCCACTGCGCCTGCTCGAAACGCGCCCGGGCGCCGTCGGTGATCTGGCGAAAATGCTCGCGATAATCATCAAAGCCATCGAGGACCATTCGGGCGATATCGGCGGCGGGCCATTGCTGCGGCATGGTGAGACCTCTGCGGGAATTCGGAAGACCTGAGCTTAGCCAGTGAACGCGTTGCAGGAGAAGCGCAATTTCCGCCGTTGTGTGGATGATTCATCCGGTTACAGATGTTTTTTCGGTTTTTTTAAGTCGACCGTTTAGTCAACAAACGAATAAAAAAGCCCATAACGATCTGATGAACCGTTTCACCTGCAGCCCTCGGATCTCGCGGCTTTCGGATCCAATCTGCACCAGCGATCCGCTCGAGCGATGTTTTTCTGCTTTCGCGCCGCGCTGCTTTCCACCCGCGCAGGGGGCGCGGAGTGGTCTTACCAAAATGATGGCACTTTGATATATACGCCGCCTTCACCCCTCCAAAACAAGATCTTCGGCCAACGAGGACTCCCCCCTATCCCTACATCCAAGGAGCAATTTCATGCCTATAAGGAACCTGCGCATCGGTGTGCGCGCGAGTCTGAGTTTCGCCGTACTGGCGACCCTTCTTGTCTTGGTCGGACTGCTCAACCTGCGTCAGATGGCGAGCCTGCGCGAGAGCGCGGCGGTCATCGAGCAAGTGTGGATGCCCAACATCGAAAGCATGCACGACAGCGCCGCCAACATGGCGCGGATCCGCCTGGAGTCGTTGCGCGTGATCACCGTCAACGAAAAATCGGTGCGCGACACCAGCAAGGGCATTCTCAACGGCCAGCGTCAGGAACTGCTCAAGCGCCTGGAGGACTACCAGGCCACGCTGTCCACCGATCAGGAACGAGCCATGCTCGCCACCCTGACAAGCGAGGTCGGTAAATATCTGTCGATCCTCGATCAGATCATCGCTCACATTGCCGCCGGCCAGAATGAGCGGGCCTTCACCCGCCTCAACGATGAACTGGCGCCTCAGGGTGGCAAGGTCGATCAAGCGCTGGAGGCGTTGATCAGCTTCAACCAGCAAGGCGCCGATGAAGCCGCCAAGGCCGCAGCGGCCATGTACGAACGGGCGCTGTGGATCGTCGGCGTAATCATCATCGTGGCCCTGCTCGCCACCTTGCTGCTGGCCTGGGCCTTGACCCGCAGCATCACCACGCCGATCAATCAGGCCCTGAGCGCCGCGCGCCGGATTGCCGACGGCGACCTCAGCGGGCAGATCGTCAGCGCTGGCAAGGACGAAGCCGCCTTGCTGCTTTCAGCCCTGGCCGACATGCAGGGCAACCTGCGCTCGACCATCCGCGGCATCAGCGATTCGGCACGGCAACTGGCATCCGCGGCCGAGGAAATGAGCTCGGTGATGGAGGAAAGCACCCGTGGCCTGCAACAGCAGAACGACCAGATCGAAATGGCTGCCACCGCCGTCACCGAGATGAGCAGCGCCGTGGACGAAGTGGCCGCCAATGCCGTGTCCAGTGCCGAAGCCTCGCAGGCGTCGAACGAGGACAGCAAGCACGGGCATGTGCAGGTCAGCGAGACCATCAGCGCAATCCAGGGCCTGGTCAGCGAAGTCCTCGACGCTTCGGCGCAGGCCGAGGGGCTGGCAGCGCAGGCGCAGGACATCAGCAAGGTGCTGGAGGTGATCCGCGGCATTGCCGGGCAGACCAATCTGCTGGCACTCAATGCCGCCATCGAAGCCGCCCGGGCCGGTGAAGCCGGACGCGGGTTTGCCGTGGTCGCCGACGAGGTGCGCTCGCTGGCGCAACGCACGCAGAATTCCACCGAAGAAATCGAGCTGATGATTAGCAACATCCAGCAGGGCACCGGCTCCACGGTCACCGCGTTGCAAAGCAGCGCCGAACAGGCCAACCAGACCCTGCGTCGGGCCAACAGCGCCGGCAACGCCCTGGAAAAAATCACCGCGTCGATTTCGCAGATCAACGAGCGCAACCTGGTCATCGCCAGCGCCGCCGAACAACAGGCGCTGGTGGCCCGCGAAGTCGACCAGAACCTGGTGACCATCCGCGACCTGTCGACCCAGACCGCCGCCGGTGCCACCCAGACTTCGGCCGCCAGCCAGGAACTGTCGCGGCTGGCCATCGACCTCAACGGCCTGGTGACACGCTTTGTAATTTGATGCCGGTTTTTCGGTTGCCATCCACAGGGCTCTCGGCAACACTCTCGCCCCCGTCAATGGAAGGAGTGCACCGTGAGCCCTGTCGATCTTGTACGTCTGCTGTCGCTGGCGGCCATCTGGGGTGCGAGCTTCCTGTTCATGCGCATCATCGCCCCGGTGATCGGCACCATTCCCACGGCGTTTTTCCGCGTGTCGATTGCCGCGGTCGGCTTGCTGGTGATTCTCGGCCTGCTGCGCGTGCGCTGGGATTTCAAGGGCAAGCTGAAAACCGTGATGCTGCTCGGGGTGATCAACTCCGGCATTCCGGCGACGCTCTACTCGGTCGCAGCCCAGGTGTTGCCGGCCGGTTACTCGGCGATCTTCAACGCCACCACGCCGCTGATGGGGGTGTTGATCGGCGGTCTGTTTTTCCATGAACGGCTGACGGCGGCCAAACTGGGTGGCGTGTTCCTCGGCCTGTTCGGGGTGGGCGTACTGACCCGCGCCGGCCCGGTGGCGTTTGATATGCCGCTGCTGATGGGCGCCCTCGCCTGCCTGCTGGCCACCACCTGCTACGGCTTCGCCGGTTTCCTCGCGCGGCGCTGGCTCGATCAGGCCGGTGGGCTGGACAGTCGCCTGTCGGCCCTGGGCAGCATGCTCGGGGCGACGTTGTTCCTGCTGCCACTGTTCGGCTACAGCGCACTCAGCCAGCCACCGGCAAGCTGGGGCGGCTGGAATGTCTGGCTGTCATTGCTGGGGTTGGGCCTGGTGTGCACGGCGTTCGCCTACATCATCTACTTCCGTTTGCTCAGCTCGATCGGCCCGGTGAAGTCCTCGACCGTGACCTTCGCGATCCCGCCGTTCGGGGTGTTGTGGGGAGCGATGTTTCTCGATGAGCCGCTGTCGATGGCGCATGTGTATGGCGGGGTGTTGATTGCGGCGGCGTTGTGGTTGGTGTTGAAGCCGGCCAAATAATCGAGTTGGCTGTTAAGAGCATCGCGAGCAGGCTCGCTCCCACAAGGGATTTTTGAACGACACAAATCCCCTGTGGGAGCGAGCCTGCTCGCGATGACGCCCGCTCAGACTCTACAAAGCCTGACTACTGACCTCCCCATCCACCAACCGCCGAATCCCCAGCGGATTACTGTCCTGCAACGCCTCGGGCAGCATCGCATCCGGGTAATTCTGGAAGCACACCGGCCGCAGGAAACGCTCGATCGCCAGTGTCCCCACCGACGTCCCGCGGGCATCGGAGGTTGCCGGGTACGGCCCGCCATGCACCATTGCGTCACACACCTCGACCCCGGTCGGATAACCGTTGAACAGGATCCGCCCGACCTTCTCCTGTAACACCTCGGCCAGCCAGCGGTGCTCGAGCAACTCCGCAGGTTCGCCAATCAGCGTCGCCGTCAGTTGCCCGCGTAAGCCGTGCAGCGCTGCGGCGAGCTGGGTCTGGTCCTCGACTTCGATGACGATGGTGGTCGGCCCGAACACCTCTTCCTGCAGCAGTTCATCGCCCTTGAGCAGCAGGCTGACATCGGCCTTGAACACCTGCGGTTGCGCCTGATTGCCCTGCTGCGGTTTACCCGCCAGGTGCGTCAGGCCCGGATGCTCGTGCAGCTCGCCAAGGCCACGACTGTAGCTGGCCAGCGCGCCGGCATTGAGCATGGTCTGTGCCGGCTGCTCGTTCATCTGCGCGCAGAAGGCCTTGAGGAAGTCGCTGAACTGCGGCGAGCGCAGGCCGATGACCAGGCCTGGATTGGTGCAGAACTGCCCGCAGCCCAGGGTCACTGAACCGGCCAATTGTGCGGCGATCTGCTCGCCGCGCACCTTCAGCGCCTCGGGCAGCAGGAAAACCGGGTTGATACTCGACATCTCGGCGAACACCGGGATCGGTTGCGCCCGGGTCGCGGCCATGTGGCCCAGGGCATTGCCGCCCTTGAGCGAACCGGTAAAGCCCACGGCCTGGATGGCCGGGTGCTTGACCAGCCACTCGCCGACGCCGGCGCCATAGATCATGTTGAACACGCCGGCCGGCATGCGCGTGCGTTCGGCGGCACGGATGATCGCGTCGGCGACCCACTCGGCCGTCGCCATGTGCCCGCTGTGGGCCTTGAACACCACCGGGCAACCGGCGGCCAGGGCCGAGGCGGTATCACCACCGGCCGTGGAAAAGGCCAGCGGAAAGTTGCTCGCGCCAAACACCGCCACCGGCCCCAGGGCGATGCGGTACTGGCGCAGGTCCGGGCGCGGCAGCGGCTGGCGATCCGGCAGCGCGCGGTCGATCCGTGCGCCGTAAAAGTCACCGCGACGCAGCACCCTGGCGAACAGGCGCAGCTGGCCGCTGGTGCGTCCGCGCTCACCCTGGATACGCCCCGCCGGCAGCGCGGTTTCGCGGCATACGGTGGCGACGAATTCATCGCCCAGCGCGTCGATTTCATCGGCGATGGCGTCGAGGAACGTCGCCCGTTGTTCCGCGCTCAGGTTGCGGTAGATCGGATAAGCGGCGGCCGCAGCCTTGGCGGCGGCGTCCACTTCGGCTTCACTGGCCTGGAAGAATCGCGCCGGCAGCGGCTCACCGCTGCTGGCGTCGAGGCTTTGCAGTTGCACGGTGCCGTTGGCACTGCGCCGGCCACCGATGTAGTTGTGTCCGAGTATCGAGGTCATGGAGGTTTCCTTGAGCGACCGACTTAAAGCGTACGCACCTGGCCGATCGGCAGGGGCTGGGCAGACTCACCGATACCGTTGACCAGCGGTGCGCCGAACTCGTCGAGGCTGATCTGGAAACGATCGCCCGGCTGGGTCTTCACCCCATCTGCAAACGACAGTGTGGCGGTGCCGAAGTAATGCACGTGCACATCGCCCGGGCGCAGGAACTGCGCGTACTTGAAGTGATGGAATTCGAGGTTGGCGAGGCTGTGGCACATGTTGTCCTCGCCGCTGAGAAACTCCTTTTCCCACAGGGTCTGGCCGTTACGCACGATACGGCTGGTGCCCGCCAGGTGCCGGGGCAGTTCGCCGACGCGCAGCTCGGGGCCGTAGGAGCAACTGCGCAGTTTCGAGTGCGCCAGGTACAGGTAGTTGCGCCGTTCCATGACGTGGTCGGAGAACTCGTTGCCCAGGGCGAAACCGACGCGATACGGCAGGCCATCATCGCCGATCACATAGAGCCCGGTCAGCTCCGGCTCTTCACCGGCATCCTCGGCAAACGGCGGCACCGGGAAGTCCGCGCCAGGGCGCACGACGATGCTGCCGTCGCCCTTGTAGAACCATTCCGGTTGCGCACCGACCTGCCCGTCCGCAGGCTTGCCGCCCTCCAGGCCCCACTTGAACATGCGCATGGTGTCGGTCATGCCGGCTTCCACCGCGCCGTTCTGCTGGTGCATCTTGTCCCGCGCCGAGGCGCTGCCCAGGTGGGTCAGGCCGGTGCCGCTGATCAGGCAGTGGGCCGGGTCTTCGTGATCCAGCGGCGGCAGGACCTGGCCGTGTTGCAACAGCTGCGCGTAGTCGGGGCCGGGCTGGGTGCCGCGCTTGGCCACTTCGTCTTGCAGGCTGCGTTGACCACGGATGGCCGCGAGGGCCAGTTCACGGGTGCTGCGGGTGTCGTTCAACACCAGCACCCGGGAGCCCTCGACCACGCCGACCTGGCGCTCCCCTTGGGTGTTTTCGAATTGAATCAGGCGCATGTTGTTCTCCACTGGGTCAGGGATTGCGCCGCCCGAAAGCGGCGCGCGAAGGTCACTCGATGATGTTGAACTCGCTCAGGTACTCATCGGAGATTTCCAGGCCCAGGCCCGGCTTGTTGTCGTCGAGCTGGATGTAGCCATTGACCGGCTGCGGCTCGCCCTTGAACACGTAGTAGAAGAGTTCGTTGCCGACCTCGACGTCGAACACCGGGAAGAACTCGGCCATCGGCGAGGCAGTGGTGGACATGGTCAGGTGGTAGTTGTGCATCTGCCCGGCGTGCGGGATCACCGGCACCGACCAGGCTTCGGCCATGGCGTTGATCTTGCGCGCGGCGGTGATGCCGCCGACGCGGTTGGTGTCGTACTGGATCACGTCGACGGCGCGGCGTTCCAACAGGTCCTTAAAGCCGTAGGAAGTGAATTCGTGCTCGCCGCCGGAGATCGGCATGATGCCCATCTTCTTCAGCTCGATGTAACCCTCGATGTCATCGGCGATCACCGGCTCTTCCAGCCAGCGCGGTTCGAACTCGGCCAGTTTCGGCAGCATGCGGCGGGCGTATTCGAGGGTCCAGCCCATGTAGCATTCGAGCATGATGTCCACGTCGGGACCGGCCAGTTCACGCAGTGCGCGCACTTGCTCGATGTTGCGGCGCATGCCCGCCGGGCCGTCTTTCGGGCCATAGCCGAAGCGCATTTTCAGCGCGGTGAAGCCCTGGCTCAGATAGCCCTGGGCTTCTTCGAGGAACAGGTCGAGATTGTCGTTGGCGTAGAGCTTGGAGGCGTAGGTCCAGATCTTTTCCTTGGTACGCCCGCCCAGCAGCTTGAACACCGGCTTGTTGACCGCCTTGCCCATGATGTCCCAGATCGCGATGTCGATCGCCGAGATCGCGGCCATGCCGATGCCTTTGCGGCCCCAGGCGTGGCTCTGGCGATACATTTTCTGCCAGATGTATTCGTTGTCGAACGGGTCTTCGCCAATGGCGATCGGGGCCAGGTAAGTGTCGATGATTTCCTTGGCCACACGTGGCGCCAGGGCGCAGTTGCCGATGCCGACAAGACCGGTATCCGTTTCGACTTCCACCACCAGCCAGCCATGGAAACGGAACGAGCCCATGGCATCGCCACGTTCGAACAGGATGTCGCTGGCGTTGGTGCAGAAGTGCGCCTGAGGTGGAACGACTTTGCCTTTCCACTCGAATACGCGGGTACGGATCGCTTTGATTTTCATGAATTCAATTCCTTGCTGGCGCTTCTTGTAATTGTTGAGTCGCGTGCACGAAACCGCTGTTGTGACGGCTTCCAGGCATTCGATGGAGCGACTTTAGCCAGCGGCCGGGGAGCGCGGATAATCACTTATGCGCATCCGTCGATAACCTGGGGAAATAGGTTCGAGCGTTTATTGCGTGGATCGGGTTATCAGGTGGCAGGATAAAAACTGTGGGAGCGAGCCTGCTCGCGATAGCGCACTGCCAGTCACCACACAGGTGTCTGGACTGCCGTCATCGCGAGCAGGCTCGCTCCCACAGGGGATGTCACTGGAGATGAAGGACCGCGATCAGCGGCGGTTACTACCCATCCGACAAGCAATCTGGAAAGCCTGGCGAATCGCTCCGGGGTTGGCCTTGCCCTGCCCGGCGATGTCGAACGCGGTGCCGTGGGCCGGGGTGGTGATCGGGATCGGCAGGCCGCCCTGCACGGTCACGCCACGGGAGAAGCCCATCAGCTTGATCGCGATCTGCCCCTGGTCGTGGTACATGGTTACCACCGCGTCGAAGGCACTGGCGTCGCCCTGGACCTTGAGGAAGATCGTGTCGCCCGGATACGGCCCTTCGGCGGCAATGCCCGAGGCCTGCGCGGTGCGCACGGCCGGGCCGATGATGTCCAGTTCCTCACGGCCGAACGAGCCGTTGTCGCCGTTGTGCGGGTTGAGGCCGCAGACACCGATGCGCGGTTTTTCCAGGCCGCTGCGTTTGAGCGCGGTGTCGATCAGCTGGATCGCTTCCACCACCCGTTCCTGGCTCAGCATGCCCGGCACTTCAGCCAGGGCCACGTGCGAGGTCACCCGCGAAGTCCAGAGGTTGTCGAGCACGTTGAACTCGCAGAACGGCCCGTGGAAATCCAGCAGTTCGGCGAACCAGTGCAGTTCGTCGTTGTGCGCCATCCCGGCCATGTGCAACGAGGTCTTGTTCAGCGGCCCGAACAGTACCGCATCGGTGGTGCCGGCCTCGGTCAGGCGCAGGGCCTTTTCCAGGGTGTCGAGGCTGTAGCGACCGCCGATGACACTGGCTTCGCTGCGTGGGAATTCACCGACCGTATCGCCTCGGAAGTCATAGAACAGCGGCGTGTCGTCTGTGAACGACAGCTGCTCCAGCGACTCCACGCGACGGTAGGGAAATTCCGCGCCGGCCAGGCGCATGCCACGGCGCATTTCCGCCTCGTCGGCGATCAGGATCACGTTGGCCTGGCGGCGTACCTCGGCCTCGCCCAGCAGGCGTGCGATCAGTTCCGGGCCGATGCCGGCAGGGTCACCCAGGACCATGGCGATGGTTACTTTTGTCATGCTTCACTCCTCAGGGATTCAGGTCGCGTGCGCTCGCTGGCGCACGGCTCGCAGCGGTACACCCGTTGCGCATTGCTGTAGAACAATCGCTCCTGATCCGCCCACGGCAGGTCAGCAACGATGGATTTGAAACCGCTGTAAATGTCGTCGAACGAGCCACACAGGCTGTCCACCGGGAAGTTGCTGGCGAACATCACGCGATGGGTGCCGAACATGGCGATCACTTCGCGCACGATCCAGGCGTTGTCCTTGGCGCGCCACGCCCGGTCCTTGAGCCCAAGGCCGGAAATCTTCACCTGGACATTCGGCCACTCCGCCAGCCGCGCCATCGCGCGCCGCCAGCCGGCCAGGCCTTCGGCGCTGCGATCACTGGGCAGGCCGGTGTGGTTGAGAATCAGCGTGGTGCCGGGAAAGTCCCGCGCCAGGCGCTCGGCTTCATGCAGGTTCCACCAGGGCGTCTGCAGATCGAAATGCAATCCCAGCCCTTGCAGGGCCGCGTAACTTCGGCGCCAGCGCTCGTCGCTCATCAGGCTGCGCATGTGTCCGACCTCGGCGGGCGACGTCGGCCCGCCCGGCTTGTGGCGCACACTGCGCACGCACTTGAACGAAGCCTGCTCGGTGAGCACGGCGATGGCGTCCGGGTGATCGAGCCACGCTTGCGCCACCACCGCGTTCGGCACGCCGTAGCGCGCGGCCAGTTGCTCGATGAAACGGGTCTCGCCAATCGGGTCCTGCGGGTCCCACTCGGTCTCGATGTACACCGTTTGCACGACCTTGTGCGCACCTGCATCGGCGAAGTAATCGTCCGGAAAATAGCGGCGCTTGATCGCGTTGTAGTCGCCGTAGCGAAACGGAATGTTGGCCTCGGGCGCGAGCCAGGGATGAGGATTGACCGTCGGATCCCAGAAGTGGTGATGGGCGTCGATGATCAGGCCGTCGTACAACTTAACCATGGCGCACCTCGTCGAGACTGATGAACAGCGTCGCCAGTACGAAGACTGCCGAACATACCGCGAAGAATCCCAGCACCGGGGCAAACCCGCCGGTCATTTGCAAAATCACCCCCACAAGGATCGGCACCGTGATGCCGCCGACGCTGCCGGCCATGTTCATCACCCCGCCCACCAGGCCGACCCGTGCTGGAGCGGCGAGCAACGCCGGGAAGCTCCAGTACAGGCTGCCCCACATCAGGAAAAACGCGGTCATGGCCAACAGCGCCACAGCCGCAAAAGGATCACTCAGGGTCGGCAGCAACAGGAACGCACCGAGCGCCACCACACCGGAAAACGCCAGCAGGCTCTTGACCGCCACGCCCCGGCTGACACCCTTGCGGATCAACCCGTCGCAGAGGAAGCCACCGGTCAACGAGCCCAGCGCGCCGCAGATGAAAATCACGAAGGTCGCCGCACCAATGCCCTTGATGTCAAAACCCCGTGCCTGCGCCAGGTAGCTCGGGCCCCAGGTCAGCAGGCCGAAATACACCATTGCCCAACTGGCGCGACCGACCAGCAGACCACTCAATGAACGTGTCGCAATGCCCAGCCCCTTGACCGACATCTGTGCCGCTTCGGCAGCAGGTGTGGCGCGCCCGGCGCTGATTTTCTCCAGCTCCTGCGCATTGACCTGCGGGTGAGTCGCCGGATTGTCACGCAGAAAGCGCCACGCTACCCAACCCAGCACCAGGGTGGCGATACCGGCGATCAGGAAAGCCAGGCGCCAGGAGTCCAGGGTGGCAATCAAGTAAGCGATGATCAGACCGCCCAGCGCCACACCCAACGGGCTGCCGCTGTCCATGAGCACCGCGCCGCGACTGCGCTCGCTGGGCGCCAGCCACAGGGAAATCAATTTGCCGCCTGAAGGAAACAACGGCGCCTCGGCAGCGCCGAGCGCAACCCGGGCAAACAGCAAGGACAACCCGCCCGTGGCAAACGCCGCGAGAACCTGGAACGTACCCCACAGCCCGGTGGACCAACTGATCACCCGGTGCGGCCCGAAACGATCAATCATCCAGCCGCCAGGGATCTGCAATAACGCATAGGCCCAGAAAAAGCTGCTGAGGATCAGCCCCTGCATACTCGGCGACAGGGAGAATTCCTGGGCGATGGTCGGCATCGCAATCGACAGCGACACCCGGTCGATCAAATTGACCATGGTGAGCGCGAAAATGATCGCAAAGATCTTCCAGCGTACGTTACTGGCCTTGGTTGTGCCCGCCAGCGGCGTAGTCGCGGCGGCAGCGTGGGCATCGGCTTCTGGCAGATGCAGGGAAGCACTGGGACGAGCCATGGTGCGTACCTCGATTTATTATTTTTTTGTGGGGGCAACGTGCCGTTCCAGGACGGCTTGGTGAGCACTATCGAAGGCTCAGCGATAACCGTCTAATCAAACCTGGAAATAAGGCGATAGCCTCGGGTTATGGCAGACCCCGCTTTCAGCGACCTTTCAACGCCGTTGCTCCCCCACCAAAATACCCCGAAAACGCTCTGGAACGGGACATTCGATAACTGTCACAATTCATTTCCAAGCAAGCTATAACCTCAGGCTATCGGTATATGTATTGTTTTGACTAGACGCGAGCGCGGCGCCTTCCCACACTCGGGCCAGGCTTGCAGCTTTCGAGCACCGACAAGTCACTCATAACAACTACAAAAACGAGGCCCTTCCAATGCGAAATGCATTCGTCCGTCGCACCTCCCGTCTGTTCCTTGGTTGCACGCTGATAGCGGCCGGCGCCCTGCCCGCCCTGGCCAGTGCCGCCTGGCAACCGGACAAGAACGTCGAGATCGTGGTTGCCGGCGGCCCCGGTGGCGGCACCGATCAACTCGGCCGTCTGATTCAGTCGATCATCACCACGCACAAGCTGCTCGACGTCAACACCATCGTCCTCAACAAGGGCGGCGGCAACGGCGCCGAAGCGTTCCTCGACATGAAAATGAACAAGGGCGATGCGGAAAAGCTGGTGATCGGCACCAACAACATCTACCTGCTGCCGCTGGTGTCCAAGCTCGGTTACCAATGGCAGGAACTGACGCCCGTCGCCGCCGTGGCCGAGGATGACTTCATCCTGTGGAGCTACAAAGGCGCGCCGTGGAAGGATGCCAAGGGTTTCTACGAAGCGGCCAAGGCCGATCCTTCGAAGATGCGCATGGGCGGCAGCCAGTCCAAGGACGTGGACCAAACGCTGACTCTGCTGCTCAACCAGACCAACAACAGCAAGCTGGTGTACATCCCGTTCAAGAGCGGCAGTGAAGCCGCGACGCAACTGGCCGGCAAACACATCGCCGCCAACGTCAACAACCCCGCCGAAAGCATCAGCCAGTGGCGTGGCGACCAGGTCGAACCGCTCTGCGTGTTCAGCCAGGAACGCATGGCTTACACCGACAAGGTCGCCGGCGACAAATCCTGGGCCGACGTGCCGACCTGCCACGAGCAGGGCCTGGGCGTCGATCAGTACCGTTTCCCGCGCACTGTGTTCATGCCGGGCGACGTCACCGCCGAGCAGCGCGCGTTCTATGTCGAGCTGATGCGCAAAGTCACCGAGACGCCTGAGTTCAAGGCCTACGTGAAACAGAACGCGCTGGTGCCGACCTTCCTCGAAGGCGAGCCACTGACCGCCTACATCGAAAAAGACACCGCCCGCGTCACTCCGGTGTTCAAGGAAGCCGGCTGGCTGAAAAACTGAGTCTGTGACGGCCGCCCCCCTGCGCGGCCGTCGCCTCTGGAGGTGTTTGCATGTCCCATTCTTCGGATTCACCGGCACTGGTCGGCACCCGTTGGATCGAACTCGGCCTGGCCGCCTTCACCGCGCTGATTGGCGCGGTGGTGATGATTGGCAGTGTCGAACAAGGTATCGGCTGGGGTGATGCCGGCCCCGAGCCGGGTTACTTCCCCTTCTACATCGGCCTGATGCTGTGCGCGGCGAGCGTAGCCAACGGCGTGTTGACCCTGGTGCGCTGGCAGGCACTGAACATTGCCTTTGTCAGTCGCAACGCGTTCCGCCAGGTGCTGTCGGTGTTCATCCCGATTGCCCTGTTCGTCGCCGCCATGCCCTTCACCGGCATCTATGTGGCGTCGGCCTGTTTCATCGCCTGGTTCATGGCCCGTGACAAGGTCCGCGCCCAACCCTACGGCAAACTGATGATCGCCAGCGTATCCCTCGGCGCAGCGCTGGCCAGTTACCTGATTTTCGCGTTGTGGTTCAAGGTCCCGCTGGATGCAGGCCCCCTGGGCGACTTGATTGCCATGGCCTGGAGACACTTCAAATGAGCGAGTTCGATTCCCTGCTGCAAGGCATGAACCTGATCCTCACGCCGGGCCATATCGGCCTGATGGTGGTCGGCGTATTGCTGGGCATTCTGGTCGGCGTACTGCCCGGCCTCGGCGCCCCCAATGGCGTGGCGTTGCTGCTGCCGCTGACGTTCACCATGTCGCCGGTGTCGGCGATCATCCTGCTGTCGTGCATGTATTGGGGTGCGCTGTTTGGCGGCTCGATCACCTCGATCCTGTTCAACATACCCGGTGAACCTTCATCGGTGGCGACCACGTTCGACGGCTACCCGATGGCCCGTGAAGGTCGCGCCGCCGAAGCCTTGACCGCCGCCTTCAGTTCGGCGCTGATCGGCGCGCTGGCCGGGGTGCTGTTGCTGACCTTCCTGTCGACCAAGATCGCCGCGTTCGCCATGACGTTCAGCTCGCCCGAGTTCTTCGCTGTGTACCTGTTGGCGTTCTGTACCTTCATCGGCATGAGCAAGAACCCGCCACTGAAAACCGTGGTGGCGATGATGATCGGTTTCGCCATGGCAGCGGTCGGCATGGACACCGTCTCCGGCAACCTGCGCCTGACCTTCGACCAACCGATCCTGATGACCGGCATCAGCTTCGAAGTGGCGGTGATCGGCCTGTTCGGCATCGGCGAAATCCTCTGCACCGTCGAGGAAGGCCAGGTGTTCCGTGGCGAACGTGCGCGGATTACACCGATGGTCATCCTGCGCACCTGGGCAAAACTGCCACGCTACTGGTGGACGATTGTGCGCAGCACCCTGGTGGGTTGCTGGATGGGCATTACCCCTGGTGGCCCGACCGCCGCTTCGTTCATGAGCTATAGCATGGCGCGGCGCTTCTCGAAGAATCGCGAAAACTTCGGCAAAGGCGAAGTCGAAGGCGTGATCGCCCCGGAAACCGCCGACCACGCCGCCGGCACCAGCGCGCTTCTGCCGATGCTGACCCTGGGCATTCCGGGTTCGGCCACGGCGGCGGTGATGCTCGGCGGCTTGATGATCTGGGGCCTGCACCCTGGCCCGACGCTGTTCGTCGAGCAGCACGATTTCGTCTGGGGCCTGATTGCGAGCATGTACCTGGGCAACGTGGTGAGCCTCATCGTGGTGCTGGCCACCGTGCCGCTGTTCGCCTCGATCCTGCGCATCCCGTTTTCGGTGATCGCCCCGATCATCATCATGGTCTGCGCCATCGGTGCCTACACGGTGCACAATTCGTTCTTCGATGTGGTGCTGATGCTGGGCTTTGGCGCGCTCGGGTACCTGTTCAAAAAACTGGGCTACCCGATTGCACCCTTGATTCTGGCCGCTGTGCTGGGCGACAAAGCCGAAGATGCGTTCCGCCAGTCGATGCTGTTCTCCGACGGTCACGTTGGTATCTTCTGGTCCAACCCGCTGGTGGGCAGCCTGACCACCGCCGCCCTGCTGATGCTGTTCTGGCCGCTGATTTCCAAGGCACTGGCCAGCGTGCTCGGTCTGCGTAAATCCCCTGTCGCCAAGACCAAATCGGTGTAGTGACGCTGGCAATGCCTGACATTTATTGTCAGGCTTGCCGCAGTCTTTCCTGCGAGCGCCGCCCATGACAAGAATTCCTGAAGCCAATGTGATACACAGTCGACTGCGCCTGCGCCAATTGCGGCTGATGCTGGCGTTGCAGGAATTCGGTTCATTGCGCCGCGCCGCCGATCACATCGGCATGACCCAACCGGCAGCCACCAAGATGCTGCACGAGGCCGAGGACCTGCTCGGCGTCGAACTCTTCGAGCGCCTGCCCCGTGGCATGCGCTCGACCCCGTTCGGGGAAACCGTGATCTATTACGCGCGCATGGTCTTCGCTGAACTGAGCGGCATGCGTGAAGAACTGGTCGCGCTGGAATCCGGCAACCTCGGCCGCGTTGCGGTCGGCGCCATTCCAGCGCTGGCCTCGGGGTTGTTGACCCGCACCATCGCCACCCTGAAACACAGCCATCCACGCCTGTCGATGAGCATCCAGGTCGACACCAGCGACGTGTTGGTCCAGGCACTTTTGCAGGACCAGCTCGACATCGTCCTGGGGCGCATTCCGGCCGGGGCCCGGGCCGAAGAACTGCTGTTCGACAGCCTCGCCGAAGAGGCGCTGTGCGTGATCGCCAGTGCGCAAAACCCGCTGGCGAACGAGAAACACCTGAGCTGGGCCGAACTGCAGAACATGACCTGGGTGCTGCAACAGCAACCCAGCCCGATGCGCGCGATCATCAACCAGGTGTTCCACAACGCACGGGTCGACATCCCCAGCAGCATCGTCGAAACCACCTCGATCATGACCTTGCTGTCGCTCATCCAGCAGACCGACATGCTCGGCGTCACCCCGGTTTCGGTGGTCGAGGACTACCCCGGCCGCGACCTGCTGGCGGTGCTGCCGATCAAGTTCGAGGCGCGTCTGCCGCCTTATGGCTTGATCACCCGGCGCCATCGCATTCAATCGTCTGCCATGCAGGCGTTCATGAATTCAGTGCGGGCCGAGCATGCCCTGAGCAAATGAAAAAAGGCCTGGCGCCATGCACCAAGCCGACGATCCAGCGCCTGACAACAATTGCAATGACTTGGACAAAGGGCCAGTAAAGACGTAAAGCACACAGTTACCTAGGCTTGGGATTCACAGCAGCGTCCAGCGAGGACAGGGAATGCACGGGATCACATGCCAAGGGAACGGGCTTATCTTCGGTATCAATTGTACAAATCACAGGCGAGAAAACAGGCTGTTTCGAGCGTTGTACAACTTCTGCGCGTCGAAACTGACTCCGCAGCTGTGGACTTGTCGAATGTGCGCTTTGAGCCGATTGATATGCAAGCGTTGACTGCTTTTGACCAGTGGGAGGATCCGCATTTCTCATGGCATGAGGTCATCGAGTGGAAGGCACGGGAGCCACTGGCCCTGGACCTTGCCATCTGGTTCAACTCCGAGCTGTGTGGGCTGTGTTTCGCGAACCCGAATAACAGCCGGCAACGAATCCGTATCGTGCGATTGGAAGGAAATCCGGGGAGCGCACATCCCTTGAAGGGGCGTATCGCAACGCTCACGATGATCGTGGTTGAGCAATATGCACAGGTCATAGGCGCCGGTTTGCTCGAAATCCAGGA
The DNA here is from genome assembly GCF_040947875.1 of Pseudomonas sp. MYb118. Taxonomy (NCBI): domain Bacteria; kingdom Pseudomonadati; phylum Pseudomonadota; class Gammaproteobacteria; order Pseudomonadales; family Pseudomonadaceae; genus Pseudomonas; species Pseudomonas sp. MYb118. The sequence continues at coordinate 3,263,612 of NZ_JBFRXN010000002.1, read as the reverse complement.
ACCACGGGCGGGAGCAGTTTCGATCTATCGGCAACTTGGCTTTGAATTCGATCGCGAAGGCCGACTTGTCAAAACTTTGGAGAACCTTGTATTTTGAAGACTGTTCAATTGATGACCAGCGGTGGAGGGAATATGCGCAGAACAATCAAAAAATCTTCCACAAGGAAAAACGCTCATGTTGCGCAAAGCAAAGCAGTGGCGGGAGAACTGACGGCGAGCCAACGCCGCCTTCTTCAATTACTCGTCACGGGCATCGAAGGCGAAGAACCCAACCTGCTCGCCGGCCGCCCCTGAAAACGGGCAAAAAAAACCGCTCCCAGTGAGCGGTTTTTTCATAATGCGGATGCAATCACCCGAACAGCCAGTACCCCAGCAGCGTCAGTACCACCACCGCCAGCACCGGCCGCAGTACGCGATAGGCCTTGGGGTTGCGGCGTTTCCACTGTTTGACCACCGAGCTGGTCTTGTCGCTGAAACGCTTGCTCCAAGCGTAGGCCTGGTTGATCCCGCCGACGCGCTCATCGTCGAGGTTCTGCGGTGCGGTGGCGCGCCCCAGGAATGCGCTGACCCGGCGATTGATGCTGGTCATCAGGCGATTGCTCAATGGGCGCTCGATGTCGCAGAACAGGATCACCCGGGTCTGCTCGGTTTCGTTCTTCACCCAATGCACGTAGGTCTCGTCGAACATCACGTCATCGCCATCGCGCCAGGCGTACACCTGGCCATCGACGAAGATGCGGCAATCGTCGGAGTTGGGCGTCGACAGCCCGAGGTGATAACGCAGGGAGCCGGCGAACGGGTCGCGGTGCGGGTTCAAGTGGCTGCCGCCCGGCAGCAACGCGAACATGGCGCCCTTGACGTTGGGGATGCTGCTGACCAGGGCCACGGTTTTCGGGCACAGGGTTTCGGCCGATGGCAGGGGTTTGTCGTACCACTTGAGGTAAAAACGTTTCCAGCCTTTCTTGAAGAACGAGCCGAAACCGGCGTCGTTGTTCTTCTCAGCGGCGCGGATGTAGCCCTCGTCGAACAGGTGCATCGCCTCCTCGCGGATGACCTGCCAGTTGTCCTTGAGCACATCCAGTTCAGGGAATTTGCTGCGATCCAGATAAGGCCGGGAAGGCACGGCGGAAAACAGGTACATCAGGGCGTTGTAGGGCGCAAACAGCGCCGAGTGGTTGACGAATTGGCGCAAGACCGGCAAACGCGCCTTGCCGCGCAAATGCACATACAGTGTGCTGCCCAAAAACAGCAGCAACAGCGAAGCCTTCACGGCAAAGGAAAAGGTCATCCACAACTCCTTGAAAATAAACAACTTTGCACAACGCCATGTACCCGGCGCGGCAGCCAGCCATGATAAGCACTACAGGCCTTGGGAAAAACCCGCCCGACTCAACATTCAGTGTTGAGGATTGTGTAATAAAACCTTTATTAACATAAGCCTCCTGAACGGGGGCTGACCTCGGCCAGCCCCTCTGTCAGACGAGTGACACGCGCGCTTAAGCCTGGTTCTCCTGATCGGTGAACAGGTCACTGAACAGCATGCTCGACAGGTAGCGCTCACCGGAGTCCGGGAAAATCACCACGATGGTCTTGCCCTGCATCTCCGGGGTTTCGGCCAGACGCGCAGCCACGGCCATCGCCGCACCGCAGGAAATACCGCACAGAATCCCTTCTTCCTGCATCAGGCGCAGGGCCATGGCCTTGGACTCTTCGTCGCTGACCAGCTCGACGCGGTCGACCATCGACAGATCGAGGTTCTTCGGCACAAAACCGGCACCGATGCCCTGGATCTTGTGCGGGCTTGGCTTGATTTCATCGCCTGCCAGCGCCTGGGTGATCACCGGCGACACCACCGGCTCGACCGCCACCGACACAATTGGTTTGCCCTGAGTATTCTTGATATACCGAGAAACCCCGGTGATGGTTCCGCCGGTGCCCACGCCCGCCACCAGCACATCGACCGCGCCGTCGGTGTCGTTCCAGATTTCCGGACCTGTGGTTTTCTCATGGATGGCCGGGTTGGCCGGGTTGTCGAATTGCGCCGGCATGAAGTGACGGGACGGGTCGCCAGCGACGATCTCGGTGGCCTTCTCAATCGCGCCCTTCATGCCTTTGGCCGGCTCGGTCAACACCAGCTCGGCGCCCAGCGCCTTGAGCACCTTGCGGCGCTCGATGCTCATGGACGAAGGCATGGTCAGAATCAGCTTGTAGCCGCGCGCGGCCGCGACGAACGCCAGGCCAATGCCGGTATTGCCCGAAGTGGGCTCGACAATGGTCATGCCTGGCTTGAGTTTGCCGCTGCTCTCAGCGTCCCAGATCATGTTCGCGCCGATCCGGCACTTGACCGAATAACCCGGGTTGCGCCCCTCGATCTTGGCCAGGATGGTCACGCCACGTGGCGCGATGCGGTTGATCTGCACCAGCGGGGTATTACCGATGGAATGGGCGTTGTCAGCAAAAATACGACTCATGACCGGGTCCTTGATACAGCATTGATTTAGCCCATCACGGTATGCCTGTTGCCGGTGCTCGTCCAGTCAGGTCGAACGTCCGCTAGCCATTACAGTCAATGCATTACATCGCCAGAGATTTGCCATCATGAAACGTCGTTACAGCTGGCCCTTATGGATCCTCGTTGGCCTCGTTGTCTGTCTGGTCGCTTTGCACATCGCCCTGCCCTATATGGTCCGCGATTACCTGAATGGCAAACTCGCCGACATGGGCGATTACCGCGGCCAGATCACCGACGTGGATCTCGCCTGGTGGCGCGGTGCTTACAAGATCAACGGCCTGGAAATCATCAAGGTCGATGGCAAGGTCCCGGTCCCCTTCGTCGAGGCGCCGTTGATCGACCTGGCCGTCAGTTGGCACTCGCTGCTGTACGACCACGCCGTCGTGGCCAAGGTGCAGTTCTTCAACCCGCAGGTGAATTTCGTCGACGGCGGCGCCAACAAGCAGAACTCGCAAACCGGTGAAGGCACGGACTGGCGTGCTCAATTGGGCAAGCTGTTACCCATCACCCTCGACGAAGTGCGCATTTACGACGGCAAGATCAGCTTTCGCAACTTCAACTCGAAGCCGCCCGTCAACATGAACGCCACCGACGTCAACGCGAGCATCTACAACCTGACCAACGTGGTCGACAAGGAGGGCAAGCGCGATGCGCGCTTCGATGGCAAAGCGTTGCTGCTGGGACACGCGCCCCTGGAAACCAGCGCAACCTTCGACCCGCTGAGCAATTTCGAAGACTTCCAGTTCCGCCTGCGGGCCAGGGACATCGAACTCAAGCGCGTGAACGATTTCGCCTCGGCCTACGGCAAGTTCGACTTCAACGCCGGCCACGGTGACGTGGTGATCGAGGCACAGGCGAAAAAGGCGCAATTGAGCGGGTACATCAAACCCCTGTTGAAGGATGTCGATGTGTTCAACTGGCAACAGGACGTGGAGAACAAGGACAAGGGCGTGTTCCGCTCGATCTGGGAAGCCATCGTCGGAGCTTCCGAAACCGTACTGAAAAACCAGGGCAAGAATCAGTTTGCCACGCGGGTGGAGTTGAGCGGCAACGTGCACCGCCAGGACATCAGCGCGTTCCAGGCGTTTTTGCAGATTTTACGCAACGGTTTCATCCAGGCTTTTAACGCCCGCTATGAACGACCCAAACCGCAAGCCGGTTAAGCCTTGGGGAAAACGCTGTAGCGCCCGATTTCCTCGGCCGCCTGCGCTGCGTTGGCCTGCTGCTGCAAGAAATCCCAACCGAGGCAGGCCAGCGCCAGAGAGCGGGGTACCGCCTCGCGACCACTGCTGTAACGGGTGATACTGCGAGTGCTGACCCCCAGCGCCTGCGCCGCCTGATTGAGCGGCAGGCCGGTGCGGGCACGCCAGTCGATGAAGATCCGGGTGTTTTCGTCCGTGGCATTCTGCGCCAGCGCATCTAGATACAGCGTGTCTGCGCCGATCTGGATGTCCTGTTCGGGCCATTCCACACTCCAGCCATCATCACCAAGGGCCGCCCCTTCGAACGCCCCGGGCGCCAACAACGGCTGCAACCCTGGATAGGCTCGCAGATCACGGCTCAGGTCGAGGGTCAGTTGCTGGCCGTCGATAAACGTCAGCGCCAGGCGGTTGTCGGGCAGCGCCTGCACCGCCGATAGCCGTGGCCGTTTCATGGGTAACATCGTTTCCACTCCTGCAGCAGTTGCACCTGATGGGCGCGGACCCAATCCAGGGCTTCCTTGATGATCAACGGCGGTGCCCGGCCCATGGTCACTTCGACGGTTTCCAGGCTGAGCACGACATCCAGCCCGCCCCCGACCAGATGGACATGGGGTGGCGGATGGTCACGTTCACGCAGTTGAATGCGGTACGTATCGCGAAATCGGTATTTAGTAGACATGAATCGCAAGCTATCGCCAAAATGGCGATAGCTCAATACTGGCAAGCCGCCGAGACTGAGTCAAGATGTGACGCTCCATTCAGAGACTGAATAAGCCGTCTGCGTTCACAGTCGACCGGCCTGCGCGTTATAGTCGGGTACTTGATTATTGCGCCCCGCCCTGCCCCGTCAGGCCGGCTTTACCGTTCGAGGATTAGCAGATGAAGTTCGAAGGCACCCAGGCCTACGTCGCCACCGATGACCTGAAGCTGGCGGTCAACGCCGCCATCACCCTGGAGCGTCCGCTGCTGGTCAAGGGCGAGCCCGGCACCGGCAAGACCATGCTGGCCGAGCAACTGGCCGAATCCTTCGGTGCGCGGCTGATCACCTGGCACATCAAGTCGACCACCAAGGCGCACCAGGGCCTCTACGAGTACGACGCGGTCAGCCGCCTGCGTGATTCGCAACTGGGCAACGAAAAGGTCCACGATGTCCGCAACTACCTGAAAAAGGGCAAGCTGTGGGAGGCGTTCGAGTCCGAGGAGCGGGTGATCCTGCTGATCGACGAAATCGACAAAGCCGACATCGAGTTCCCCAACGACCTGCTGCAAGAGCTCGACAAGATGGAGTTCTACGTCTACGAGATCGACGAGACCATCAAGGCCAAGCAGCGGCCGATCATCATCATTACTTCCAACAACGAAAAAGAGCTGCCGGACGCCTTCCTGCGCCGCTGCTTCTTCCACTACATCGCCTTCCCGGATCGCACCACGCTGCAGAAGATCGTCGACGTGCACTACCCGGACATCAAGAAAGACCTGGTCAGCGAAGCGCTGGACGTGTTCTTCGACGTGCGCAAGGTCCCGGGCCTGAAGAAAAAGCCATCCACCTCCGAACTGGTGGACTGGCTCAAACTGCTGATGGCCGACAACATCGGCGAAGCCGTGCTGCGCGAACGCGATCCGACCAAGGCCATCCCGCCGCTGGCAGGTGCCCTGGTGAAAAACGAACAGGACGTGCAACTGCTCGAGCGCCTGGCCTTCATGAGCCGCCGCGGCACTCGCTAAGCACTGGTGAAAAGGGGCTGACGCCATGTTGCTCAACCTGTTCAATGAAATGCGTGCCGCCAAGGTGCCGGTCTCGGTGCGTGAGCTGCTGGACCTGATCAACGCGCTGAAACAGCGCGTGACCTTCGCCGACATGGACGAGTTCTACTACCTGGCCCGGGCCATCCTGGTGAAGGACGAACGGCACTTCGACAAGTTCGACCGGGCCTTCGGCGCCTACTTCAACGGCCTGGAAAAGCTCGACGACCACCTCGAGGCGCTGATTCCCGAAGACTGGCTGCGCAAGGAATTCGAGCGTTCGCTGACCGATGAAGAACGGGCGGCGATCCAGTCCCTGGGTGGCCTGGACAAGCTCATCGAAGAATTCAAGAAACGCCTGGAAGAACAGAAGGAACGCCACGCCGGCGGCAACAAATGGATCGGCACCGGCGGCACCAGCCCGTTCGGTTCCGGCGGGTTCAACCCAGAAGGCATCCGCGTCGGCGATGCCGGCAAGCGCCAGGGCAAGGCGGTCAAGGTCTGGGACCAGCGTGAGTACAAGAACCTCGACGACTCGGTGGAGCTGGGTACGCGCAACATCAAGGTCGCCCTGCGCCGCCTGCGCAAGTTCGCCCGCCAGGGTGCGGCCGAAGAGCTGGATATCGACGGCACCATCGACCACACCGCCAAGGATGCGGGCCTTCTGAACATCCAGATGCGCCCGGAGCGGCGCAATACGGTCAAGCTGTTGTTGCTGTTCGACATCGGCGGGTCGATGGACGCCCATGTGAAGACCTGCGAAGAGCTGTTCTCGGCCTGCAAGACCGAGTTCAAGCACCTGGAGTACTTCTACTTCCACAACTTCATTTATGAATCGGTGTGGAAAAACAACATGCGCCGCACCTCCGAGCGCACCTCGACCATGGACCTGCTGCACAAGTACGGCGCCGACTACAAAGTGATCTTCATCGGTGACGCCGCCATGGCGCCCTACGAAATCACCCAGCCGGGCGGCAGCGTCGAACATTGGAACGAGGAAGCCGGCTACGTGTGGATGCAGCGCTTCATGGAGAAGTACAAGAAGCTCATCTGGATCAACCCGTATCCGAAAGACACCTGGGGCTACACCTCATCGACCAACATCGTGCGCGACCTGATCGAGGACCAGATGTACCCGCTGACGTTGCGGGGGTTGGAGGAAGGGATGCGGTTTCTTTCCAAGTAGTTTTGTGGTGCCTGATGTGACGCCATCGCGGGCAAGCCCGCTCCTACAGATGGTCAGCAAAACCTCTGTAGGAGCGAGCTTGCTCGCGATGCTTTTAGCCGTAGGAAAAACGCCTCAAATACTCAACCTGCTCCCGATGCGCAACCTCCTGCACCACCGGCCGCAACCGCACCTGCGCCCCCGGCAGGCACTGCGCCAGCCGCGCCAGCGCCAATGGCGTGAGCGCCCCCAGGCGTGGATAACCGCCGATGGTCTGGCGGTCATTGAGCAACACGATCGGCTGCCCGTCCGGCGGCACCTGCACCGCGCCCAGCGGGATCCCTTCGGAGATCATCGGCTTGCCCTGGTAGGTCAACGCCGGCCCCAGCAAGCGTATGCCCATACGATCGGCTCGGCTGTCGAGGGTCCAGGGGCTGTTGAACGCATCGAACAGGCTCTGGCCACTGAACTCGCCGATCTGTGCCCCGAGGATCAAGTCCAGCGGTGCATCGCGCTGCAAATCCGGCACCTGCCCGGCTGGCAACTCGCGCACCAGCAGCGGCGCGTCGACGGAGTAGCTCAATGAGGCGCCCTTGACCAGCGCCTGCCCCCTGCCGTCCAGCCCACCCAGTTCCTCGCGCACCACCGTCGCACAACTGCCCAGCACCTGCGGTGCATCAAAGCCGCCCGGCGCCGCCAGATAGGCACGAGCCCCCAGCAACGGCTGGGTAAATTGCAAACGCTGGCCCTTGCGCACCTTGAAACTGCGCCACGGTGCCAGCGCCTGGCCATCCAGTTGCGCGCCCAGGTCCGCGCCTGCCAGCGCCAGCAGGCAATCCTCTTCGGCCAGCACGGTAAATCCGCCCAGGGTGATCTCGATCACCGCCGCATCCAGCCGGTTACCCAGCAACCAGTTGGCCCACGCCTGCGAGCGCCAATCCAGCCCGCCGCCCTGGGTTACGCCCAGGTGTCGTACGCCAAATCGGCCGGCATCCTGCAACAGGCACAACGGCGTGCTCGCTTCAATCGAAAGACGGCTCATGCCTGCGCCTCCAAGGGGGTGTCGTCGCCGCCCAGGTTAATGAACTCGGCATGGCTGATCGGGGCGAAACGCACGGTGTCGCCCGGTTGCATCAGGCTGTAGCCCTCGCGATCACGGTCGAACAAGCGCGCCGGTGTACGCCCGATCAGGTTCCAGCCGCCCGGAGACACGGCCGGATAAGCGGCGGTTTGCCGCTCGGCGATGCCTACGCTGCCCGCCGCCACTTTCTTGCGCGGGGTACTCAGGCGCGGTGCCGCGAGCGCTTCCTCCACCAGTCCCATGAAGGCAAAGCCCGGTGCGAAACCCAGGGCGAATACCTGATATTCCCGTTCGCTGTGACGGCGGATCACTTCATCCACCGTCAACGTGCTGCGTTTGGCCAACAGCTCCAACTCCGGGCCGACGCTCAGGTCATACCAGACCGGCAGCACATGGCACTGGCCACTGCGGCGGGTGTTGGGCGACAGGTCGATCAGCGCCTCGGCGATCAACGCCCGTGCCTGGGTTGGGCTCAAGGCATTCAGGTCGTAATGCACCATCAGCGTCGTGTAGGACGGCACCAGGTCGATGAGTTGCCCGGCAAAGGCCACCCGCAGGTTTTCGCTGGCGGCGAGCATCCACGGCATGTTGCTTTCGGCGATCTCATCGAACAGCCGCACCATCAGGCAATCCAGCGCCACTACTTCGATGCGCAGTTTCATGATGCGCGCAACTCATCGAGGGCTTCACGGATACTGCGCACCGCCGCCACCGAGCTGGCGTTGTCGCCATGCACGCACAGGGTGTTGGCCTGCAAGTGCAAGGCGCTGCCGTCACTGGCGGTAAGCGGTTCACCGCGGGCAATCTTCAAAGCCTGGGCAATGATCGTGTCAGCATCATGGTGCACGGCGCCCGGCAGTTGTCGCGAAACCAGCCGGCCGGCACTGTCGTAGGCCCGGTCAGCGAAGGCTTCGAACCACAGGGTCACGCCGTACTCGTCCCCCAGTTGCTGCGCCGCGCTGTTGTCGCGGGTAGCCATCAGCATCAGCGGCAATGTCGAATCGTAAGCCGCCACGGCTTGCAGCACGGCACGCAATTGCGCCGGGTTGGCCATCATGTCGTTGTACATCGCCCCGTGTGGCTTGACGTAGCTGACACGCCCGCCCTGCGCCCGGCACAGGCCATCGAGGGCGCCAATCTGGTAGTGCAGGATGTCTTGCAGTTCCTGGGCGGTGTAGGCCATGGAGCGACGACCGAACCCCACCAGGTCCTGATAGGCCGGGTGCGCGCCGATCTGCACGCCATGGTTCAGCGCCAGGTTGACGGTCTTGCGCATGATGCTCGGGTCGCCGGCATGGAACCCGCAGGCAACGTTGGCGCAGTCGATGAAGGGCATGACCTCGGCGTCCAGACCCATGGTCCAGCTGCCGAAGCTCTCGCCGATATCGCAGTTCAGTAGCAGGCGGTTCACTGTGAACACTCCTGTAGGCTTTGTTCTTTTCAGCTGCGAGGCTTTTCTCTCAGACAAGCCCGCAGATTATCAGTTACTGGGCGTCGAGTTGCTTGCCACGGGTTTCCGGCAGGCTCAGGGCAGCCAGGATCACCACCCCGTAGGACACCGCCGCAAATGCGCCAATGCCGACACTCAGCGGTACCTTCTGGCTGAGCAAGCCGATCAACAGGGGGAACAACGCCGCCAGCGCCCGGCCGATGTTGTAGCAAAAGCCCTGCCCTGAACCACGAATCCGTGTCGGAAACAGCTCGGTGAGAAACGCGCCCATGCCACTGAAGATCCCCGAGGCAAAAAAGCCCAGGGGAAAGCCCAGCCACAGCATCACGCCATTGCTGACCGGCAATTGCGTATACAGCAGCACGATGGTGAACGAGCCGACCGCGAACAGGATGAAGTTCTTCTTGCGCCCGAGCAGGTCGGTCAAATAGGCACTGATGACATAACCGACGTAGGACCCAATGATCACCATCGCCAGATAACCGCTGGTGTTGAGGACACTCAGGCCCCGTTCATTCTTCAGGAAGGTCGGCAACCAGGACGTGATCGCGTAATAGCCGCCCAGCGCACCGGTGGTCAGCAGCGAGGCACGAATCGTGGTGAAGAGCATGCCGGGGGCGAAGATCTCGTAAAACTTCGACGGATTGCTCGGGGCTTCCTTGGCCTTGGCCTCCCGGTAGATTTCCGGGTCCTTGACCAGCCGGCGAACGAAGATCACGAAAACCGCCGGGACAATGCCAAGGATGAACAGCGCGCGCCAGGCGTCCTCCGGCGGCAACACCGAGAACAGCAGGGCATACAGGATCGCGGTCAGCCCCCACCCCAGTGCCCAGCCGGATTGCACCATGCCCACGGCCTTGCCACGGTCCTTGGCGCGAATGACTTCACCGATCAGCACCGCACCGGCGGTCCACTCCCCGCCAAAGCCGAAGCCCATCAGGGTACGGGCGATCAGCAGTTGTTCGTAGCTCTGGGCGAAACCGCAGAGAAAGGTGAAAAAGGCGAACCACAGGACCGTCAGTTGCAGGGTGCGCACGCGGCCGATGCGGTCGGACAGAATCCCGGCCACCCAGCCACCAATGGCCGAGGCGATCAGGGTGCTGGTGTGGATCAACCCGGCCTGGCCGGTGGTGATGCCCCACATCGCAATCAGGGTTGGCACCACGAAGCTGAGCATCTGGGTGTCCATGCCGTCCAGGCCGTAGCCGATCTTGCAGCTCCAGAAGGTGCGACGTTCCTGCTGATTGATGTTGCGGTACCAGTCGAAAGGTCCCGGACGAGCCGTGGTTTTCGGGATGGCGGTGGTGTCGGGCGCACTCATGGCAAATCTCCGCGCTGATTTTATTGGTATTGTTCTGAGCCCCGACGACGCCTATCGTGGGAACCGGATGGGCCGATTGTTGGACGCGCAGACCTTTTGCGTCCAACGAGTAAAATCCCGCTCCAGACATAAGAAAAATTTATCCCCCCGAGCGAGCCCCATGAACCTCAAGTTTCTCGAGACCTTCGTCTGGGTCGCCCGACTCAAGAGCTTTCGCCTGACCGCAGACAAGCTGTTCACCACCCAGGCGTCGATTTCCAGCCGCATCGCCGTGCTCGAAAGCGAGCTGGGGGTGAAGCTGTTCCTGCGTGATTCGCGGGGCGTGAGCCTGACGCCCGAAGGCTTGAAAGTGCTCGAACATGCCGAGCAGATGATGGACACCATGCAGGCGCTGAAGCAGTCGATCGAGACCCGCTCCAGCAAGGTCGGCCGGGTGCGCATCGGCGTCATGGACACGGTGATTCACACCTGGCTGAGCCCGTTGGTGGCGCAAATGACCGAGCGCTATCCGCTGGTGGACATCGAACTGGTGGCCGATACCTCGCTGAATCTCTGCGATCAGCTGCAAAAAGGCTTTCTCGATGTGGCTTTGCAAACCGATCTGTTACGCCAGGAAAGCGTGCGCAGCCTGGAACTGGCCAGCCACCCGATGGGCTGGATCGCCGCCAGCAACTCCCTGTACAACCGCGAATACTCAGGTGTCGCCGACCTGGGCAACGAACGCATCATCACCTACTCGAAAAACTCTCACCCGCATCAGGAAGTGCTCGCGCTGATGCAGGCCAATGGCGTGATCGCACCGAAGCTGAACTGCGTGAACTCGGTGTCGGCGATTACCCGCTTGTTGCGTGACGGTTTCGGCATCGGGGCGTTGCCACCGGTGCTGGTGGCCGAAGAACTGGCGCGCGGGGACTTGACCCTGCTGGCCATCGACCAGCGCCCACCGGATTTGCAGGTCGTGGTGTCGTGGCGGACCGGGGTGGAATGGGTCGAGGAAATTGTGGCGTTGTGTCAGCAGGTGCTGGCGGACTACGCGAGTCGGGTGGGGGAAAACTACATCGTGCTGGCACGCTGAGTTAAATCTCCTGTGGGAGCGAGCCTGCTCGCGATTGCGCAGTATCCGTTACCATCTTGATTACGGATATACCGCTATCGCGAGCAGGCTCGCTCCCACAGTTTTACTTCAATTGCTGAGCATCACTGCAACCCACGCACATCCCGGTCTTCGATCGGCCGGCTCTGGCGCATGCGGCGGCCGCCCAGCACGACCCAGTCGATCAGGCGGAACAGGCACTCGATGCCGAACGACAGCAGCAAGGCGCCGCTCATTCCCCAGATCATCGCCTCCGGGGTCAGCAGAATCTGGTAGCTGTAGCCGTTCCAGGTTTCCTTGCGAATGTCCGGGTCGGCGGCCAGCACCACTTGCAGGAAGCGGATGTACCAAGGGCCCTGCATGGCCTGGAACTGTTTATCCAGGGCCACTTGCCGGGTCAGCAGGTTGCTCAGGCTGTCGGCGTCGCTGCGAAAGATCGGGTCTTCGCTGGCGCGGTAATGGGCGACCAGCGCCTGCATGTCACCCTTGAAAAACTGATTGGCGGTGTTCTGGAACCCGCTCAGGCTGGCCTGCGCCTCGATCAGGTGGGCCTCGATTCGCTTGGCGTAGTCATTGATGAACCCCGGCACCTGGACACCGATCAACAGGCCCGCCGCGAACAACACCAGCCGTAGATAACTGAGCAACATGAGAGCGTCCTTTATTCGGTCTTGCCCTGGCTGACGCATTCACCACGTCGCCACAGGCTCCATTGGCCCGGCTCGTAGCGGGTCCAGGTTTCGTTTTCAGTCAGGGGTTCGGTGGCAATCACCGTGACCACATCGTTGGGCGTGGTCTCGGCCTGGAAGTCGACGATCACATCGACGTCCTTCAGGCGCGCCGGGCCGAACGGTGCGCGACGGGTGATCTGCGCCAGTTTGGTCGAGCAGTAGCAGAACAGCCAGTCGCCATCGCTGAGCAGGCAGTTGAACACGCCCTTGCTGCGGTATTCGGCACAGGCGGCCACCAGGTCCGGCAGCAGTGCTTCGATCTCCACCGGTTCCGGGAAGGCGGCGCGCACTCGATTGAGCAAATCGCAGAACGCCGCCTCGCTGTCGGTATCGCCGACCGGGCGGTAGAAGCTGGTGATCGGTTGAAAGTCGGCCAACTGGCCATTGTGCGCAAAACACCAGTTGCGCCCCCACAGTTCGCGCACGAACGGGTGGGTATTGGACAGGCAGACCTTGCCGACGTTGGCCTGGCGGATGTGCCCGATCACCACTTCGCTCTTGATCGGATAACGCTGCACCAGGTTGGCCACTTCCGACTCGCTGCTCGCCGCCGGGTCCTGGAACAGACGCAGGCCACGCCCTTCGTAGAACGCGATGCCCCAGCCATCACGGTGCGGGCCGGTGCGCCCGCCGCGCTGCATCAGCCCGGTAAAACTGAACACGATGTCGGTCGGGACATTGGCGCTCATGCCCAATAACTCACACATGCTCGGACTCTCTGTAAGGCGCTGGCAGTTTACAAACGCGGCTCGACCCGCATGCGCTGCGGGTTGCTCGGCACGGGTGGGCGGCCATAACGGTCATCGCCGGCACCGCCGAAGGGTTGGTCATCGTCCGGTTCGTCGGCGCGCGCCGCGGCCTTGGCGGCCTCGGCCCGCTCCTTGCGAGCCCGGGAAGCGCGCTCGATAGGGAAACGGATCGCCACGAACACCAGATAGATACCAAAGGCAATCATGCCGTACATGAACAGGTCGGAGATCGCCCGCCAGGCGTTGTTGCCGACCTTGAACGCGAGGTCCAGGGCGGTAATGGCGATGGCCGGGGCGACTTTTTCCTTCACCGGGTCAATGATCGTCGGGCTGAACAGCAGCACCGCGCCCAGCACGCGCAGCGGCTCGCGCAACCAGCGCCACATCCAGCGGGTGATGCGCATCCACACCAACAGGCAGCCCAAGGCGGCGAAGGCGTAAAGGCCCCAAGCGATCAGATAGTCGTTCTCGGTCATGGTGTCCATGGCAAGGCAAGCAAATAGGCGCTTATAGTAACGACTTTTCGCACGCCAGGCTTGTCCCAATACCATCAGGCCGCACGCCCCTGTAGGAGCGAGCTTGCTCGCGATAGCGGTACACCGGTCCGCATCTTTACTGCTGACACACCGCATCGCGAGCAAGCTCGCTCCTACAAGGGGGGCATTAACCTTATTTTCGAGAGCCACACATGTCCCCATCCGCCCCCATTGCCCACAAGGCCCCAGGCGTTGACCCGTATGCCTGGCTGCAGGAACGCGACACCGACGCGGTACTCGACTACCTGAAAGCCGAAAACAGCTATCAGGAAGCGCAAACCGCCAACCAGGCCGGGCTGCGCGAGACGCTGTTCGAAGAGATCAAGGGCCGGATCCTCGAAACCGATCTGTCGCTGCCGTCCCCCTGGGGCCCGTACCTGTATTACACGCGCACCACCGCCGGCGACGAGTACGCCCGGCACTATCGCTGCCCGCGCCCGGACGACGACAGCCTGCAACTGGACGAAAGCCGCGAACAACTGCTGCTGGACCCGAACGAACTGGCCAACGGCGGGTTCTTTTCCCTCGGCGCCTTCAGCATCAGCCCGGACCACCAGCGCCTGGCCTACAGCATCGACTCCACGGGCGATGAGATCTACACCCTGTTCGTCAAGGAATTGTCCGACGGTCGTGTCAGCGAACTGGAGTTCCAGGACTGCGACGGCAGCATGACCTGGGCCAACGACAGCCTGACCCTGTTTTTCGGCGAACTGGACGACACCCATCGCCCGCACAAGCTGTTCCGCTACCGGCTGGACGGCACAGCGGCCGAAGAAGTGTTCCATGAGCCCGACGGCCGCTTCTTCATGCACTGCTACCGTTCCAGCTCCGAGCAGCAACTGCTGCTGGCCCTGGGCAGCAAGACCACCAGCGAAATCTGGGTGCTCGACGCCTCGCAGCCGCAGCAGGCCTTTACCTGCATCGCACCCAGGGTCGAGGATCATGAATACGACGTCGACCACGGCGCGCTCGACGGCCAATGGACCTGGTTCATCCGCAGCAACCGCGACGGCATCAACTTCGCCCTGTACACCGCCGTCGATACCGGCGTGGCGCCCACCGAAGCCAGTTGGCGCGAGCTGATTGCCCACAGCGACAGCACCATGATCGAGGGCATGAGCCTCAATGCCGGGGCCATGACCCTGAGCCTGCGCGAAGGCGGCCTGCCGATCATCGAAGTGCACCCACAGGATTTGCCGAGTTATCGCGTGCAATTGCCGGACGCGGCCTACAGCCTGCACGTGCAGAACAGCCTGGAATTTGAAAGCGAGCGCATCCGTCTGCGCTACGAGGCGCTGAACCGCCCGGCGCAGATTCGCCAACTGGAGCTGGTCAATGGCGACCAGACCGTCCTGAAACAAACCCCGGTGCTCGGCCCGTTCGACGCCGATGCCTACGTCAGCCAGCGTCTGTGGGCGACCGCGCCGGACGGCACCCAGGTGCCGATCAGCCTGGTGGTCAAGCGCGAAGCCCTGGGCAAACCGACGCCGCTTTACCTGTACGGCTACGGCGCATACGGCCAGAGCCTCGACCCGTGGTTCTCCCACGCGCGCCTGAGCCTGCTTGATCGCGGCGTGGCGTTCGCCATTGCCCACGTGCGTGGCGGCGGCGAACTGGGTGAAGCCTGGTACCGCGCCGGCAAGCAGGAACACAAGCACAACACCTTCAGCGACTTCATCGCCTGCGCCGAGCACCTGATCGCCAACGGTTTCACCACATCGCCGCAGCTGGCGATCAGTGGCGGCAGTGCCGGCGGCCTGCTGATCGGCGCGGTGCTCAACATGCGCCCGGAGTTGTTCGGCGTGGCGATTGCCGAAGTGCCGTTCGTCGACGTACTGAACACCATGCTCGACCCGGACCTGCCACTGACCGTCACGGAATACGACGAGTGGGGCAATCCCGAAGAGCCGGACGTTTATGATCGGATCAAGGCCTACGCACCGTACGAAAACGTCACCGCACAGGCGTATCCGGCAACCCTGGTGATCGCCGGCTACAACGACAGCCGCGTCCAGTATTGGGAAGCGGCCAAGTGGGTGGCAAAATTGCGCGCCAGTAAAACCGACGACAACCCGCTGCTGCTCAAAACCGAACTGGGCGCCGGCCACGGCGGGATGAGCGGCCGCTACCAGGGATTGCGTGACGTAGCGCTCGAATACGCGTTTGTTTTCGAGGTTTTGGGGATTGAGTGAGGAACTTGGCCTGATGGGCAGGTCTTAACTGCGAGCAATGCCCGTCCCCTGTAGGAGCGGGCTTGCCCGCGATGGCGGTGTGTCAGACACAAACATTTATCTGACACACCGCCATCGTCGGAACGCCGCGCGGGACAAGTCCGCTCCTACAGGGGGGTGTGAAAAATTGATATCAGCAACAATAAAAAGACCGTGAGCACATGTCAGAACCGACCCTGTTGAACAATGAAATCCGCGACTGGCTGATGGACTGTGGCCTGTTCGCGCAACTGCTGCCGGCCGATTTCGCGGCGGCTTCCGGCTATTTCAGCATCAGCACGGTGGCCGAGGGCGAAGTGATTTTCCACGAAGGCGATGCCGGCAGTTTCATGTGCATCATCCACACCGGCCAGGTCGCGGTGCAGAAAACCAACAGCGACGGGCAACGGGTGACCATGACCACCCTGCGCAGTGGCCGGGCCTTCGGTGAAATGGCCGTGCTCGATGGCGAGCGCCGCTCGGCCAGTTGCGTGGCTGCCAGCCACTGCCAATTGCTGAACCTGGGCAAGGATTCGCTGGAAAAAATGCTCAACGACGCGCCCAAAATCGCCGCCAAGATCATCCGCGCCCTGGCCGTGTCCCTGTCCAAGCGCCTGCGCATGGCCGATGGCCAATTGCTCGCGCAACAGGTCTAACCACCCGGCGACTTGACCTTCGGAACGTTGGGTTCGATACCCGGTACCGGCTGATCCCTCGTTGGCGGCACAGGCTTCTCGATCGGCGGCAACAAGGGTGGCCCTCCACTGCCGGGGCCGACCTTGGGAATGCTGTTGGGGGTGATCTGTGGGTACGGTGTCGGCGTCGCCGTGCCGGGCGAACCGGGCAGCGGCGTCGGGCTGGTCGGAAGGCTTTGCAGTTCCTGGGCCGACACTGCAGTTATCGAGAGCGCGGCCAGGGCAATGACCGTTAGAATGGTGCGCTTCATCAAGGGCTCCGTTGACCTTGTTGTCTGCTTGCAGGCTACTCCCAACGGCGCCCGTTTGCCTTCCCCGATGCCCAATCTTTTCAAGAGAACCCCATGAAACGTTTCGTCCTGCTCGACACCGCTCCCATTCCTGGCAACGGCGGTGCCCTGTGCCTGTTCGAATACGGCGAGGATTTTGTCATCAAGATCCAGGGCGGCGACGGCGGCCAGTTGATGAACACCCGCATGCACGGCTCCGAAGACGCGCTGGCGGAAATCCCCTGCCGCAAAGTCGCCGGCCGGCCGAACTCGCGGGTGTTGATCGGCGGCCTGGGCATGGGGTTCACCCTGGCATCAGCGCTCAAGCACCTGGGCAAGGGCGCTGAAGTGGTGGTGGCCGAGCTGGTGCCCGGCGTGGTCGAGTGGAACCGCGGGCCGCTGGGTGAAAAGGCCGGCAAGCCGATCGAGGACCCGCGCACGGTGATCCGCCAGGAAGACGTGGCCAAGGTCCTGCAAGCCGAGCCACAGGGGTTCGACGCGATCATGCTCGACGTCGACAACGGCCCCGAAGGCCTGACCCAGCGCGCCAACAGCTGGCTCTACAGCGCTGCGGGCCTGAATGCCTGCGCCAAGGCCTTGCGGCCCAAAGGCGTGCTGGCGGTGTGGTCGGCCAGCGCCGACCGGCTGTTTTCCGACAAGCTGAAGAAAGCCGGCTTCAAGGCCGAGGAAGTGCAAGTCTACGCCCACGGCAACAAGGGCACCCGCCACACCATCTGGATTGCCGAGAAGCTCAAGGGCTGAGCTAAACTGCACACATAACCGTCATTTGTCTTTTACAAAGGTGAACCCATGAGTTCGTCCACCCCCACCAACACGTCGAAACTGGACCGCATCCTCGCCGACAACCAGCGCGACAAGGAAATGGGTTACCGCGACAAGGCCCTGAAAATGTACCCGCACGTGTGCGGCCGCTGCGCCCGTGAGTTTTCCGGCAAGCGCCTGAGCGAGCTGACCGTGCATCACCGCGACCATAACCACGACAACAACCCGCAGGACGGCTCGAACTGGGAGCTGTTGTGCCTGTATTGCCACGACAACGAGCACTCGCGCTACACCGACCAGCAGTATTTCGGCGAAGGCTCGCTGAGCACACCGAAGATTGCCAAGGCCACCCACAACCCGTTTGCGGCGTTGGCGGGGTTGATGAAGAAGGAAGACTGAAGAGCATCGCGAGCAGGCTCGCTCCCACAGGGTATTTGTTGTTCACAAGTCCAGTGTGGGAGCGAGCCTGCTCGCGATGAGGCCAGCAAACTCAACACAAATCTCAACCCGCACCCCTCCCCCAATCCCCGTATAATCGCCGTTTTTTCCCGAAGGCACCCCGCTCGTGGCAGACAAACGGTACAGCTGCATTGGTTTGTATAACCCCAAATCACCGGAAAACGTCGGCTCGGTCATGCGCGCCGCCGGCTGCTATGGCGTGGCGTCCGTGTTCTACACCGGCAAGCGTTATGAACGCGCCGCCGACTTCGTCACCGACACCAAGCGCGTGCACTACGACATTCCGCTGATCGGCATCGACGACCTGAAAAAGATCCTTCCCCTGGGCTGCGTCCCGGTCGCGGTTGAGCTGGTCGAGGGCGCCCGCCCGCTGCCGGAGTACACGCATCCGGACCGCGCGTTGTACATCTTCGGCCCGGAAGACGGTTCGCTGGATAAAGAGATCCGCGACTGGTGCGAAGACGTCGTCTACATCCCCACCACCGGTTGCATGAACCTCGCCGCCACGGTCAACGTCGTACTCTACGACCGCATGGCCAAGGGGCTGAACACCCGCTCGGGGCCGAAATTCCGCTGAACCGCCGCACATCCGATGGAACAAGCGGCCTGCTGCGGCAGTCAGCTTGATTATCTGCAGCAGCCATTTTCGCCAGGAGACAGATCATGAGCCCACTCAAACGCGTAGAGCGCATCGACTCCACCCCGTTCCAGAGCCCTTCGGAGCACAACGTCCACGGCTGGGAGCGTTTCGGTTCGCTGGCCGGCGGCGCAGTGATGGTCGGCAAGGGCCTGCGGCGCGGCGGCATCTTTGGCCTGATCCAGGTGGCCATCGGCGGCGTGGCCCTGGCCCGCGGCATCACCGGGCACAGTTCGGCCAAGAGCCTGCTGGAGAAAAGCCGTCAGGACTTGAATAACGTGCGCGCGAAAATCGAACGCGCCGGGGAAGAACTGGGCCGGTTGAAAGCCAATGCCGAAGCGGCCACCAGCACGGCGACCGTGACGGGCAATGATTCGTTGAAATCGCCGAAGGCTGGGGTCTGACCCAGCGCTTCCCACGTCCCTGTAGGAGCGAGCTTGCTCGCGATGGTCGTCAACGATGACGCGGGCTGTCTGAATGCCAGCGGTGCCTGAGCCACCATCGCGAGCAAGCTCGCTCCTACAGGGGACGGGGGGCCGGGTTATTGAAGCAATTCGGTATTGAGCACCCTGGACGACTCGCCAATCACGCTCTCAGCCAATTGCACGAATACCTGGGTATCCACACTCTCCAGGCGCATCGCCCCCCGCATCACGTCATCCAGCGAACGTTTGTTGCGGGTCTTCAAACGAATCTCGCGATCCAGTTCCTGCAACAGCAACACCGCCTTGGCCACCTGGGCCGGGCTGGCCTGGGCGTCGCGCAGCGTGGTGACTTTCTGGCTGGCCTTGACCAGCCGGGCATGCAGGGTTTCGTAACGCTCGTCACTCATCCCGCCCGCGCGTCGCACCAGTTCGATGGCGTAATACTCGGCCAGGCCTTCGCTGATCCAGTCGCTGCGATGCGTGTCGTTGACCCGTCCGAACACCTGGGCCAGCTCGCGCACCAGCGCGCTGCTGCCGCTCTCGCTGACCAGCGGCAGGCGCGTATTGAGGTAGATCGACTCACGGGCCGCCAGGCTGCCGCGCCACATCGGGTCGTTGGCACCGACGATCAGCAGTTTGCTCGGGTGACGCGGGAACACCGCCTGCACCTGCGGCCAGACGAAGGTCAGCAGCGTCAGCACGTCCATGCGCCGCATGCCCTGGCCCTGGGGCGAAGCGACGGTGACTTCGGTTTCTCCCAGGCGCGTACGGCGGCTGCCCAGGTGACCGGCGAGCATCCAGCCCGTGGGCCGGTCAAACAGGCGTGAGGGGTTGTCGATGCGGAACTTGTTCTTGCCGATGCGCGGCCAGGCGGTTTCGACGCTTTTCCAGTTGCTGGGTAACTGGAACTCCAGGCGCGACACCAGCTCGGTACCGTCCTGCTGGTCCAGTTTGGCGGCAGGCACCAGGTCGTCACCGCGCATCAGCGCCCAGGTGGGCGTCATGCGCGTATCGAAGCTGCCATTCTTGCGGCCGTGGCTGATGCGCACGCGGTAAGTCAGGCTGGCTTTATCGGCGGCCGGGCGCCAGACACCGCGTGCCTCTTTGCCGGGGGTGAGCTGCCATTGGCCGTCGGCCTTGAAGTCGCTGTAGTGGCTGCCATCGCCCAGGTCGAAATCCAGGCTGCGCACCGCCGAACCCTGGGCCAGGGTCAGGCGCACTTCCGCCTGATCGCTCTGCGGCAGCAGGCGTACGTGATAATCCAGGTCGACCTTCTTCGCCGCCCACACCGACGAACTCAGGGCCAGCAGCCCCACGGCCAGGCCCAGGCGCAATCCCACAGCCATACACACTCCTTGTTGAAACTAACCCGCGCGGAAAATCAGATGATCTTCCCAATCCTCTTCGGCCACGCTGCCTTCGGCGAGCATGCGACCCGACTGGGAAATGCGTTCGTGGTGCACGGCGTCGCGATCGCCGCACACCAGGTGATGCCACAGCGGCAGATCCTTGCCTTCGCTGACCAGGCGATAGCCGCAGGTCGGTGGCAACCACTTGAATTCATCGGCCTTGCCCGGCGTGAGTTGAATGCAGTCCGGCACAGACTCACGGCGGTTGGGGTAATCGCTGCACTGGCAGGTTTTCAGGTCCAGCAACTTGCAGGCGATAAGCGTGTAGTAAACGCTGTTGTCCTCTTCGTCCTCGAGCTTTTGCAGGCAGCACAGCCCGCAACCGTCGCACAGCGATTCCCATTCCTGCTGATCGAGTTGATCGAGGGTTTTGCGTATCCAGAACGGTTCGACTTTGGCGGCCATGGCTCGAGCATCAACATCAGGTGGTGAAAAGGCCGCCAGTCTAGTGCCCGGCGCCCTGCGGGCCAAGCATTGGCGACTGCCGGTACGACAGGACTTGTCAGTTAATGCGTCGACCAGTAGCTTTGCCAGTCGCAAGGAGCCCGCCACTGCGTGCCATTAACGCTCGACCGCGTTGCACCCAGGGCAAATGCCAGGCTCACGAAAAACCCCATCGCCCAGCCAACTGTGCCCGCCGGTTTACCTCGACTCTCTGATCGCAAGGAATCTCTGCATGAGCGCCAATCCACGCGTTGCCGAATATGCCATCCACCCGCAATTCACCGACCGCTGGTCGCCCCGCGCCTTCACCGGCGAAGCCATCCCGGAAGAAACCCTGCTGAGCTTCTTCGAAGCCGCACGCTGGGCGCCATCGGCCTACAACTCGCAGCCATGGCGTTTTCTCTACGCGCGTCGCGATACGCCGAACTGGGAGCGTTACCTGGGCCTGTTGAACGAATTCAACCGCGCCTGGGCGCAACACGCCTCGGCCCTGGTAATCGTGATCTCCAAGACCACCTTCGTCGCACCGGGCGCCAGCGAAGAAACCCCGGCGCTGTGGCACACCTTCGACACCGGTTCCGCCTGGGGTCACCTGGCCCTGCAAGCCAGCATCAGCGGCTGGCACACCCACGGCATGGCCGGGTTCGACCAGGAGCTGACCCGCAAGGAGCTGAATATTCCCGAAGGCTATGCGCTGCACGCCGCCGTCGCGGTGGGCAAACTGGGCGACAAGGCGACCCTGGCCGAATACCTGCAAGCCCGTGAAGTACCGAGCCCGCGCCGGCCGTTGAGCGAAACGGTGGCCGAGGGTGATTTCACCCTCTAATCAAACACCGCCCTCCCCTGTAGGAGCGAGCTTGCTCGCGATGGTGGCCGAAGCACCGCTGGGTGTCAGACATCCAGCGTTATCGTTGACGACCATCGCGAGCAAGCTCGCTCCTACAGGGGGCGGGGGCGTCAGTATCCGCGATTGAAATCCACTTCCCCACGCAACGCCTCGCCCGCGTGGTATGCCCGCAGATTTTCGATGAACAGCTTGACCATCATCGTCGGTGACGTCGGCGCCGAGCTGTGGCCGGTCAGCAGTAGGCCCCAGGCGGTCCAGAACGGGTGACGCTGTGGCAGCGGCTCTTGACGGCAGACGTCGATCACCGCGCCCGCCAGGTGCCCTTCCTTCAACGCCGCCACCAGGTCCGCATCGACCACCGCCACACCACGTCCGACGTTGATGAAAAGCCCCGTCGACTTGAATTGCTTGAACAGGGCGGCGTCGTACAGGTCATGGGTAGTCGGCGTATTCGGCAGCAGGTTGATCACGTAATCGACTTCACCGACCAGACGTGGCAAATCGCCCAGCGCCCCCACTTCGATAAACGGAGCTTGCTCGCGCGCCTCGCTGGCAACGCCATACAGCTCAACCCCAAAGGGCAGCAGGAACTCGGCGACGGTCTGACCAATGTCGCCGGTGCCAACGATCAGCACCTTACGCCCCGCCAGGCTCTGCCCCTGGCGACTGTCCCACTTGCGCTCCACCTGGCTGACCAGGCGCGGCAACACTTCACGTTCGTGGCCGAGCATGTAGGTCAGTACGTATTCAGCCATGACCTGGCCGAAAATCCCCACCGCACGGGTCAGGCGATAGTGCCGCGACAGGCCATCGGCCAACAGCGGCGTGATGCCGGCCCAGGTCGACTGCAACCATTGCGGCTTGTGGCCCTGGCGCAACAGCGTGGCCAGCAGGTCCGGCTGCCCCAGCCAGATCGGGCAATCGGCGGCTTGACGGGCCAGTTCAGCGGAGTCGCCGCTGGTCAGCACTTCCAGATCAGGCGCGGCCTGGCGCAACAATTGGGCATATACAGCGTGGTCGTGTTCGGCAATCAGAACGCGCATGGTTCAAACCTTTCAAAAGCAGTGCAGACGGCCACCGAGGCAATCTCGCCCCTCGACATGGCCATCGCCAAAATCATTCCAGTATTTCACGCCGACTCTGAACAGAGCCTGTCTGCCGGTTACACCGGGTCGTTGCGTCGCAGCAACTCTTCGGGCAAATGCTCGATGTACTCTTCCTCGGCCGGCGGCATCTGCAGGTGATAGCCTTGCTTTTCGAGGTTTTCCAGGACCACGGTGATGTCCTCGCGTGACAGCTTGCGCTCGGGGGTCAGCACCAGGTCGAACGCGTGGATGGCCTTGCCGAAGGCAGCCAGCAGCGGCTCGGGCACGCGCTCCAGCGCATCGCTCTTGAGCACATAGAGGTACATCTCGTTTTTCTTCGAACTGCGGTAGATGGAGCAAATACGTTTCAAGGCTGTTCTCCGGCGGCGACCAGGCTGTCGAGCAGCGCCTGGCCCATCAACTCGCGGCGCCAGCCACGCAGCGAATCAGGCAATTGGTAAGGACCGTTGGGGAAGCCGCTCTTGAGCAGCGCTTCCAGGGTTTTCTTGCGCAGCATCAGCTCTGGCACGATGGCCAGGCGCTCGGCCTCAGCCTGGCCGATGGCTTTCAACTGCTTGAGCAGCGCGGCGGCCTCCACCGGTAAAGGCTCGGCAACGGCAGGCGGCCACTGATCGGGCGGCACACTGCCCGAACGCTTGATCAGGTCCAGCAGAAATTCGCCATCCTGGCGCACGGTGCGCGGGTGCATGTCTTCGATTTTACCCAGCGCCGCAAGGCTGTCCGGTTGCGTTCGCGCCAGCGGCCACAGCGAATGTTCACGGATGATGCGATTGCGCGGCAGGTCGCGGGCGCGGGCTTCGCGTTCGCGCCAGGCACAGAGCTCGCGCAAAACGGCGAGTTGGGCACGGGAGAGTTTCCAGGCCAGTTTGGCATCGCGATAGACCTCGTACGGGTCGATTTCGCGGCGCAGGTTGGCCACCAGCTCGGCGCCGTCTTCCAGCACCCAGGCGTACTTGTCGTCAGACAGCTTCGGACGCAGCTGTACGAAGACTTCTGCAAGGTGCAGGGCGTCTTCAGCGGCGTAGCTGATCTGCGTCTCTGACAGGGGGCGTTGCAGCCAGTCGGAACGGGTCTCGCCCTTGGGCAACTCGATGCCAAGTACCTCCTGCACCAGCCGCGAGTAGCCAATGGAGAACCCGAGGTTCAGATAGGCGGCGGCCAACTGCGTGTCGAACAGCGGCGCCGGCAGGCTGCCCGTCAGGCGCAACAGCACTTCGAGGTCTTCGCTGCAGGCATGGAGCACCTTGACCACGGCCGGGTTCTCCAGCAGCGCGGCCAACGGTTGCCAGTTGTCGATGGTCAACGGGTCGATCAGGTAGGCACGTACGCCATCGCCGACCTGCAGCAGGCCTGCGATCGGATAAAAGGTGTCGACCCGCATGAATTCGGTGTCGAGGGCAACGTAGGGAAGCTGCTGCCACTCGGCACAAAACCGGGCGAGGCTATCGTTGTCGCGAATCCAGTGAATATCGATGGCCACACGGCTCTCCCTTGAAGAATGGCGCGCAGTATATATCGCCGCCGGCGAATTCCGCGCATTCACTAAACAAGAGCTTTAGCGAAAAAACCTGCCCGAAGGCAAGAATTGTCTGATAGAGGGAGGTTACAGAGTCTTACTCAGAACGTAGACGCGCTTACGCACGCCCCCCGGCAGGTAGTCCTGATGGCTGAGCAGGCTGAAACCCGCCTGCCGGAACTCGCGCTCGACTTGCGCCCTGTCGGCCGGCTTTAGCGCCGCTGCCGCGTCAGCCGGGGGGTTGCGCTTCAAGTGAGCATCGACTTGCACCGCGACGATCACCGTATCGCGGCTGACCCGGTGGAACTCAGCCAGCATGGCCAGGCGATCCTCTGGCCGGGTGACGTGTTGAAACAGTTGCATGCAAAAAATGCAGTCCACCGCGTTTGCCGACAAACCGATGTTGAACGCCGAACTCTGGAAGGTCTTGATCCGTTTCAACAGCTGTTGCGGATGATGGGTCGGCGCGTGATCCAGCATCTGGCGAGAAGGATCGCAAGCCAGAATCACCCGGTTGGCGTGTTCGGCCAGCACCGGCCAGAAACGCCCTGCCCCACAGGCAACATCCAGAATAAGCCCCGGCTCGCCGGCCACCTTGAGCGCATTGCGCACCAACTGCTCGTCACGCCAGAACGCCAGGCGCCCGGCGAGGCCACGGGGACGCGGCTGCAAACAGACGCGGGCGTGTTCTTCGTCGTGACGCCGGGCGAACTCGAGTTCGATGGCGGATGGGGGCTGCGCGGGCATGTGCATGGGCTCTTGTAGGAATAGTCTGGCGGACCGCAGGTTAATGTCCGCCAGGTGAAAAAAAGGTCGTGAGCGTTACTCTTTGGCCAACACGCCGTCGATCACGGCACCGCGACAACCGGCGAACATATCCAGATCCTGGTTGTAGACCTTGCTGTTGACCTCCAGCAGACCGAGCATCGAGTGGAACAGGTTGTCCTGGCTCAACGGTTTGTCGCGGCTCAGTTGCAGGCAATGTGTGTCGACCGAGAACGACTTCTGATAGCTGTCGGAGAACCAGGCGAGCATGGCGACGTGCTTCTGCTGATCGGGTGCCAACATATAAGGCGTGCCATGGAGGAACAGGTTGTATTCGCCCAGGGATTCGCCGTGGTCGGACATGTACAGCATTGCGGTGTCTACTTTGTCCTGATTACTGCGCAATACGTCGATCAGCGTCGAGAGCACATGGTCGGTGTACACCAGCGTATTGTCGTAACCATTGACGATGCTTTCGCGACTGCAATTGTTGAGGGCATTGCTCTCGCAAACCGGCGTAAATCGTTCGTACTCTTTCGGATAGCGCTTGAAATACTCAGGCCCATGACTGCCCATCTGGTGCAACACCAGTACGGTGTCTTTATCCAGGGTGTCGATGAAGTGCTGCAAACCCTGCAACAGAATTTCATCGCGGCACTCGCTGTTGGCGCACAGGGCAGGGTCTTTCAGGTTGCTGACATCTTCGAGCGTGACCCGATCGCAAGTGCCTTTGCAGCCTGACTGGTTGTCGCGCCAGATCACCTCAAGCCCGGCGCGCTTGAGCACATCCAGCAGGCCTTCTTCGTTCTTGGCCTTGCCAGCGTCGTAGTTCTTGCGGCCCATGTTGGAGAACATGCACGGTACCGAAACAGCGGTTTCCGTGCCGCAGGAGCGCACGTCCGTAAAGGCGATCAGGCCCGCCTGCTTGTCCAGTTGAGGCGTGGTATCCCGGTTGTACCCCAGCACGCCGAAGTTCTCGGCGCGGGCGCTTTCACCCACGACCAGCACGGTCAGTGATTTGCGGCGATGAGCCTGCCATGCCGGGTTTTTCTCGGCGTCTTCGCCGATGCGGACAAATGGCTGCTGCGCCGAAACGACCTGCTCGCGCAAGTAACTGAGCGAAGCGCCCACGTAGTTGCTGGGCACCACCATCAACCGCAACTCGTGATGATTGCGAAACAGCGAGGAAAGTCCCTGATAGTTACCCAGTGCAACGCCACCGATCACCGCAACGGAGGCAACACTGACCAATAACTTGCTCAATAACTCCCGATGCCAGCGACGGTAATTGATGGGAGTCTTCCACAATACCCAGGAAGGCAAAATACCCAGCAATGCAATATAGGCGAACATTTTAAATGAGAGTAAATCGCGTACTTCCGTCGCATTGGTTTGTGCGAAGTTTCGCAACATGCCGGTATCAATCAATACCCCATATTGACTCATGAAATATGCAACACCGGCGCTGACCATGAAAAGAAACGTTAGCAACGGTTTCATCACCGGCCGGAACGCCAGCAAAGTCAGGACAATGTTGAAGGCCGCCAGAATCATCAAGCCAAACGCCACGCGCATGAGCACGCCCCTGGTATCGGAGGCCGTGATTTCGAACAGGTGCTGCCACAGCACCGAATTAAAACCTATTAATAAAAAGGCGCTGGCAATCAGTGTCACCCATTCCGGGCGCACGGCTTTGAACTTCAACATGATAATCGGCTATTCCTTGAAAGAGGCGTTGTCGATAAATGTGAAAATTTCATTTATCGCAACAGCATCAATTTTGGGCAGCCGACCATCAATTTTTTGTGAAAAAGAAGCCAACGATTAGTTGGCTTGTAGCATTAACGTAAAACAGGCGTTGTATTTGAGAATGGTTCAGGCCTGATTCAGGTACCAGCGCCAATCCTGCTCTCCGACTTCCCCCATGAACTGCCGGTACTCGGCACGTTTGACCGCCAGGTAGACCCCGAGGAATTCGTTGCCGAAGGCTTCCCGCGCCCAGCTCGACGCTTCAAGAGCGCGCAAGGTGGTCAGCCAATCGGTGGGCAACAGGTTGGTGGCCTGAGCGTAACCGTTGCCTTCTACCGGCGCGCCCGGGTCCCGTTGCTCGCGAATGCCACGATGGATACCGGCCAGGATCGCCGCGGCCGCCAGGTAGGGGTTGGCGTCGGCGCCGCAGATGCGGTGTTCGATGTGGCGCGAGTACGCCGGGCCACCCGGAACGCGCAAGCTCACCGTGCGGTTATCGACGCCCCAGGTCGCCGCCAGCGGCGCGTAACTGTTGGTCTGGAACCGGCGGTAGGAGTTGGCATTCGGACAGAACAACAACAGAGAGTCGAGCAGGGAACTCAACATGCCACCCACCGCGTGCCGCAGCAGTGGCGTTCCGTCGGCAGCTTCACTGGCAAACAGGTTATTGCCCTCCTGGTCCGCCAGGCTGACGTGCATGTGCATGCCGGTGCCGGCCAGGTCATCGAACGGCTTGGCCATGAAGCACGCGGTCATCCCATGCTTGTGGGCCACACCTTTGACCAGGCGCTTGTAGCGCACGGCTTCGTCCATCGCCTGCAATGCGTCATTGCGATGTTCCAGCGTGATCTCGACCTGCCCCGGCGCGTATTCGGAAATGGCCGTACGCGCCGGAATGCCTTGCAGCTTGCAGGCGTTGTAGAGGTCGGCGAGGAACGGTTCGATCTGCTCCAGCTCACGCAACCCGTAGACCTGAGTGCCCCGCGGTCGGCCACCGTCGACGTCCCGCGCCGGTTGCGGCCGACCGTGGCTGTCGCGCTGCTGGTCCAGCAGGTAGAACTCCAGCTCCGCCGCCATCACCGGGTAATAACCGTCGGCCTGTAATCCTTCGATCACCTTCGCCAGCAAATGCCTAGGGTCGGCAATGGTCGCCGGCATGCCCTCCCTGGGGTGCATGCTGACCTGCACGGCAGCGGTCGGGATCAGGCGCCACGGCATGCGCGTCAGGCTGCCGCTGATCGGGTAGGCACGGCAGTCGATGTCACCGACATCCCAGACCAGCCCGGAGTTTTCAACGTCATCCCCATTGATGGTCAGACCGAGGATGGTGCTGGGCAAGGGGCGCCCGCTTTCGTACACCGCCAGCAGCTCATCACGGTGCAACAGCTTGCCCCTGGGCACGCCGTTGTTGTCGAGGATGAACAACTCGAACATCTCGATATCCGGGTTCTGTTGCAGAAAAGTCAGGGCTTCTTGCGGGGTGGCGAAAGCGGTTGTGGCACAACTCATGGGAATTCTCTTATTTGCGCGTCAGGCAAACGCGCAGGCGCTGCCGATTTGATCCCGGTGCATCACACGGGACCTGTAGGAATCATCAACGGGAAAGAAAAGAATCCGGCGGGCGCGCGTGGCGACAGTGCCACAACGCCCAGAAGGCGAGTTCGGAAGGGAGTGCGACCGGACAACCGTCCATAGAGAAGACCGCGGTTAACAGATGGTCAGCAGCGTCACATGGCGGGATAAGCCGTTAAATCGGGATTTGAAGAACTTTGGTTTGGGGTTGGCTAAACATTCCGGATACACCGTGCCTCCCCTGTGGGAGCGGGCTTGCTCGCGAATACGGTGTGTCAGTCAATTCAATGGTTGCTGACACACCGCCTTCGCGAGCAAGCCCGCTCCCACAGGGGGGCAGTATTTAATTTCTAAATACCACCCCGGACTTTCTGATTTGCGAGCCCCCGCCCCTGGCGCATGTAATTGCCCCCTCGCCCATCAAGGTCCGACCATGGAAACCACCCGCGCCACCTCCCGCCCCGCCCTTCTGCTGATGTTCACCCTCATGCTCGTCGCGCTGAACCTGCGCCCCTCCATGGCCGCCGTGGGTCCGCTGCTCAAGGCCATGCGCGGCGACATCGACCTGAGCTTCAGCCTGGCCTCGCTGCTGACCATGCTGCCGTTGATGGCCATGGGACTGGCGATGTTCTTTGGCCTGCGCATCAGCCAATGGCTGGGGGCACAACGCACCGTGGTGGTGTCGCTGCTGATCATCGGCCTGGCGACGGCATCACGCCTGTTCCTCGACTCCGCGCTCGAACTGATCCTCAGCGCGGTGCTGGCGGGCGTCGGCATTGCGCTGATCCAGGCGTTGATGCCGGCGCTGATCAAAACCCGGTTCAGCGAACACGTTGCCGTGTGCATGGGGCTGTACGTCACGTCGATCATGGGTGGCGCCGCGATTGCCGCATCCTTTGCCCCACTGGTGATGACGTACACCGACAGCTGGCGCATGGGCCTGGCGATCTGGGCACTATTGGCGCTGGCGGCGTTGCTGTGCTGGTGGGGCCTGCGCTCGATGGTGCCAACCTTGCCCGTTCAGGCTCAACGAAACAGCTCATTCCTGGCCAATTCCCGCGCCTGGTTGCTGGCGATCTTCTTTGGCCTGGGGACCGCGTCCTACACCTGTGTGCTGGCCTGGCTGGCACCGTACTACGTGGAAAAAGGCTGGAGTGAACAGAACAGCGGATTGCTGCTCGGTTTCCTGACGGCCATGGAGGTGGTGTCCGGCCTGCTGACGCCCATGATCGCCAATCGCAGCCGTGATCGACGCGGGGTACTGGTTGCCTTGCTGGTGTTGATCATCGCCGGTTTCCTCGGCCTGATCCTCAGCCCGCAGCACCTGAGCCTGTTGTGGCCATGCCTGCTGGGGCTGGGCATCGGCGGACTGTTCCCGATGAGCCTGATCGTTTCGCTGGATCACCTGGACAACCCACAACGGGCGGGTGCGCTGACCGCCTTCGTCCAGGGCATAGGCTACCTGATCGCCGGCCTGTCACCGCTGATCGCCGGCATGATCCGCGATCAGTTGGGCAGTTTCGAATGGGCCTGGTGGTCACTCACCGGCATCATGGTGTTGATGCTGCTGATGGTCCTGCGTTTCAACCCACGGCATTACGCGCGCCACATTCGCTGACCTGGGCGACGCAAGACAGCGAAACCACCTACAGGCCATTCTCTTGGCACCACCGTTCCGCTAGGATCCTTCGCACGAGTTTGCGCGCAATCAGCGCAAGGATCACAGCGAGAAGAATGGATGCTGAACAGTAACTTGCTTCGAAAACTCGACATGCAGGACCTCATGGTGTTTATCGCCCTGTACGAGCGCAACAGTGTCACCGATGTCTCCGAGGCGCTCTGCGTCAGCCAGTCCACCGTGAGTTATTGCCTGAAAAAACTGCGCACCGGTTTTGCCGACGAGTTATTCATCAATACCCGCGCCGGTATGCGACCCACCGGCAAAGCCAGCAGCATGTACACCCACGTGCTGAAGATCCTGGAAAGCATCAACCTGTGCCATGCCACCGCTCCGGCCTTCGACCCCGCCTCCGGGGTGGTGACCTTCAACGTTTGCGCACCGGAATACTTCGAGCAACTGATCCTGCCATGCCTGTTGAAGCGTTTTGACGCGGCGGCATTGCCCGTGGTGATCAACGTGCAAAAACTCGAAACCGATATCCCCGCCGATGCGTTGCGCGACGGCAGTCTCGATCTGGTGATTGGCTTCGGTCCGAACTTCCATCGCCAGCCTGCCGACTTCAACTTCCGGACACTGCTGGAGGACGAACTGGTCTGCGTCTTCGACAAAGACGCGGCGCCCCTGGAACCGCGCTTGAGCCTGCAAACCTTCGCCCAGCGCCGGCACGTGTTTCCGACCCCGTGGATATCCAGCACCAACATGGTGGACGGCTGGCTGGCACAACAGGCGCAGACACGACACGTCGTCGCACGTGCCAACAGCTACGGCGCGGCACTGAAGTTGATTGTCGGCACCGACTACATCCTTGCCATGCCCCGCCGAATCCAGCGCTTGCTCGCCAGCGAAGCCGCTTTCACTCACTGCGAGGCACCCGAAGGTCTGCCGGGTTTCACCCTCGACATGCAGTGGAGCCCGCATGCCGAGCAGAACGCTAGCAATACGTGGTTTCGCGAACAGATCGTGCAGGCCTGCGCCGAGCATGGCCTGCGCTGAAACTCAGTTGTTGATCAGGACCTTGCTGTAGGACTCGCGATCCATATCGACGATCTCCACCGCCAACTGCACTTCAACACCGGCCGGCCACGGACACAGGTCCTGGGCCACGGCCAGCAGGCTTTCCGACAACTGCTTCTTGATCTGTGGCGAGCGGCCACTCAACAGCGCCAGATTGACGTACACGAACGCACGTTCGTTCAAGGCGGTGCCGACCTTGAACGTCTCGACCTTCACCGCACGGCTCTTGATATCGGACTCGGCCGCGAACTGACCGGAAGCCACCAGCGCATTGTTGAACCGCAGCAACGCCACATCGGCATTCAGCTCGGGAAGATTGGCGGTGTATTCCATGTGCAGGTGAGGCATGACGTGGTTCCTGATCTTATTGGGAAAGGTCGTACATATAACACAGAGTTGCCCTGCTCACTGAGGGATCGGTGGCTCGAAGCGCTCACTCATGAACGCCTCCAGCCGCGAACGCAACCAGCGCTCGGCCGGATCGGTATCGACATGGCTCAGCCAGACCATGGACAAATCCAGGGTCGGCGTCTTGAACGGAAAGGGTTCGACGAACAACTGACCGGAAGCCGCCATCGCCGTGGCCGTGTAATCCGGCAGGCTGGCAATCAGGTCGGTGCCGGCCAGCAGGGCCGGCAATGAGCTGTATTGCGGCACCGACAGCACCACCTGGCGCGTACGCCCGATCTCTGCCAGCCACTCATCGGCATAACCACTGACGTTGGCCGTGTGGGAAACCAGCACGTGCGGGCGCGAACAATATTCATCGAGGGTCAACGGCGTGTCGGACGCATCGGCGCGCAGGATGCTGGGCTGGATATGCCGCAGCAGCTTGCGCTTGGCGTTGGCCGGCAGGCCACGGGTCTGGCTGATGCCAACCGTGATGTCACCGGACGCCAGCAAATCGGGAATCCGCCAGTAATCGACATGCTGTACCACGAACACCACCTTCGGCGCCTCCTGACGCAGGGCGCGCAGCAGCGGCGGCAACAGGCCGAACTCGACATCGTCGGACAGGCCGATGCGAAAGGTCATGGTGCTGCTGGCAGGGTCGAAATCGTGGGTCAGACTCAAGGCCACCGACAGGGAATCCAGTGCCGGCGACAGGTACTGAATCAACTCCTCGGCCCTGGCCGTAGGCTCCATGCGGTGCCCGACCCGGATGAACAGCGGATCGTTGAACATCGCGCGCAAGCGGTTGAGCGCCGAACTGATGGTCGGCTGCCCGAGAAACAACTTCTCCGCCACGCGGGTCACGTTGCGTTCAAGCATCAAGGTTTCGAACACCACCATCAGGTTGATGTCGGCCTTGCGTAATTCATTGCGATTCATCCACTGCCCCCGAACTCCTGTCTACCGACAGTTTAGGTAGCGGGCACAAGCGGCGTCTATGCGACTGAAGCAGTTTCACCGCAGGAAATGAAGCTGCTCGAGCTGAACAGCTTCGTCGATGGACACCTAGATTTCCTTCAACGGCGTCTGATCGTGCGTCCCCTTGATCAGGTTGATGGCATGCACGCAATCAGCCTTGTTCACGTACGACTCGCCACTGGCAATCGTCTCATGATTAGCCGCCCTCAAGCGCCACCGCCACTGGCCCCTGCCAGTCTGGGGAATGCCACGGGTTTGCCGGTAAATCTCAAAATACATGGTTCGCTCCTTGCGATGGTTGAGACCTGTGATGCGAAACCAGAGTAGATGAGGTGGTTGGGTGGTGGAGGGTTTGAGTGTCAGGGGATATTTCGCTGAAAGCGCGGTGATTTGTGTGGCGCCCAATGAATCGGGGCATCGGACATTTCAGCTACCTGATTGTGTAAGGATTGCAGGGGAACAGGCTTCCTTTTCTTACACTGAAATACTGCTGATTCGCACGACTTCACAGAAAATTAAAACAGGGGGCCGCTCACGGGACCTTCTTCCACCGGCCTTATCAAATGCGAACCCTGATTGCGCACATTCCCGACAGCGCGATCCACCTGGTACCACTCAAAGGCCTCAGTCGGCTCACCCTGCAGCAATGCCATCTGCTCAGCCCGCTCCTTGGGCGTGGCGGAGTCCAGCCATTCCCTGGCCAGTTGCGCAGACAGCGACACCGGCCGCCGATCATGAACGTCCACCATCCCGCCTTCGCTGTCGGCGGTGATGATCACAAAACCGTCGTGCTCGCTGGGTCCGTGCTCGGCATTCGGATATTGGCCGATGGCAGCACAAAGGATGGCCCCCCGGTCTCTACGTCGAATCAGGTAGGGCTGCTTCTTCGGGCCGCCCTCGTCCACCCATTCAAACCAGCCGTTGATCGCAATGATCGCGCGGTGCGGCCATATCGCACGAAAGAATGGACCGTGAGCCACCTTCTCCACCCGGGCATTGATTGGCGCAGCACGATCCTTGGCCCAATGCGGCCGCCACCCCCAGCGCACCCTATCCGCGTGCAGGTAACCGCTCTCCTGATGGAAAAGCGCCAGCTGCGTAGTTGGTGCCGCGTTGTAGTGATCGAGCGGCCGGTCGCCGACATTGTTCACCAACGGGTTGGGCATGCTCAGCGCGGCAACAAAATCATGAATGCCGTGATACTGGGTAAGGCGTCCGCACATGGAAGGGTTCTCCTGCCTGGCTTATTGCATGGCCTGCTGGAGTTTGGACGCGGATGGGTGGGATTTGTTGCGTTGGATTGCAGCGCTTGCTCGGCGGCCGATCAGAGCAGCTTCGCCAACGACCCGATGGCAATAAAGGTGATTAGCGCTGACGCCGCGCCGAGGGCGAATGGAACCATGGCCGCTCGGACGGGGCTTGGCGGCGGGCTACGCAACTCTGCTGCCAGCGCTGCGATTTCCTGACGCAACTCCTCGACTTCGTGACTACGACTTGCGCGTTCGGACATCCCAATCCTCCTCAAATTCAGTCTTCTAGTGCTGTATCGCCACTATGCCGCGCTTCACAGCCCCCCGACTAGCGGGTGACTCCAGTCAATTTTGTAGGCAAACTCCAGACGTTGCGTAAGGCGGTACGCAAACTGTGTTTTTGGGCACTTTGCCGCCTTGTTGGCTTTTTCTTTGAAGGGATACGCTCCAGACGTCGCTGCAAATACAGCGACTGGGCTTGGAAACCCGAGAGTCACGCAACAGCGCTCCTTCGCAAGCGTCGGCGTCTTTTTACGCCTACGAACCTGCGTTATGGCGGCTGCGTGTGGGACACCCTAGTGGTGTGCCGGACTCCTTGACTCCCGGTTTCCAACCTGCGCGTAGCTGCCACCCCTTCGCTTGGAACGAATGTGGCAGTTCCTCACGTCAAGGAGCGAGACATGAAAACTATAAATTGCGGCAAGGCCAGCTTTTTCCCCGAACACACCTCAATGCTCAACCTCAACGGATGCCCAATCCAAGGAGGTGCCCAATGAGCGAGCCATCCGAACTGACCACCATCGGCCTCACACCCTTCTGCTACACCAACAATGAAGCACTCTTCCGAGTGAACCGCGGCGTCCCGGTGGGTGACGCGTTGTACCAAGCCTCAGACCTGCTCTTCCTGGCCAAACTGCTGGCAATCGACGCGGCCTACATCAAGGACAGCGACCGCCACACCTGGGCTGCGCATTACCTGACGGCCATGGGCAAGGCCGTCATCAATGATGTGCACAAGGTGCTGACCCGATGGCCACCGATGAAGACCGACGGCTGAGCGTTTGAAGGTGGCGGCTATTCAGGATGAAAAAATGACCCTTCGCGCTCACTCTCATGAAGATAGCGTTCTGGAAATGCTTCGAGACGACGAAGGGTTTGCCATCGAATACCTGTCAGTCACCCTTGAGGAAATTGATGAAGCGGGAGGAGAAGATGCTTTCCTGCTTGCTGTCCGTCGCTTGGCTGAGGCAAGAGGCGGGCTGGGACATGTTTCGAAAAGCACAGGACTTGCAAGAGCCAATCTTTACCGATCATTCGCCGCCGGCGGTGATCCGAAACTTTCGACCCTCCTGAAAGTCCTTCAAGCGCTTGGCATTGGAATGTCTAAAGTAGTAACGCACCGTACCGAAGACGCGTGCCAGTAACCAAGACACCAACAACAAAAAAGCCCCGTAACTTCTCAGCTACGGGGCTTTTTCTATGTAATGGCGGAGAGATAGGGATTCGAACCCTAGGTACCCGCGAAGGTACAACGGATTTCGAATCCGTCCCATTCGGCCACTCTGGCATCTCTCCAACGGCGCGCATCATAACAACACTTTCGTCGGAAGCGAACCCCCCAAGCGAAATTTTTTCCGTGCTATCAGATGCTTGCGTCGATTAAAGCGGTACACCCAGACGGTTGGCCACTTCTTCGTAGGCTTCGATGACGTCACCGAGGCCCTGGCGGAAGCGGTCCTTGTCCATCTTCTTCTTGGTGTCCTTGTCCCACAGGCGGCAGCCGTCCGGGCTGAATTCGTCGCCCAGGACGATGGAGCCGTCGCTGAACACGCCGAATTCAAGCTTGAAGTCGACCAGCAGCAGGCCGGCGTCGTCGAACAGCTTGCTCAGGATCTCGTTGACCTTGAGCGACAGTTCTTTCATGCGCGCCAGTTGATCGGCGGTGCCCCAACCGAAGGCCACGACGTGGGATTCGTTGATGAACGGGTCGCCCTTGGCGTCGTCCTTCAGGAACAGTTCGAAGGTGTAAGGGTTGAGCTTCATGCCCTCTTCGACGCCCAGACGCTTGACCAGGCTGCCGGCAGCGTAGTTACGCACGACGCACTCGACCGGGATCATGTCCAGCTTCTTCACCAGGCACTCGTTGTCGCCCAGCAGCTTGTCGAACTGGGTCGGCACGCCGGCGGCTTCGAGTTTCTGCATGATGAAGGCGTTGAACTTGTTGTTCACCATGCCCTTGCGGTCGAGCTGTTCGATGCGCTTGCCGTCGAACGCCGAGGTGTCGTTGCGAAACAGCAGGATCAGACGGTCAGCGTCGTCGGTCTTGTAAACCGATTTGGCTTTGCCGCGGTAGAGTTCTTCACGTTTTTCCATGATGGGCTCCGCTTGCTAAGTAGATGGGCTAGGCGATGTGTCGCCAGTCGAGCCCTGAATCTTGATCGGCCAGTTGCAGCCAGTCCGGGTCGCACCCGAGGGTGTCGACAAAACATTGCCGGGCCAGCTGCGGCAGGTTGTTCTTGCTGCTCAGATGGGCCAGGACCAGGTGTTGCAGGCCTTGCCAGCCCAACTCGGACACCAGGAATGCCGCCTGGTGGTTGTTCAAATGTCCCAGTTCGCCGCCTACCCGCTGCTTGAGAAAGTACGGGTAGTGACCGCGAGCCAGCATGTCCCGGCAATGGTTGGCCTCGATCATCAACGCATCGAGGTCGCGATAGCCGTCCAGCACCTTGTTGCAGTACGACCCCAGGTCGGTCAGCAGGCCGAAGCGCCGCTCACCGTCGCTGAACACGTATTGCGTCGGTTCCTGTGCATCGTGGGCCACGGCAATGACGCCAATGCTCACGTTGCCGATCTGCAGTTGCTCGCCACCGGCCAGGAACCCCGTCGGTTCGATGGGTTTGCGCATCCCGCGCAAGGTCCCGCGACTGAGGTAGACCGGCAGATTGTAGCGCCGAGACAGCAAACCCACGCCATGCACGTGGTCGGCATGTTCGTGGGTCACGAGTATCGCGCTCAATTGCGCCGGGTTCACACCCAGGCGCAACAGGCGCTTTTCGGCTTCCCGCAAGGAGAAACCACAATCGACCAGCACGTACGTATCAGCGCTGGCTATCAGCGTGCCGTTCCCTTGGCTACCGCTGCCGAGAACGGCAAAACGCATGTGATCAGCCCAGATTGTCCTGAATCACGCTCAACACTTTGCGCGCCACGTCAGCCGGCGCCACGGTGTTGATGTTTTTCTCGACGGTGACTTCGACGTTTTCGCCGACCTTGCTCAGGCGAACCTGATAACGCTCGGCACGGGCTTCGATTTCTTCCTTGCTTGGACCACTGCCGAACAGGCTGCTGAAGAAACCAGGCTTGTCGTCTTTCTTCTCGGCCTTTTCGGACAGGTTGATGTAGTACAGGCCCAGGCTGCGGTTGATGTCTTCAACACGCCATTCGCCCTGTTCCAGGGCACGACCCACGCTCGACCAGGCACGATCCAGGTCGTTGCCGACGTTCAGGACCGGGTTGCCGCTGCCGTCTTCGGTCAGGCTGACACGGCTTGGCGCGTCGAAATCACGCGATGCCAGCATCGACACCGAACCACCCTTCTCGGAGATACGGCTCATGCTCGCCAGCATGTCGTCGACCAATGCCGCGTCCAGGCCGGTGTTGACCGAACGGTTGGTGAATTCCACATCGGCGGTGCTGCCGGCAGGACGCTCGGCGCTGACCACGTAGATTTCACTGGTGTTGCGCTGCACGCCCGGTTCGATGCGCACGCGCACGCGGGTTTCGGCGTCGCTGGCGACGCCGGCTGCGCTCAAGCGCTTGGCCACGGCGGCGGAAAGCTCATCGGAACGCTGCCAGGTGGTGGTGAATTCGCCGGTCTGCGGGCGTTGCTCATCCAGGCGGAAACCGTTGTCCTGGAAGAACTGCACGGCCACAGGCCAGGCTTCGGCCGGCGGGTTCTGGGCCACGATCCAGCGCGAATCGCCGGTTTTCTGCAGCGAGTAGGCACTGGCGTCGGCAGCGGCGGACAGCGGCTGCGGACGTGGCACGATGTACTCGCCCTTGGCAGTGTCGTCCGCCACGTTACGCGGAATCGGCAACAGCGGATCCAGAGGCTTGGAGGTGGTGACGTCCGAAGGCAATTGCATCGGTGCAGTCTGTTGCGCTTCCAGGTAATCGCTACCGCGGTCGCGGAAATAACCTTCCGGGCCCCAGACCCATCCACAGCCACTGGTGCTGGAGATAATCAAGGCAAGTGCGGAAAGTCCGGCCAATCGCTTCATGCGTAATGCTTCCTCAATTAAACCAGGACGCCGGACTGGCGCATGGCCTGCCGCAGCGGTTCGTGACAGGCGGCACTGAGCCAGGTGAGCGGCAGACGGATACCGTCCGGCATCAGGCCCATCTCGTGCAGTGCCCATTTCACGGGAATAGGGTTGGATTCGATAAACAGGGTTTTATTGAGCGGCATGAGCTTTTCATGGATCGCGCGAGCCGTGACAGCGTCGCCCTTGAGCGCGGCGTTGCACAGGTCGGCCATGTCGCGCGGGGCCACGTTGGCGGTCACCGAAATGTTGCCCTTGCCGCCCAGCAGGATCAGCTCGACTGCCGTGGCGTCGTCGCCGGAGAGCACGATGAAGTCCTTGCTCACGCCGTCGAGGATGGCTTTGGCACGGTCCAGGTCGCCGGTGGCTTCCTTGATACCGATGATGTTCTTCACGGTCGACAGGCGGATCACGGTCTCGGCCTGCATGTCGCACGCGGTACGGCCAGGCACGTTATAGAGGATCTGCGGGATGTCGACGGCTTCGGCAATGGCCTTGAAGTGCTGGTACAGGCCTTCCTGGGTCGGCTTGTTGTAGTACGGCGTCACCAGCAGGCAGGCATCGGCGCCAGCGGTCTTGGCGTTGGTGGTCAGTTCGATGGCTTCGCGGGTCGAGTTGGCGCCGGTGCCGGCAATGACCGGAATGCGCCCAGCGACCTGCTTGACCACGTAACGAATCACTTCGATGTGTTCATTGACGTCCAGCGTCGCCGATTCACCTGTGGTGCCGACCGCCACGATGGCGTGGGTGCCGTTTTGCAGGTGAAAGTCCACCAGTTTGCTCAGGCTGTCCCAGTCGAGACGACCCTGTGCATCCATTGGTGTGACCAGTGCCACCATACTGCCCGCAATCATGCAACCGCTCCTGCCGGAAAAAGAGAGCCGTAATGGTACTGGCGCCAAGATGCTTGTACAAGCGAAGTACTGCGCTGCCGCCATTCCCCTTGGCGCCGCTTTTCGCTACCCTTCAGACTTTGATTGGTACTGAACAGCTCCCACGCCGGGTTCCAGCCTCCATTTTCGGCATCACGAGCCCCGATCCAGCGTTGCCAGCCCCCGCTCCCGCCATACCGGAGCACCTTGCAACCCTCGGGCCCGGTATTTCCGAATTCGCATTCACAGGCTCGCTCCCGGTCAAAAAAGCCCTTGCAAGTATCGACCGCTCATCGTTTTAGGAACGCTGCATGTCCACCCCCACAGTTCGCGAACAATTCCTTGTCATCAGTGCCCTCGGCGCCAACCCCATGGAGCTGACTAACGTCCTGTGCCGCGCCAGCCATGAAAACCGCTGCGCCGTGGTTACCTCCCGCCTGACCCGTCACGGCGAGTGCAGTGCGCTGGTCCTCGAAGTCTCCGGCAGCTGGGACGCCCTTGCCCGCCTGGAAGGCAGCCTGCCGACCCTCGCCAAGAAGTACGCCTTCACGGCCAACGTGGTGCGTAGCGCGGCACTGGAAAACCGTCCTCAGGCCCTGCCGTACGTCGCTTACGTCAGCTCGGCCTATCGCTCCGACATCATCAACGAGTTGTGCCAGTTCTTCATGGACCACCACGTGGAGCTGGAGAACCTGACCTGCGATACCTACCAGGCACCGCAAACCGGCGGCACCATGCTCAACGCCACGTTCACCGTCACGTTGCCGGCAGGCGTACAAATCAGCTGGTTGCGCGATCAGTTCCTGGACTTCGCCGACGCCCTGAATCTGGACGCCCTGATCGAACCGTGGCGCCCACAGAACCCAATGTAAGGAAGCTTTCATGGCCGTTGCCATCGACCAACCGGTTGCCGACTTCGAAGCCCCCGCCACCAGCGGGCAGACCATTACCCTGGCCAGCCTCAAGGGCAAGCAGGTGGTGATCTACTTTTATCCGAAAGACAGCACCCCGGGTTGCACGACCCAGGGCCAGGGCTTTCGCGATCAGCTGGATGCGTTCAAGGCCGCCAACACCGAAGTGTTCGGCGTGTCCCGCGACAGCCTGAAATCCCACGAGAACTTCAAGGCCAAGCAGGGCTTCACCTTCGAGCTGATCAGCGACAAGGAAGAAGCGCTGTGCCAGCAGTTCGATGTGATCAAGCTGAAGAAGCTGTACGGCAAGGAATACATGGGCGTGGATCGCAGCACGTTCCTGATCGACAAGAACGGTGTGCTGCGCCAGGAATGGCGTGGTGTGAAAGTGCCGGGGCATGTGGATGCCGTTCTGGCGGCGGCGCAGGCGTTGAACAAGGCCTGATTTAGCGGCGTTCTTTCGGACGTCATCGCGAGCAAGCTCGCTCCTACAGGGGAATACGATCAACCTGTAGGAGCGAGCTCGCTCGCGATGAGGCCATCAGCCTCTACGAAGATTTAGAGCAACGGCGCCACCACCGGCTCATTCCGCGGCCAGGCATCCAGAACGGCCTTGAACAAGGTCGCCAGCGGAATCGCAAAGAATATCCCCCAGAACCCCCAAAGCCCGCCAAACAACAGCACCGCGCAGATGATCGCCACCGGGTGCAGGTTGACCGCCTCCGAGAACAGCAACGGTACCAGCACGTTGCCATCCAGCGTCTGGATGATCCCGTAGACCGCCATCAGGTAGATGAACTGATCGCTCCAGCCCCACTGGAACAACGCGATCAGCAGCACCGGCACGGTCACCACCACGGCCCCGACGTAGGGCACCACCACCGAGATACCGACCAGCAGCGCCAGCAACGCCGCATAATTGAGGCCCAGCACGGCAAAGCCGATGTAGGTCACGCCACCGCAGATGAAAATCTCGATGACCTTGCCACGAATGTAATTGGCGATCTGCCGGTTCATGACGTGGGCGACACGGGTGATCAGCGTGCGCTCACGGGGCAGGTAGCCACGCACCCAGCGCCCGATCATTTCCCGGTCTTTGAGGAAGAAGAACACCAGGATCGGCACCAGCACCAGGTAGATCATGATGTTGACCAGCAGCGGCAGGCTCGACAGCGAGAACGTCAGCGCCCATTGGCCAAACTTGCCGATCTCGCCACGCGCCACCTCGATGGCCTGCAGCACCTGTTCGTCGGACACCAGGTGCGGGTAACGCTCGGGCAGCAGCAACAGCAGCGACTGCCACTTAGCGAGCATGCCGGGCAATTCGTTGAACAGCGTGATCAGTTGATGCCAGAGCAAAGGCACCAGGACCACGATGAACACCATCAGCACCCCCATGAACAGCGCGAACACCAACCCCACGGCCATGCCGCCCGGCACACGCAGACGCTCGAGCGTGACCACCAGGCCTTGCATCAGGTACGCCAGCACCATTCCCGCCAACACCGGCGCCAGCATGCCGCCCAGGGTCAGGACGGCGGTGAACGCCAGAAACAGCAGGACCGCCAGCACCACCGCTTCTTCATCGGAGAAATAACGCTGAATCCAGTCGCGCAACACTTTGAACATCAAAATTCCTTACAAAACGAACACGGCAATTTTCAGGCTTTTTTCAACCAGTAGCGGTAGACGCCCGCTTCATCTTCTTCGCGCAGCAGGGTGTGACCGGCCAATCGGGCAAAGGTGCGAAAGTCGCGCTGCGACCCCGCATCGGTAGCGGTAACCTTGAGCACAGCGCCGCTGGCCATCCGATTGAGCTCCAGCTTGGCCTTGAGCAGCGGCAACGGACAATTCAGGCCACTGGCGTCCAGTTCGGCGTCATGGGCTACAGCGTCGGTCATTGCGTTACTCCGGGTGAGGTGGTCGAGCGGCTTAGAATATCTGGTCCGAAGCGTACTGTCCGGCTACAGTAAGGTCTTTGTCGATTAAGGCTTTGTGCATGACCTTTCTGCGCCCTACCCTGCTGACGCTCGCTTGCCTGCTCGCCTCACCGGGCTTCGCCGACGACCTGCCGTCACTTGGTGACGCCAGTTCTGCCATTGTCTCGCCACAACAGGAATACCAGTTGGGCCGCGCCTGGCTCGCCCTGTTGCGCAGCCAGGTCTCGCAGCTCAACGACCCACAACTCAAGGACTACGTCGAACAGAGCGTCTATCGCCTGGTGGAAACCAGCCAGGTCAACGACCGGCGCCTGGAGTTCATCCTGATCAACAGCCCGCAACTCAACGCCTTCGCAGCGCCGGGCGGGATCGTCGGGGTCAACGGCGGCCTGTTTCTCAATGCCCAGACCGAAGGCGAATATGCCTCGGTGATGGCGCACGAACTGGCCCACTTGTCCCAGCGCCACTTCGCCAGGGGTGTTGAAGCTCAACAACGCATGCAGGTGCCGATGATGGCTGCACTGCTGGCCGGCATCGTGATTGCCGCCGCCGGTGCCGGTGACGCCGGGATCGCGGCGATTGCCGGCACGCAAGCGGCGGCAATCCAGGAGCAACGTCGCTTCTCGCGCCAGAACGAGCAGGAAGCCGACCGGATCGGCATCCTCAATCTGGAAAAGGCCGGTTACGATCCACGCTCGATGCCCACCATGTTCGAACGTCTGGCGCGCCAGTATCGTTTCGACGCCAAGCCACCGGAATTCCTGCTGACTCACCCGGTCACCGAATCGCGGATTGCCGACACCCGCAACCGCGCCGAGCAGGCCAGGCCGGGCGGTATCGAAGACAGTGTGCGTTATCAGCTGATTCGGGCCCGGGTCCAACTGATCTACGAGGAAACCCCGGGCCTGGGCGCCAAACGCTTTCGCGCACAGCTGGACGAAAACCCGAAAAATGATGTGGCACGCTATGGCCTGGCCATCGCCCAGATCAAGGGCGGACAGCTCAACGAAGCGCGGGAGAACCTCAAGCAGTTGTTGGCCAAGTCGCCGAACGAGATCATCTATAACCTCGCCCAGATCGACCTGGACATCACCAACAACCGACTGCCGGACGCCCAGACCCGAGTCGACCGGATGCTCAGCCAGTACCCCGGCAACTACCCGCTCAATCAGGTGCGCGTCGACCTGCTGCTCAAGCAGAACCGTGCAGCGGATGCCGAGAAAGCCCTGGAAAACCTGCTCAAGTCCCGCCCGGACGATCCGGACGTGTGGTACATGGTGGCGGAAACTCGCGGCCTGTCAGGCAACATCATCGGCCTGCACCAGGCCCGCGCCGAATACTTCGCACTGGTCGGCGACTACCGCCAGGCCATCCAGCAACTGGACTTCGCCAAGCGCAAGGCCGGCAGCAACTTCCCGCTGTCCTCGCGCATCGACGCGCGGCAACGGGAGCTGATGGAACAGGAGCGCATGATCAAGGACATGATGGGCTAACCGCCCCCTGTAGGAGCGAGCTTGCTCGCGATGGTCGCTAACGATAATGGAGGGGTATCTGATACCCCTCGGTGTTTGTGATTCCATCGCGAGCAAGCTCGCTCCTACAGGGACTCAAAAAAAAACCGCCTCATTCGAGGCGGTTTTTTGTTCAACCAACAACCAGCTTATTCAGCCAGTTTGAAGGTGATGAAGCTGGCGCGATTCTGACGCAGGACCCGCATCGACACCGAGCGGTTCTTCGGCAGCGCCTTGGCGATGTCGGTGAACTCCTTGGCCGACCCAATCGCCTGATTGTTCAGGTGAGTGATGATGTCGCCAGGTTGCAGGCCGATCAGGGACGCAGGGCCGTCCTGAACCTCCTTGATCACCACGCCACCCTTGAGGTCGTAGGATTTCTTCTGTTCATCCGTCAGCTCCGCCACCGACACACCCAGGCGGTTGCTGCTGCGCTCGGTGCTGGATTTCGACAGTGAGGCCTGCTCGTCGCCGTCATCCGGGATGGCACCCACGGTCACTTCGACGTTTTTGCGTTTGCCTTCGCGGATCACTTCCAGGTTGGCTTTGGCACCCGCCTTCAACGCGCCCACCAGATGCGGCAAGTCGGCAGACATGACGATCGGCTGACCGTTCATGCTCAGGAT
This sequence comes from Pseudomonas sp. MYb118, assembly GCF_040947875.1. NCBI lineage: Bacteria > Pseudomonadati > Pseudomonadota > Gammaproteobacteria > Pseudomonadales > Pseudomonadaceae > Pseudomonas > Pseudomonas sp. MYb118. The sequence continues at coordinate 3,219,645 of NZ_JBFRXN010000002.1, read as the reverse complement.
CACATCGCCCACCTGCAGGCCGCCCTTGGCTGCCGGGCCGTCATCCTGGATCTGCGCCACCAGCGCACCGGCCGGTTTCTCGAGACCGAACGATTCGGCCAGGTCCTTGTTCACTTCCTGGATGACTACACCCAGCCAGCCACGGCTGACCTTGCCGCCGCTTTTGAGCTGATTGGAAACATCCATGGCCACGTCGATAGGGATCGCGAACGACACACCCATGAAGCCACCGGAACGGGTGTAGATCTGCGAGTTGATCCCCACCACTTCACCCGCCAGGTTGAACAGCGGGCCGCCGGAGTTACCCGGGTTGATCGGCACGTCGGTCTGGATGAACGGCACGTAGTTTTCGTTCGGCAGGCTGCGGCCCACGGCACTGACGATGCCCTGGGTCACGGTATGGTCGAAACCGAAGGGCGAACCGATGGCCACGACCCACTGGCCGGCCTTCAGGTCCTGGGATTTGCCGAGTTTGAGCACTGGCAGATCCTTGCCTTCGACTTTCAGCAAGGCCACGTCGGAACGAGGGTCGGTGCCTACCAGCTTGGCTTTCATCTCGCTACGGTCGGCGAGGCGAACGAGGATTTCGTCGGCATCGGCGATCACGTGGTTGTTGGTGAGAATGTAGCCATCAGGCGAAATGATGAAACCCGAACCCAGCGACTGCGCTTCACGCTGGCGACCACCGCGCGGCGAACGCTGCTGCGGCATGCCGCGCTCGAAGAACTCGCGCAGCATCGGCGGCAAGCCTTCGAGGTCGGGCATCTGGTCGCTGACCTTGCGGTCAGGCAGTTTCTGCGTGGTACTGATGTTCACCACGGCAGGCGAGGCCTGCTCGACCAGTTGCGTAAAGTCAGGCAGTTCGACTGCTTCTGCAGCAACGGCCTGCCCTAGCACCAGCACGGTGGCAAAGATAGTGAGATAAGACTTCAAGCGAGGTATCGACATACGGCTCCCGTTAAGACGAGCATGGTTAAGCGATATGGATCAAGGAACACCGGGAACGATACGCCGGTATTTTTGTTCCGGGAACAACAAACAAGGCCAGAGCCGAGGGGCTCTGACCTATAAGAAAATTCAGGGGTATTTGCAAACTGAAATGCTCACGAAACATTTCGATACTGGCTCACTACTGGGTTGCAGTGGCATTGGAGCGCATGGACAGCGCGATCCGTTCAGCGGTGCCTATGGGAATTTCACCCACCACGGTGATCATGATGTCGCCGTTGGGTGTCGTCAGGCGACGGGATACGGCAACCGTCGGGCCCAACTGAGTACGCGTATCGACGACCGACGCGCCATTCAACGGTTCGAGAAACACCGAAAAACGAGCCAGGCCATCGTCGTACATCAGGCTGCTGACTTGAGTCTTGGTCTGCGGGTCCTTGCGCGAAGTGCTGCTGGTCAATTCGAAGCCCGCTGGCAACCAGTCCGAGCGCCAGGACTGGGCAGCCTTGCCGGCTGAAGCCTTGTCGCTGTCGAGCGCGATCGCCTTGCAATCCGCGCCGGCTTGCAGCTCATTATCGGAAGGCACATCGGAGGTATTGAGCTCGGTGAACTGGAAACGCTCCAGCAACTGGCCTTTATCGTTCAGCAGCAACGACTTGAGCGGCAGGCCGGTTTCCTTGTCCAGATGCAACTCGAAACCGTAGCGGTGCTGATCGCGAGGTTTCAGGGAAACGATGACCGCCGGACGACCGGCTACGCGCGACTTGCCAATGACAGCAAGTTCATACCAGTTTTTCAGCTTTTGAGGATCGAGTGTACGAGCGGCGGAATTGGGAGAGTCCCCAAGTCCCGCCATGAGAAGCCCGCTCACGCATTGAGTACGCCCATCAACACGTACGACTTCCTGGGCAGAGCCGTCGAGCTGGAGAATCCGCTCGCGGACTTTGCCGTCCTGGACGCGATGCCAGATGTTATGGGTAGAAAAACTACCGTTACGCTCGTAAACAAAGGTGCCGTGAAAGCTTTGCTGCTGCTCGGCCTGGCCAAGACGGGTCAACCAGTCCTGAGCCTCGTCGGCGTGGGCTGGAACAATGAACCAGCCACTGAGCAGAAGCGAAAGTAGAGGTATGGCGCGCATGATCCTCCTTAACGGTTTTCCAGGCTTGCCGCACGAGCGTAAGGGAGCGCGCTCTCAGTTCCTTTCATTGCAGCCTGTTGAGCGTGTTGGCGCAAGTAACCTGGCAACCGCTGATCGTTCCAGCCCGGCTGACCTTGCAATACGCCATTGGCCATCGGGCCAGGCGCTTCCGAACTCTCACTATAGCCTGCCAATACGGCTGGGCCTTTGACCTGAGGAACGGCCAGACCTGGCTGGGAGGATTGCTGAGCCAGTTCGACACCGGCGATCTCGTCCTGGTTGTACAGGCGAACACCCGCCAATACAGCAACAGTGACCGAGGCGGCTACGGCCAGACGACCCAGGCTGCGCCATGGACCACGGGACGCTTTTGCCGGCACGGCTTCGTCAGCCAGTGCAGCAGAAACCGCCGCTGCGATATCCAGACGTGGAAGCAGCAGATCCTTGTGCATCGCTGCCCGAGCGATCTGATAACGAGCCCAGGTTTCACGGGTTTCAACATCGTCGATGGCATTCAATACCCGACGCAATTCCAATTCGTCCGCTTCGTTATCCATCACTGCGGACAGCGATTCCTGCAGGGCTTCACGACTCATGGCGTTCCTCTCTTGGCTGTCGCCGCTGTCTTTAGTTTTCCTGCAACAACGGCTGCAGGGCTTTGTCGATGGCCTCCCGGGCGCGGAAGATCCGGGAGCGCACGGTACCCACCGGACATTGCATGACGCTCGCAATGTCCTCGTAACTCAGACCATCGAATTCACGTAAAGTTAAAGCCGTACGCAAATCTTCCGGCAATTGCTGGATGGTCCGATGGACAGTGCCTTCGATCTCATCCCGCAGCAAAGCCCGTTCTGGCGACTCGAGATCCTTGAGGCCATGATCGCCATCGTAGAACTCTGCATCCTCGGAACTGACATCGCTATCCGGCGGCCGACGGCCGCGTGAAACCAGATAGTTTTTCGCCGTGTTGATGGCGATGCGGTAAAGCCACGTATAAAACGCGCTGTCTCCGCGAAAATTTCCAAGTGCACGGTACGCCTTGATGAAGGCTTCCTGCGCCACATCCTGGGCTTCATGGGTGTCGTGCACGAAACGCACGATCAACCCGAGAATTTTGTGCTGGTATTTCAGCACTAGCAGATCGAAAGCTCGCTTGTCGCCGCGTTGAACGCGCTCGACCAGCTGCTGATCCTCTTCCTGGGTTAGCATGAACTCTCCTCGATACGCTCGGAGGAAGCTTGCATAGCTAAACGACCAGACTTGCAAACATAGACTCGGGCTTTTCGCAAAAGTTCTCCCCTCCAAGCAAGTTTCCTGCGGGCTCTGATCTGGCACGCACGAAAAGCGCAGCTCGGGTTTACCCCGGCCGCGCGAATTATCTTGTCATCGGATTCGACAGTCGGAATCAAACTGCAATCCTCCACTGGCGCCGACGCTGTCCCTTGATTCAGGCAACGGACTATTGATCTTGGGCCTTTGGCAAAAGTTCCAAATATTTGTAACAGTGCCACACGGACATTGTGCAACCTGGAATGGAAAAATACTGTTAAATCCACGATACAGTCGCCTGGCCGCCAAACGGCGCTGAAAATCATCCGACGAAGCGTCAGACTGATCCTGTCACTGTAGTTTCACAATGCCATGTATGCCCGGCTATTGTGCCGATCCCCCCCTCTATATACTAGTGGGCTGTGTGGCTGCCCGACTCGCCGTTGCAGAAGTCTGGCGCCTACCCCGACCCGGGTCGCTTTGAGCGGAATCCTGAAATGAGCCAACAGTTTCAACACGATGTTCTGGTGATTGGCAGCGGCGCTGCCGGTTTGAGTCTTGCGCTGACCCTGCCCGGTCATTTGCGCATCGCCGTCTTGAGCAAAGGCGACCTCGCCAATGGCTCGACGTTCTGGGCCCAGGGCGGCGTCGCTGCGGTGCTGGATGACACCGATACCGTCGAATCCCACGTCGACGACACGCTCAATGCCGGTGGCGGCCTGTGCCACGAAGAAGCGGTGCGTTTTACCGTCGAGCACAGCAAGGAAGCGATCCAGTGGCTGATCGACCAGGGCGTCCCGTTCACCCGTGATGACCATTCCGGCAATGAAGACGGTGGTTTCGAGTTCCACCTGACCCGCGAAGGCGGCCACAGCCATCGACGCATCATCCACGCCGCCGACGCGACCGGGGCGGCGATTTTCCGCACCCTGCTCGACAAAGCCAGGGAACGCTCCAACATCGAGCTGCTGGAACAGCGGGTGGCGGTCGATCTGATCACCGAAAAACGCCTGGGCCTGGAAGGCGATCGCTGTCTCGGTGCCTACGTGCTCAATCGTGGCACCGGTGAAGTCGACACCTATGGCGCGCGTTTCGTGATCCTCGCCTCCGGTGGCGCCGCCAAGGTCTACCTCTATACCAGCAACCCGGACGGCGCCTGTGGCGATGGCATCGCCATGGCCTGGCGTTCGGGCTGCCGGGTGGCGAACCTGGAGTTCAACCAGTTTCACCCCACTTGCCTGTATCACCCACAGGCCAAGAGCTTCCTGGTCACCGAGGCCCTGCGGGGTGAAGGCGCCCACCTGAAGCTGCCCAACGGCGAGCGCTTCATGCCGCGCTTCGACCCCCGCGCCGAACTGGCCCCGCGCGACATCGTCGCCCGGGCCATCGACCATGAAATGAAGCGCCTGGGCGTGGACTGCGTCTACCTGGACATCAGCCACAAGCCGGAAGCGTTCATCAAGTCGCACTTCCCGACCGTGTACGAGCGCTGCCTCGAGTTTTCCATCGACATCACCAAACAGCCGATCCCGGTGGTGCCTGCCGCGCACTACACCTGCGGCGGCGTGATGGTCGACCAGCAGGGCCGCACCGACGTGCCGGGGCTGTATGCCATTGGCGAAACCAGCTTCACCGGCCTGCACGGCGCCAATCGCATGGCCAGCAACTCGCTGCTGGAGTGCTTCGTCTATGCGCGTTCGGCGGCAGCGGACATTGTCGAGCAGTTGCCGCAGGTGTCCATGCCCGTCGCCCTGCCCGTCTGGGACGCGAGCCAGGTCACCGACTCGGATGAAGACGTGATCATTGCGCACAACTGGGATGAATTGCGTCGGTTCATGTGGGACTACGTCGGCATCGTGCGTACCAACAAGCGCCTGGCGCGGGCGCAGCACCGCGTGCAGTTGTTGCTCGATGAAATCGACGAGTTCTACAGCAACTACAAGGTCAGTCGCGACCTGATCGAGCTGCGCAACCTGGCCCAGGTGGCCGAGCTGATGATTTTGTCGGCCATGGAGCGCAAGGAGAGTCGCGGCCTGCATTACACCCTCGACTACCCGAACATGCTGCCCGTGGCACTGGACACTATCCTGGTGCCGCCCACCTACGTCGGCTGAACGTCAGTCGGACCCGCAGGCGCCGGTGCACATCCGGCGTCAGCGAATCCGCGGGCACGCAGATCGCCCGGACTCGCCGTTCGCCGCGCAAGCGAAAGCGCAGCACCACGATCAACGGCAGCGCCAGGCTGTCCGGGCGCAACTGCACCGCCTGCCAGCCCTGCGCCTGATTCCACAGTTGCCAGCCATCCGCATCGCGACGCAAGCCGCGAAAGGCGCCGGGGTGCGTCAGCAGGATCTGCCGTGGCAGCGTCCAGGCCGCGTGCAGCAGGCAGCACAAAACGCCCGGCAGACTGGCCCAGAACGGTATGGCAAGAAGGCACAAAGCGCCCAGCGCGAACAGCTGGGCCGAGAGATACGCCGCCAGCAACCGCCGTGAGGCCTGCCAGCGGCATTCGAAGGTATTACTTGGGCTGGACACGATCCAGGATCATGCGAACCATGCGCTGCAGCTCCGGATCCTCGGACTCGCTGCGCTCCATGAACCAGCCGAACATGTCCTGGTCTTCGCATTCGAGCAGGCGCACGTAGCAGGCGCGATCCACGTCGTTGAGGTGCGGGTAGACCTCTTTCACGAACGGCACCAGCAACACGTCAAGCTCAAGCATGCCGCGGCGGCTGTGCCAGTAGAGGCGATTCAGTTCAACATCTTCGACCATGGAGCGCTCCTCAAATAGGCGGCAAGTATACAGGCCTGGCCTGTGTCGAACAGTCGGCTTTGGTCGGCTACACCCGACCTTTTGTGAACTATCCATTTCATGGTCGCCCCCTTATGATGTCACCCAGACTTTTCACCCTGCGATGTCCCATGGCCGATTCTGCTTTTTTCTGCACCCTCTCACACGAAGGCGTTCTCGCGGTTCGCGGCGTGGATGCCACCAAATACCTGCAAGGGCAGTTGACCTGCAACCTCAACTACCTGAGCGACAGCCGGGCCAGCCTGGGCGCGCGCTGCACGCAGAAAGGCCGGATGCAATCGAGTTTCCGCATCCTGCTGCAAGGGGACGGCGTGCTCATGGCCATGGCCAGCGGGCTGTTGGAGCCGCAACTGGCGGACCTGAAAAAGTACGCGGTGTTCTCCAAGTCAAAACTGACCGATGAAAGTGCCGCGTGGGTGCGTTTCGGCGTCAACCATGGCGATGCTGCCCTGATCAGCCTGGGCCTGGAATTGCCAGCCGACACCGACAGCGTCGTGCGTAACGACGAATTGATCGCCGTGCGCGTGTCACCCGGCCGTGCCGAACTCTGGGTGGCTGCCGATCAGGCCGACGCCATCAAGGGCAAATTGTCCGCCCTGCTGGCTGAAGGTGATCTCAACCAATGGCTGCTGGGCCAGATCCGCGCAGGGATTGGCCAGGTCATGGCGGGCACCCGCGAGTTGTTCATCCCACAGATGCTCAACCTGCAAGCCGTCGGTGGCGTGAGTTTCAAGAAAGGCTGCTACACCGGCCAGGAAATCGTTGCGCGCATGCAGTACCTGGGCAAACTCAAGCGCCGCTTGTATCGCCTGAGCCTTGCCGCCGATCAACTGCCGGAACCTGGCACACCGCTGTTTTCGCCGACCCATGGCAGTTCCATCGGCGAAGTGGTGATTGCCGCGAACACCGGGCACAACATTGAACTGCTGGCCGTGCTGCAAGCCGAAGCCGCAGAAAGTGGTGACGTCCATCTGGGCACACTGGAAGGGCCGGCCCTGCACTTGCTCGACCTGCCGTATGAACTGGATCGCGATCGCGAAATCCAGAGTTAACGGCAACACTTGTCGCAACACCTAGAGAACGCAAATGAGTGAGCTGGCGGATAAGATCCAACAGGATTTGGTTGAGGCCATCGACAACGATGACCTGGTTCTGCCAACGTTGCCGGAAGTGGCCATGGAGATTCGCAAGGCCGCTGAAGATCCGGAAATCAGTGTCAGTAACCTGAGCAAGGTGATCGGCCGTGACGCCGCGCTGTCCGCGCGGCTGATCAAGGTGGTCAACAGCCCGCTGCTGCGCGCGACCCAGGAAGTCACGGACCTGCACACGGCCATCACTCGTCTGGGCGTCAACTACAGCAGCAACCTGGCGATTGGCCTGGTGATGGAGCAGATTTTCCACGCGCGTTCCGACGTGGTGGAGAAAAAAATGCGTGATGTCTGGCGCAAAAGCCTGGAAATCGCCGGGGTCAGCTACGCGCTGTGCCGCACTTATACCCAACTCAAGCCCGATCAGGCCGCGCTCGGTGGGCTGGTGCATCAGATTGGCGTATTGCCGATCCTGACCTACGCCGAAGATCACTTCGAGCTGCTGTCAGACCCGGTCAGCCTCAACCACGTCATTGACCATATCCACCCGGTGCTGGGCGAAAAGCTGCTGCGGGTCTGGGAGTTCCCGGAAATGCTGGTGCAGGTTCCGGGGCTGTACCTGGATTTCAAGCGCGAATCCGAGCACGCCGATTACGTCGATCTGGTGCAGGTGGCCAGCCTGTATTGCTACAAGGACACCGATCACGCCATTGCCCGGATCGACCCGTTCAGCGTGCCGGCGTTCAAAAAGCTGGGGATTGACCCGGAAAACGAAGCGATGTGCAGCGATCTTGAAGAGTCACGGTCGATGTTTTATTGATCGACCGCGTCGCCTGCATCGCGAGCAAGCTCGCTCCTACAGGTTTCATGCAAGGCTTTTGATTTTGATCTTCTGTGGGAGCGGGCTTGCCCGCGATGGTCGTCAACGATAACGCTGGCTGTCTGATTCCCAACGGTGTCTGGGGCACCATCGCGAGCATGCTCGCTCCTACAGGTTGGTCAACGGGCCTTAGCCGGCAATAAAGCTCACGCGCACCTTCAAACCGGCCTGTTCGCCATCGTGCAGGCTGATCTGCGCCAGGTGCGCGCGGCAAATTTCGCCGACGATCGCCAGGCCAAGGCCGGAGCCGGCGACTTGCTGGTTGCGTCGGTAGAAGCGCTCGAACACCCGGTCGCGCTCCTCCAGGGGAATTCCCGGCCCATCGTCCTCGACTTCCAGCACCGCCGGTGCCGACACCCGCAGGATCACATTGCCGCCGGGCGGCGTATGGGCCAGGGCGTTGTCCACCAGATTGCTCAACAGCTCGTTGAGCAGCGTAGGCTCGCCGCGCAGCCAGACCGGCTCGTCCGCCTCCAGCGCCAGGGCGACACCGCGGGCGTGGGCCAGCGGCGCCATGGCCATGCCCAGCTCGCGGGCCAGTTGGCTGAGGTCGAGCAACTGCGCGCCGCCTTCGGCGATGGCTCGGGCGCCGTTCTCGACCCGCGCCAGCGACAGCAACTGATTGGCCAGGTGGGTCAGACGGTCGGTACCCTGGGCCGCCGTTTGCAGGGTGTCGCGCCAGGTCTGCGGCTCGCTGGAACGCAGTCCCAGTTCCAGCCGCGCCTTGAGCGCCGCCAGTGGCGTGCGCAGTTCATGGGCGGCATCGGCGATGAATTGCGCCTGGCGCTCGAACTGGCCGCGCAGGCGCTCAGTGAAGTGGTTGAGCGCCCGCACCAGTGGCCACAACTCGTGCTGCACTTCCACCAGCGGCAATGGCCGCAAATCGTCGGGTTGCCGCTCTTCCACCGCCGTGCGCAAACGCTCCAGCGGACGCAGCGCGGCGCTCACGGCGAACCACACCATCAACAGTGCACCAATCGCCAGCATGCCCAGGCGCAGCAAGGTATCGGCCGCCAGGCTGCGGGCCATGCTGACCCGGGCTTCATCGGTTTCGGCCACGCGGATTTCCGCCATGCCGTTCATGTTCGGCTCGCTCACCGGCTTGAGCAGGCTGACCACCCGCACGTTCTGCCCCTGATAGGTGGCATTGTAGAAGCGGGCGAGCGCCGGGTAATCATCGGTGCGTGGCGTGCCGGGCGGTGGTGGCGGCAGGTTTTCGTAGCCGGAAATCAGCTTCTGGTTGATGTCGTTGACCAGGTAGAAAATCCGTCCGGCGCTGTCGTAGGCGAAAGTGTCCAGGGCCACGTAGGGCACGTCGGCGCTGAGGCTGCCATCGCGTGACGACACGCCAGCGGCAATGGTCCGCGCCGAGGCCAGCAAGGTGCGGTCATAGGCGGTGTCGGCGGCTTCGCGCCCGTTCCAGTAAGCACTCAAGCCACTGGCCAGCATCAACACCACCAGCAGCGACGCCAGGTTCCACAGCAACCGCCAGCGCAGGCTGCTGGGCTTATGCATCGCGGCTTTCCAGCAGGTAGCCGAGCCCACGGAACGTCACGATGGCAATCGGCTGGCCGTCGAGTTTCTTGCGCAAACGGTGCACGTAGATCTCGATGGCGTCGGGGCTGGCCTCTTCATCCAGGCCGAACACCTGAGCCGCCAGTTGTTCCTTGCTCATTACCCGACCCGGACGGGCGATCAGCGCTTCGAGCACCGCCTGCTCGCGGGAGGTCAGCGTCAGCAGTTCGTCGCCCAGGGTGAAGCGGCGCGTGTCCAGGTCGTAGGCCAGCACGCCGCAGGTCTGCAGCCGCTCGCCGCCGAGCACGCTGCGGCGCAGCAACGCCTTGACCCGGGCTTCGAGCTCGGTCAGCTCGAAAGGTTTGGCCAGGTAATCGTCGGCGCCCAGGTTGAGGCCGTGAACCCGGTCCTTGACGTCGCTACGGGCGGTCAGCATCAGCACCGGCAGGTTCTTGCCGCGGGTGCGCAAACGCGCCAGCACTTCAAAACCATCCATGCGTGGCAGGCCGACGTCGAGGATCGCCATGGCGTACTCCTCGCTGCTCAATGCCAGGTCGGCGGCCACGCCGTCATGCAGCACATCCACGGTCAGGCCGGTGCTCTTGAGTGCCTGGGCGACACTTTCAGCCAACTGCAGATGGTCTTCGACGAGCAGAACACGCATGGATTTTTACCTCATTGGGGATGTTCAACCGCGCGGAGTGTACCGCCGCATCCGTCGCTGTGAAGCCCTAAAAATCGCCAAAGGCCGGTTGAAAGGTTGCTGAAAGCCTACTGAAAGGTTAGCGAAAGGTTCGCTGGTTAGAGTCAGGTAACGGAATGTTTCTGTCTGCCCATTCCGGCCATTTGTTGCTGCGCCCGAAAAACGCCACGAAGCGTTTTCACCAATAAGAACAATAACCGAGGTATCGCGCCATGCTGTCCACACAGCTTCAGGCTTCCACGCCGCCCTCCTTTGTCCGCACCCCATCGTTTACGCGTGTCAGCGCCGATTTCGGCTGCGCTACGCGAAATCGCCGCACCTGAAACATCCCAAAAACAACAACTCCCGTGGAGATAACCATGAATAGATCACTGCGCCGTTTCGCCCTCGCCGCCAGCTGCGTGCTGTTCGCCGGCCAACTGATGGCCGAGCCGAAACGCCCGGAATGCATCGCCCCTGCCTCGCCGGGCGGTGGTTTCGACCTGACCTGCAAACTGGCGCAGAGCGCGCTGGTCAACGAAAAACTGCTGACCAAGCCGATGCGCGTGACCTACATGCCCGGTGGTGTTGGCGCAGTGGCATACAACGCGGTCGTGGCGCAGCGCCCGGCCGACGCCGGCACCCTGGTGGCCTGGTCGAGCGGCTCGCTGCTGAACCTGGCCCAGGGCAAGTTCGGTCGTTTCGATGAAAACGCCGTGCGCTGGCTGGCGGCAGTCGGCACCAGCTACGGCGCCATCGCGGTGAAAAACGATTCGCCCTACAAGTCCCTGGACGATCTGGTCAAGGCGCTGAAGAAAGATCCAAGCTCGGTGGTGATCGGTTCCGGCGGCACCGTCGGCAGCCAGGACTGGATGCAAACCGCACTGATCGCCAAGGCCGCCGGGATCAACCCACGTGACCTGCGTTACGTCGCCCTCGAAGGCGGCGGTGAAATCGCCACCGCACTGCTCGGCGGCCACATCCAGGTCGGCAGTACCGACATCTCCGACTCCATGCCGCACATCCTCAGCGGTGACATGCGCCTGCTGGCGGTGTTCTCCGACAAGCGCCTGGACGAGCCGGAAATGAAAGACATCCCGACCGCCAAGGAACAAGGCTACGACATCGTCTGGCCGGTGGTTCGCGGCTTCTACCTGGGGCCGAAGGTCAGCGATGAAGACTACGCCTGGTGGAAAGAGTCCTTCGACAAACTGCTGGCCTCCGACGAGTTCGCCAAGCTGCGCGATCAGCGCGAGCTGTTCCCGTTCGCCATGACCGGCCCGGAGCTGGACACCTACGTGAAGAAACAGGTGGCCGACTACAAAGTGCTGGCCAAAGAGTTCGGCCTGATTCAGTGATCGTCTCTGTCTAGCGGCTGCGGCCCCGCCTGGCGGGGCCGTGGCACAGGAGTTTGCCATGCTCTTACAACGTGTTTTTGCCTCGGTGCTGCTACTGGTCTGTCTGGGCCTGGCGCTGATGGCCTGGCCTTATCAGGCCGAATATTCCTATGAACCGGTGGGGCCTCGGGCCTTTCCTCTGCTGATGCTGGGGCTGATGGGCTGTGCGCTGCTGTACATGGCGTTTCGTCCGACACCCATCGTGCACAGCGAAGACGACCCGCAACTGGACCGTGAAACCCTGAACAAGATCGGCCTGTGCGTCGTGCTCTTGCTGATCTTCGCCGGGCTGTTCGAGCCCCTGGGTTTCATCCTCAGCAGCATCCTGATCGGTATCCCCATGGCCCGCCTGTATGGCGGTCGCTGGCTGCCCAGCGTGGTGGTCACCACGTTCATGGCGATTGGTCTGTACCTGCTGTTCGACAAGTTGATGGACGTGCCGCTGCCATTGGGCCTGCTCGAGTTCCTGGAGAACTGATATGGATACGCTTGGCTATTTGGGCCAGGGTTTCGGCGTTGCGCTGAGCCCTTACAACCTGGTGACGGCGCTGACCGGCACCCTGATCGGCACCGTCGTCGGCCTGTTGCCGGGCCTGGGCCCGATCAACGGCGTGGCATTGCTGATCCCGATCGCTTTCGCCCTCGGCCTGCCACCGGAGTCGGCACTGATCCTGTTGGCGGCGGTGTACCTGGGTTGCGAGTACGGCGGGCGGATCAGCTCGATCCTGCTGAACATCCCCGGCGAAGCTTCCACCGTGATGACCACCCTGGACGGCTACCCGATGGCGCGCAAGGGCCTAGCTGGCGTGGCGTTGTCGCTGTCGGCGTGGAGTTCGTTCATCGGTGCGTTCATTGCCACCTGCGGCATGGTGCTGTTCGCGCCGCTGCTGGCGAAATGGGCGATTGCCTTCGGGCCGGCGGAATATTTCGTACTGATGGTGTTCGCGATTGTCTGCCTGGGCGGCATGGCCGGTGATCGTCCGCTGAAGACGTTCATCGCCGCGTTGATCGGCCTGTTCCTGTCGACGGTCGGCATCGACGCCAACAGCGGCGTGTACCGTTTCACCGGGGACAACATTCACCTCACCGACGGCATTCAGTTCGTGGTGCTGGTGCTGGGCCTGTTCTCCATCAGTGAAATCCTGCTGCTGCTGGAAAAAACCCATCGCGGCCAGGAAGCGGTGAAAGCCACCGGGCGCATGATGTTCAACCTCAAGGAAGCGTCGGCGGTGTTCATCGTGAACCTGCGTTGCGGCCTGTTCGGTTTCATCATGGGCGTGCTGCCGGGTGCCGGCGCAACGCTGGCCAGCGCCGTGGCCTACATGACCGAAAAACGCATCGCTGGCGCCAAGGGCACCTTCGGCCAGGGCGACATGCGCGGCCTGGCAGCACCGGAAACCGCCATCGGCGCTTCGGCGTGCGGCGCGCTGGTACCGATGCTGACCCTCGGCGTGCCAGGTTCGGGCACCACTGCGGTGATGATCGGCGCCCTGTCGCTGTACAACATCACCCCGGGCCCGCTGCTGTTCCAACAGCAACCGGACATCGTCTGGGGCCTGATCGCTTCGTTGTTCATCGCCAACATCATGCTGGTGATCCTCAACATCCCGATGATCCGCATCTTCACCCGCATCCTCGCCGTGCCGAACTGGGCACTGGTGCCGGTGATCGCCATCATCACCGGGATCGGCGTCTACGCAGTGCACGCGACCACCTTCGACCTGTTCCTGATGGTCGGCATCGGCATCTTCGGCTACATCTTGCGCAAGATGGATTTCCCGTTGTCGCCAGTGCTGCTGGGCTTCATCCTCGGTGGCCTGATGGAGCAGAACCTGCGTCGCGCCCTGTCGATCTCCAACGGTGCGCTGGAAATCCTCTGGTCGAGCCCGATCACCGTCGGTGTCTGGGTGCTGACCATCGTGATGCTGTCGCTGCCGCTGCTGCGGATCTGGCGTAAACGTTCGCTCGCTCGTCGCGCGGTTGCCGATGTCTGATCGAACACCCTTGAGCGCCTGGTGGGGCACGCCGCTGGTCGGCGCGCTGGGCGGTTACCTGGCCAGCCTGGTGGGCTGGCCGCTGCCATGGATGGTCGGCTCGCTACTGGCGATCATCCTGGTGCGCTGCCTCACGCCGTGGCAACTGGCGGAAATCCCAGGCGGCCGCAAGTGCGGCCAATGGGTGGTCGGCATTGGCATTGGACTGCACTTCACCCCGGTGGTGATCGAGCAGGTCATGAGCCACTTCGGCCTGATCTTCTTCGGTGCGCTGGTCACCAGCCTGTCCGCCGTGGTCGGCGTGTGGTTGATGCGGCGCACCGGCGAGGATCGCGCCACCGCGTTTTTCTCCAGCATGCCGGGCGGTTCCGGCGAGATGGTCAACCTCGGTGCGCGTAACGGCGCGGTGCTCAGCCGTGTCGCGGCGGGCCAGAGCCTGCGGGTGCTGGTGGTGGTGCTGTGCGTACCGGCTGCCTTCAAGTACCTGCTGGGGGACGGCGCACCGGTGTTTCATCCAGCCGCCGTCAATTGGTGGTGGCTGGCCATCCTGTTCCCGGCGGGCGCTTTGGCGGCCTGGCTGTGGCAACGTCTGCGCCAACCCAACCCGTGGCTGTTCGGGCCGCTGCTGGTTACGGCGGCGGTGAGCATCGCCTGGGACTTGCACATCAGCCTGCCCAACGGCGGCAGCCAGATTGGCCAGTGGCTGATCGGCAGTGGCCTGGGCTGTCATTTCAACCGGCAGTTTTTCCGCCGCGCGCCCTCATTCATGGGCCGTACCCTGATCGGCACGGCGCTGACCATGCTGATCGCCACGGCGGCGGCATTGGGCTTGAGTGCGTTGACGCATTTGGACCTGCGCTCGCTGACCCTGGGCATGATGCCCGGCGGGATCGCGGAGATGAGCCTGACGGCCGAGACCCTGCAATTGTCGGTACCGCTGGTGACGGCGATGCAGGTGATGCGGTTGTTGTTCGTGCTGTTCTTGGCGGAGCCGTTGTTTCGGTATTGGAATCGGGATTCCGCTTCGGACTGAAATCTGGGTGAATCAATCGCGAGCAGGCTCGCTCCCACATTGGAATGCATTTTCCTGTGGGAGCGAGCCTGCTCGCGATTTTTTTTAGAGCGGCGGCAACCGCCACTCGATCGGCGTCTCGCCATTCTGCTCGAGAAACTTGTTGGTCCGGCTGAAGTGCCCGCAACCCAGAAAGCCCCGATACGCCGACAACGGCGACGGGTGCACCGAGGTCAGCACCAGGTGCTTGGTGGCATCGATCAGCTTCTGTTTGCTCTGGGCATGGGAGCCCCACAGCATGAACACCAGGTGCGGCTGTTGCTGGCTGACCACTTCGATGATCCGATCGGTGAAAAACTGCCAGCCCTTGTCCTTGTGCGCGTTGGCGTTGGCGCGCTCCACGGTCATGGTGGTGTTGAGCATCAGCACGCCCTGGTCGGCCCAGCTTTGCAGGTAGCCGTGATTGGGGATGTCGATGTTCAGGTCGCGCTTGAGCTCTTTATAGATGTTCACCAGCGACGGCGGCGCCGGCACGCCCGGCTGCACCGAGAAGCACAGGCCATGGGCCTGGCCCGGGCCGTGATACGGGTCCTGGCCGAGGATGACCACCTTGACCTTGTCCAGCGGCGTGGAATTGAGCGCGTTGAAAATCAGCGGGCCCGGTGGATAGATCTCTTTGCCGGCCGCGCGCTCCTGTTGCAGGAAATTGCGCAACTCTGCCATGTAGGGCTGGTCGAACTCAGCACGCAGTGCCTCCTTCCAGCTCGGTTCGAGTTTGATACGGTCGTCAGCAGTCATGGTCATACCCGGCAAAAACAATGGGGCGAACCCTAGGAAAGCCCATCACGCTTGTCAATTGATCTGACGCAGATCCGGCACTTTCCCACACAGCGATCATACTTAATCCTCAAATTCCCGATCGAGGTCACGATGAATCTGCACTTCGAAGAACACACCGGCACCGACGGCGCACGCCTGGGCATCGCCAGCCTGGACGCCGAGAAATCCCTGAATGCCTTGAGCCTGCCGATGATCAACGCCCTGCGCGACCAGATGGACGCCTGGGCCAAGGACCCGCAGATCGTCTGCGTGCTGTTGCGTGGCAACGGCGCCAAGGCCTTTTGTGCCGGCGGTGAAGTGCGCAGCCTGGTGGAAGCCTGTCGCGCCCACCCCGGTGAGGTGCCGCCCCTGGCTGCGCACTTCTTCGCGGCGGAATATCGCCTGGACTACAACCTGCACACCTACCCCAAACCCTTGATCTGCTGGGGCCATGGTTACGTGCTAGGTGGGGGCATGGGCCTGCTGCAAGGCGCGAGCATTCGCATCGTCACGCCGAGCAGTCGCCTGGCGATGCCGGAAATCAGTATCGGCCTGTACCCGGACGTCGGCGCCAGTTGGTTCCTGTCGCGCCTGCCCGGCAAGCTCGGGCTGTTCCTCGGCCTGACCGGCGCGCACATGAACGGCCGGGACGCGATCGACCTGGGGCTGGCCGACCGCTTTCTGCTCGATGAACAGCAACCGGCGCTGATCGAAGGCCTGCTGCAATTGAACTGGCAGGAACAGACGGCGATGCAGCTCAACAGCCTGCTCAAGGCCTTGCAACAGGAAGCCGCCGCGCAACTGCCCGACGCCCAGTGGCTGCCGCGTCGCCCGCAGATTGATGAGCTTCTGGATGTCAGCGATGTGCGTTGCGCCTGGAAGGCCATCAGCCAGCAGCGCGACAGCAGCGACCTGCTGCTCAGCCGCGCCGCCCGGACCATGACCGAAGGTTCGCCCCTGACCGCGCACCTGGTGTGGGAACAGATCATCCGCGCCCGCCACCTGTCACTGGCCCAGGTTTTCCAGATGGAATACACCTTGAGTTTGAACTGCTGCCGTCATCCGGAATTCAGCGAAGGGGTGCGCGCGCGGCTGATCGACAAGGATCAGAAGCCGCATTGGCATTGGTCGGATATCAATACGGTGCCGGAGGCGGTGGTGGAAGCGCATTTCCACAAGGTCTGGGAGGGGCGGCATCCGCTGGCGGATTTGCAGGATCACTGATAACGAATGTGGGAGCGGGCTTGCTCGCGAAAGCGGCGTTTCAGTCAGCATCTTTGCCGATTGGTACACCGCTTTCGCGAGCAAGCCCGCTCCCACATGAGGATTACATTGGCCCGAAATTACCGATGCCCACCTCGCCCACCATGATCGCCGCGACCGTCGCCGCGCCCACCTCGATGGCTGTCGCGTCCCCCGCCCCGGTAGTCGTTGTTCCACCCGCCCCTGTTGCGGTTGTCCCAACCGCTGCGGCTATGGTTGTCCCAGCCGCGGCTCTGGTGCGCGCGGTAATCGTATCGTGGGGAAGGCTGGTAGTAACGCGGGGCCGGTTGATAGACCCGCGGTTGAACGTAGTAGCGCGGCGTTGGCTGGTAATACCGCGCGGGCGGTGAGTAGTAGCGGCGCGGCGCCGTGTAGTAACCGCCATTGGAGTAATAAGCCCCGCCACCGGAGTAATACGGCGCCGGGGATGAATACACCTCGGAGCTGTAGTAGCTGCCCCCATCGGCATAGGGCACGCAAGCACCTACAGACAAACCAAGCACAGCGATGAGAAGTAGTCGGCGATACATAGCGGCCTCCTGGACCGCGAGTGAGCCACACCAGCGACGCTGGCGAGCGACAGTCGATTCTTTCTGGGACTGTCGAAAGATCAGACATCGAATTCGAAATCTGGTGCGTCACTGCAACAAGTTGAAACATCTCGCCGATGAAAGGTTTTTCATCTATTCACGCTTTGATTAATGGTGCCACCCTCGGTATCCACCGCCGTAATAACGCGGGCCGTGGCCGCCCCAATAGTAGTAGCGATAGCCCCCATAAAAGCGCGGACCATAGTAATAACGGGGGCCGTAGTAGTAAGAATAAGGCGCGTAGCCTGGGGTGTAGTAAGGCGAGGAATACACGTCGTAGGAGCCGGCGTAGTAGTAGCAGCCGGACAGCCCGACGCCGAGCACGACACCCAGCAACAGTCGACGAAACATGGCGGCCTCCTGAAAGACCAGCAGCCGACACAGGACCGGCTGACATCTGTTTTGACTGGCTTTCAGGACGCGAGTGCCGCACCCCTGCCGGGCTTCGGATCAGCGGCCAGCAATGCTGCATCGCGGTGCACGGCCGCACCATCTCGACGCAGGCAACCACCCACCTCCCCCGCACCGACGCAGGCAATGGCCCGAACCGCAAGGCCTGCAACAACTTGGCACGCCTCTCGCTTTAGCAAAGCCGTGCAGGAGTCATCACAGGTTCGCGGCACCACAATTTGCAAATGGCCGACTAGGGTTCCGGCTCGTTGATACGAGTGGCTGGTCCGAGAGTTGGCGACCTCCAGTTGAGGTTACACGGCGGGACAAAAGCCCGGGAGACAAGCCACCGTTCACGGTGCCGCTGCCGTCCTGTCCGCCCAAGATCAACTGGAGAACCACCATGCCCCAGCTTCGTTTACCCGCCCTGCTTGCCGCCGCCTTCGCCGCCGTCGTGAGCTTTTCGGCGCAAGCCGCCCAGAAAGACCATTTCAGCGTGTGCTGGACCATCTACGCCGGCTGGATGCCATGGGAGTACGCCGGCAGCCAGGGCATCGTCGACAAATGGGCGAAGAAGTACGGCATCAAGATCGACGTGGTACAGCTCAACGACTACGTTGAGTCGATCAACCAGTACACCGCCGGCCAGTTCGATGGCTGCACCATGACCAACATGGACGCGCTGACCATTCCCGCCGCCGGTGGCGTGGACAGCACCGCGCTGATCGTCAGCGATTTCTCCAACGGCAACGACGGCGTTGTGCTCAAGGGTGAAGGCAAGAAGGTCAGCGACCTAAAGGGCATGGACGTCAACCTGGTGGAACTGTCGGTGTCCCACTACCTGCTGGCCCGCGCGCTGGACTCGGTGGACCTCACCGAGAAAGACCTGAAAGTGGTCAACACCTCCGACGCCGACATCTCCGCCGCGTTCAACACCGAGCAGGTCAATGCCGTGACCACCTGGAACCCGATGCTTTCGGACATCAAGGCCAAGCCCGGCGTGACCGAAGTGTTCAACTCCAGCCAGATCCCCGGCGAAATCATGGACATGATGGTGGTCAACAGCGCCACCCTCAAGGACAACCCGGCCCTGGGCAAGGCCCTGACCGGCGCCTGGTTCGAAGTGGTCGAGTTGATGAACGCGAAGAACGCCGCCAGCAAGGCCGCGCTCGAACACATGGCCAAGGCTTCGGGTACCGACCTCGCAGGCTTCCAGGCGCAACTGGACACCACCAAGCTGTTCGCCACCCCGCAGGAAGCCCTGGCCTTCGCCACCAGTAAACAGCTGCCGGAAACCATGCGCCGGGTCGCCGAGTTCTCCTTCCAGCACGGCTTGCTGGGTGAAGGCGCCAAGGACACCAGCGCGGTCGGCATGGCCTTCGCCAACGGCGTGACCAGCGGCGACACCGGCAATCTCAAGCTGCGCTTCGACCCCAGCTACGTGCAAATGGCCGCCGACGCCAAGCTGTAAGAAGAGGACCTGGCCATGCGCCTGATCAATCGTCACCCGGATCGCGCCAGTCGCCTGTTGCTGGTGATCCTGCCGTTCGCCCTGGTGCTGTTCGCCTACTTCATGGGCTCGGCCGAACGGCTGACGGAAAACCCCAACGACAAGCTGCTGCCCAGCGCCGTGCAAATGGCCGATGCGGTCAAGCGCCTGGCGTTCACGGCGGACACGCGCACCGGGGACTTCCTGCTGTGGCAGGACACCGCTTCGAGCCTGCAACGCCTGGCCATTGGCCTGGGCATCAGCGCGCTGGCCGGACTGTGCCTGGGCATCGCCGCCGGCACCCTGCCGCTGTTCGGTGCGCCGTTGTCGCCCCTGCTGACGGTGCTGTCGATGGTGCCGCCACTGGCGATCCTGCCGATTCTGTTCATCGTGTTTGGGCTGGGCGAATTGTCGAAAGTGATGCTGATCGTGATCGGCATCACCCCGGCCCTGGCGCGGGACCTGGAACAGCGGGCGCGGGAAATTCCCGTGGAGTTGCTGATCAAGGCTCAGACCCTCGGCGCCTCGACCTGGACGTTGATGCTGCGCGTGGTGCTGCCGCAATTGCTGCCGCGGCTGCTGATCTCGCTGCGGCTGATGCTCGGTTCGGCCTGGTTGTTCCTGATTGCGGCCGAGGCCATCGCTTCGACCGACGGCCTGGGCTACCGGATTTTTCTGGTGCGGCGTTACCTGGCGATGGACGTCATCCTGCCGTACGTGGTGTGGATCACCCTGCTCGCCTGGTTGATGGACTGGGGCCTCAAGCGCCTGACCCAACGTGCGTTTCCCTGGTATGAAGGAGCACGGGCATGAGCTTCATCAGCGTCAAGAACGTCTGGCAGCAATACGCCGACCAGGTGGTGCTCGAAGGCTTGAACCTGAACGTCAACGAGGGCGAATTCTGCACCCTGGTCGGCGCCTCCGGTTGCGGCAAATCGACCTTCCTGCGCCTGCTGCTAGGCCAGGAGCGCGCCAGTCGCGGCGAGATCCTGCTCGACGGCCAGGCCCTGGCCAGCGAACCGGACGCGAGCCGTGGCGTGGTGTTCCAGCGCTACTCGGTGTTCCCGCATTTATCGGTGCTGGACAACGTCGCCCTCGGCCTCGAACTGCCGCGCTCGCCGTTGCTCGGGCGGCTGTTTGGCCGGGCGAAAAAAGATGCACGCGAACAGGCTGCGGTGTTGCTGCACAAGGTCGGCCTGGGCCACGCGCTGGACAAGTACCCGGCGCAGCTTTCCGGCGGCATGCAGCAACGCCTGGCCATCGCCCAGGCGCTGATCATGAAACCCCGCGTGTTGCTGCTCGACGAACCGTTCGGCGCGCTCGACCCGGGCATCCGCAAGGACATGCACGCCCTGCTCCTGGAGCTGTGGCGCGAGACGCAGCTGACGGTGTTCATGGTCACCCACGACCTGTCCGAAGGCTTCAGCCTGGGCACACGCCTGCTGGTGTTCGACAAGGTTCGCCTCGACCCGCACGCCCCCGGCGCCTATGGCGCACGCATCACCTACGACATCCCTTTGAACAGCGACCGCCGCGCCCAACGCGCCGCCGTCGACGCCTTGCCGCCCGTACTGGCAGGCGCGCTTCGTACCGCTTGAGAGGAGTTTTCCCATGACTGATTCGACTCAACTGTTCCCACCGTTCGCCGAAGAAACCCTGCCCGGCGGCGGCCATCGCTCCTTCGTGCTCAAGCGCGGCCAACTGCTGCGCCTGACCGACCTGCGCGGCGGCGCCAACGTCAGCCTGACGCTGCTCAACGCCCATGAAAAAACCGAACGCCTGAACCTGCCCGACAGCCTCAAGTGCCAGCACACCGCCAAGCTCACCAGCGGCCACTGCCTGTATTCGGACATGGGCCGGGTGCTGGCGGCGATCACCGCCGACACCTGCGGCTGGAGCGACAGTTTCGGCGGCGTGCTGTGCGCTGAAGAAGTGGCGCACAAGTACGGCGCCGGTCGTTACCAGGAACTGCGCAACGGTTTCTTCCGCAACGGCACCGATAACCTGCTGGTGGAACTGGGCAAGTGGGGCCTGGGCCTGTCGGACCTGCTGATGACCCTCAACCTGTTCAGTCGCGTGGATGTCGATGAGGCCGGGCAGTTCCACTTCATCGAAGGCAACTCCAAGGCCGGCGACTACATCGAGCTGTACGCACCGATGGACACCCTGGTGGTGCTGACCGCGTTGCAGCACCCGATGGACCCGTCGCCGCAGTACGCGCCCAAACCGCTGAAGCTCAGCTGGATGAACGCCGACGCCAGCGTCGCCGAACACTGCCGCACCTCGCGCCCGGAAAACGAGCGCGGCTTCATCAACACCGACCGCCTGTTCGCCTGAGGATCGCTGCCATGTCACTCGCAATCGCCACTGCTGAAAAACTTGCGGAAACCGCGGTCTACCGCGCCACCATCCCGGCCGGCGAACCCTGGCTGATGGAGGTCAAGGCCGGCCAGACCCTGCGCATCCTCGACCTCGAAGGCAACCAGGCCGTCGACACGTTGTTCTACAGCGTGGCCAACCCCAAGGAACGCTACGACGTGCAGCGCACCCTGCGCCGGCAGAACAGCGTGTACCTGAGCACCGGCAGCGTGCTGTATTCCAACCTCGGCAAGCCGATGCTGACCATCGTCGCCGACACCTGTGGACGCCACGACACCCTGGGCGGCGCCTGCGCGCAAGAGAGCAACACCGTGCGCTATGCCCTGGAAAAACGCTACATGCACAGCTGCCGCGACAACTACCTGCGCGCCTGCGTCCACGACGGCCGCCTGGGCAAGGGCGACATCGGGCCGAACATCAACTTCTTCATGAACGTACCGGTCACCGCCGACGGCGGCCTGACCTTCGAAGACGGCATTTCGGCGCCGGGCAAGTACGTCGACCTGCGGGCCGAGATGGACGTGATCGTGCTGATCTCCAACTGCCCGCAACTCAACAACCCGTGCAACGCCTACAACCCGACGCCTGCGGAGCTTCTGGTATGGAACTGAAACTGATGCGCTTGCGGCGGTGGTTGTTTGCGCTGTGCCAGGCCAGATCGGGGCAGTGCCTCAAAAAATAAGCACTCCGCGCCCTTTCCCTCTGTGGGAGCGAGCCTGCTCGCGATGGAGTGTCAGCCAACATTTTTGTACCTGATACACCATCGCGAGCAGGCTCGCTCCCACAAAGAGCAGATTCAGGTGCTCATTGTGAGTTTCCCCGCCGAGGACGACCCCGGCGCTGATCGAAAAACTGCGGGACGGCCCGCAACCCAGGTCGAGGCTGATGTGCAATCGCCTCCGGGGGTTATGCCATGTTCGAAAAAGTCCTGATTGCCAACCGTGGCGCCATTGCCTGCCGCATCCTGCGCACCCTGCACGATTTGCACGTCGGTGGCGTGGCGGTGTATTCCGAAGCCGATGCCGCCAGCCTGCACATCCTGCAAGCCGATGAAGCCCACAGCCTGGGCGAAGGCGCGGCGGCCGGCACCTACCTGGCGGTGGACAAGATCCTCGCCATCGCCAAGGCCAGCGGCGCCACGGCGATCCACCCCGGCTACGGTTTCCTCTCGGAAAACGCCGCGTTCGCCGAGGCCTGCGAAGCGGCAGGCGTGGCCTTCATCGGCCCGACGCCAGAACAGTTGCGGGTATTCGGCCTAAAGCACACCGCCCGCGCCCTGGCCAAACAACACGGCGTGCCGATGCTCGAAGGCACCGAATTGCTCGACAGCCTCGACGCGGCGCTCAGTGCCGGTGAGCAGGTCGGTTACCCGGTGATGCTCAAGAGCACCGCCGGCGGTGGTGGCATCGGCATGCGCGTGTGCCGCAACGCCGCCGAGCTGAGCGAATCCTTCGACGCGGTGAAGCGCCTGGGCCAAAACAACTTCAGCGACGCCGGTGTGTTCATCGAGAAGTACATCCAGCGCGCCCGTCACCTGGAAGTGCAGGTGTTCGGCGACGGTCGCGGCGAGGTGATCGCCCTGGGCGTACGCGACTGTTCGGTGCAACGGCGCAACCAGAAAGTGCTCGAGGAAACCCCGGCGCCGAACCTGCCCGAAGGCATGGCCGACGAGCTGTGCGCGGCGGCGATCAAACTGGCCAAGGCGGTCAATTACCGCAGCGCCGGTACCGTGGAGTTCGTCTTCGACAGCGAAGGCCAGCGCTTCTACTTCCTGGAAGTGAACACCCGCCTACAAGTGGAGCACGGAGTCACCGAGCAGGTATGGGGCGTGGACCTGGTGCGCTGGATGGTCGAGCTGGCGGCCGGTGACCTGCTGCCACTGAGCGTGCTGAGCCAGGGCTTGAAAGCCTGCGGCCATGCGATCCAGGCACGCCTGTACGCCGAAGATCCGGGGCGCGATTTCCAGCCGAGCCCAGGCCTGCTCACGGCCGTCGATTTTCCTGCGGCCGATGGCCAACGGTTGCGCATCGACACCTGGGTCGAGGCCGGTTGCGAGATCCCGCCCTACTTCGACCCGATGATCGCCAAGGTCATCTGCTGGGCGCCGACCCGCGAGCAAGCCCGGGCCGACCTGCACCAGGCACTCGGTGACAGCGTGTTGTACGGCGTGGAAACCAACCGCGACTACCTGCGCCAGATTGTGCTCGATACGCCGTTCGCCAGCGGCCAGCCGTGGACCCGTTGCCTGGAGCATCTGGTCTATCAGGCCAACACCTTCGAAGTGCTCAGCGCCGGCACCCAGACCAGCATTCAGGACTACCCCGGCCGCCTCGGTTACTGGGCCGTGGGCGTGCCGCCGTCGGGGCCGATGGACAGCCGTGCGCTGCGCCTGGGCAACCGTTTGCTGGGCAATGAAGAAGGCGCCGCCGCGCTGGAAATCACCATGAGCGGGCCGCTGCTGCGCTTCAATTGCGAGGCCGTGGTGGCGGTGACCGGCGCTCGGATCCCGTTGACGCTCGACGGCGAAGCGGTGGCGATGAACCGCGCCCTGCTGATCCCGGCAGGCGCTACCTTGAGCCTGGGCACCATTGCCGGCGCCGGCGCGCGCAGCTACCTGTGCCTGCGCGGTGGCCTGCAAGTGCCGGACTACCTGGGCAGCAAAAGCACCTTTACCCTCGGCCAGTTCGGCGGCCACGGCGGGCGGGCCCTGCGCGCCGGCGATGTGTTGCACGTGCCGGGCCTGAATGATCGCAACTCCGGGCAACAGCTGCCTGAAGAACAGCTCGGCGACTTGCCGGCCGTGCGGCAGATCCGGGTGATCTATGGCCCCCACGGCGCGCCCGAGTACTTCACCGAAAATTACATCGGCACCTTCTTCGACACCCAGTGGGAAGTGCATTTCAACTCCAGCCGCACCGGCGTGCGCCTGATCGGGCCGAAGCCGGAGTGGGTGCGCGCCGACGGCGGCGAAGCGGGCCTGCATCCTTCGAATATCCACGACAACCCGTACGCGATTGGCGCGGTGGATTTCACCGGCGACATGCCGGTGATCCTCGGCCCCGATGGGCCGAGCCTGGGTGGCTTCGTGTGCCCGGTGACGGTGATCGAGGCGGACCTCTGGCAGTTGGGGCAACTCAAGGCGGGGGACAAGGTGCAGTTTTTGCCGGTGGATCTGGCCACCGCCCGCACCCTGGCCCTGAACTGGAACACCACCTGTAGGAGCGAGCTTGCTCGCGATGGCGGTGTGTCAGTTAACACATCTTTGCCTGTTGCACCGCAATCGCGAGCAGGCTCGCTCCCACAGGTTGGTGGTTCACAGAAGAAGATTGAGTCGCCCGTGGTGTTGGACATCGGCCAAGCCGACACCCGCCTCGTCGCACGCCTGTCCGGTGACACCCACCTGCTGCTGGAAATCGGCGCCCCCGAGCTCGACCTGGTCCTGCGCTTTCGCGCCCACGCCTTGATGCAGGCGCTGGAAAGCAAACACCTGCACGGCGTGATCGACCTGACGCCGGGCATCCGTTCGCTGCAGGTGCACTACCAGCCTGAACAACTGCCGCTGGCCGACCTGCTGGGCATCGTCGCCGGTGAGTGGGACGCGGTGTGCGCTGCCAAAGACCTGCAAGTGCCGTCGCGCATCGTCCACCTGCCGCTGTCCTGGGATGACCCGGCCTGCCAGTTGGCGATCGAGAAATACATGACCACCGTGCGCAAGGACGCCCCCTGGTGCCCGAGCAACCTGGAGTTCATCCGCCGCATCAACGACCTGCCCAACCTCGATGAAGTGCAACGCACCGTGTTCGACGCCAGCTACCTGGTGATGGGCCTGGGCGACGTGTACCTCGGTGCGCCGGTGGCCACCCCGCTGGACCCGCGCCATCGCCTGGTAACCACCAAATACAACCCGGCCCGCACCTGGACCGCAGAGAACTCGGTGGGCATCGGTGGCGCCTACATGTGCGTGTACGGCATGGAAGGCCCCGGCGGTTATCAGTTCGTCGGTCGCACCCTGCAGATGTGGAACCGCTACCGCGACGTCGCCGCATTCGATGGCAAGCCGTGGCTGTTGCGCTTCTTCGACCAGATCCGCTTCTACCCGGTGAGCGCCGACGAACTGCTGCGCATCCGTCGCGATTTCCCCCTTGGGCGTTTCGACCTGAACATCGAACATAGCCAGTTGAACCTCGCCGAATACCAGGCCTTCCTCGCCCGGGAAGCCGAGACCATCGGCGCCTTCCGTGCCCAGCAACAAGGCGCGTTCAACGCCGAACGCGAACGCTGGATCGCCAGCGGCCAGGCGCATTTCGAGAGTGACGAAGCGCTGGTCGAAGCCAGCGAAGAAGCACCGCTGGCCACTGGCGAAATGAGCGTCGACAGCCACATCGCCGGCAACCTCTGGCAAGTCCAGGTGCAGCCCGGCAGCCGCGTCGCCGCCGGCGATGTGCTGGTGATCCTGGAGTCGATGAAGATGGAAATTCCATTGCTCGCACCGACGGCTGGCGTGGTGCGCGAGATCCGCGTGCAACCGGGTTCGGCGGTGCGCGCCGGACAGCGTGTCGTGGTGCTGGCACTCGACTGAACCCATTTGATAAGGACCGACTTCATGAACATCGACCTGCACCTCGACACCCTGCGCGCAGCCTACCGCGACGGCACCACCACACCGCGCAAACTGCTGCTGGCGCTGCGGGAAAAAGCCGCCGCGCTGAACCCGGACTACCACCTGTTCATCCACCTGCTCAGCGTGCAGGAACTGGAACCGTACCTCGCCGCACTCGACGGTCGCGACCTCGACAGCCTGCCGCTGTATGGCGTGCCGTTCGCGATCAAGGACAACATCGACCTGGCAGGCATCCCGACCACGGCAGCCTGCCCGGCGTTCGCCTACGTGCCGGCACAATCGGCGACCATCGTCGAGCAACTGCTGGCGCTGGGGGCGATCCCACTGGGCAAGACCAACCTCGACCAGTTCGCCACCGGCCTCAACGGTAGTCGCTCGCCGTATGGCGCGTGCCCCAATAGCGTGTTGCCGGAGTACCCGTCGGGTGGCTCCAGCGCCGGCTCATCGCTGGCGGTGGCGCTGGGTGTCGCCAGCTTCGCGCTGGGCACCGACACCGCCGGCTCCGGGCGCGTGCCCGCCGCGCTGAACAACCTGGTGGGCATGAAAGCCAGCAAAGGCCTGATCTCCACTGCTGGCGTGCTGCCGGCCTGCCGCACGCTGGACTGCGTGACCACCTTCACCGCCACCGCCCGCGAGGCCAGCCAGTTGCTGGCGCTGACCGCGCACTTCGACCCGCGCGACGAGTACAGCCGCCGCAACCCGATGTGGAACGACGGCTCGGCGTTCGGCACACCGCGGCCGTTCCGCTTTGGCGTACCCCGCACGCAGGACCTGGAGTTCTTCGGTTGCAGCGAAGGGTCGGGGCTGCTCGCCCAGGCGGTCGCTCGGCTCAAGGCCCTGGGAGGTGAGGCGGTCGAGTTGGACATGTCGCCGTTTTTCGAGGCGGCGCGCCTGCTCTATGAGGGCCCCTGGGTGGCCGAACGCTACAGCGTCGCGGGCGAGTTGATGGAGCACAATCCGCAAGCGGTGCTGCCGGTGATCCAGGCGGTGCTGGCCAAGGCCCCGGCCGTCAGCGGCGTGCAAACCTTCCGCGCGCAGTATCGGCTGCAAGCGCTCAAGGCCCTGTGCGACCAGGCGATGGAAGGACTCGATTGCGTGGTCACCCCGACCATCGGCCGGCCTGTCACTCTGGCTGAACTGGAAGCCGAGCCGGTCCTGCGCAACTCGGAACTGGGCTACTACACCAACTTCATGAACCTGCTCGACTACGCCGCCGTCGCGGTGCCCAGCGGTTTCATGGGCAACGGCTTGCCGTGGGGCGTGACCCTGTTTGGCCGGGCGTTCACCGATCAGTATCTGCTCAGCGTGGCCGATGCGTTCCAGCAGCCAGCGTCGACACCTACCACCGTCGCCCGCCATGATCGCGCGCGGTTGGTGGTTTGCGGTGCGCACCTGGATGGGCTGGCGTTGAACTGGCAACTCAAGCGGCGCGGCGCGACGCTGGTTGAAACCACCTCCAGCTCGCCCGACTACCAGTTGTATGCCCTGGCCGGCGGCCCGCCGTTTCGCCCGGGCATGGTGCGGGTCAAGGACGGCGGCGTGGCGATTGCCGTGGAGGTCTGGGAGCTGCCGAGCAGCGAGTTGGGCTCGTTCCTTACCGGCATTCCGGCACCGCTGGGGTTGGGCAAGGTGCAGTTGGCCGATGGCCGCTGGGAGAGCGGGTTTATCTGCGAGCAGTATGGCTTGGAGGGGGCGGTGAACATCAGCCATCTGGGGGGGTGGCGGGCTTATCTGGCTGAGCGGGCCTGATCTTAAATTGCGGTGATTGATCTGCCGTCATCGCGAGCAAGCTCGCTCCTACAAGGGTTAGCGTCGACCTGTAGGAGCGAGCTTGCTCGCGATAGCATTACAACAGCCCCCCCCGTCCTGATTCCCACCAATTCACCCTGCAAATCGCGCAGTTATTTCCGCGCAGTGCCACTAGAATGCTCCCACGGGTCACTGCCAACGGAATCGCCATGCCGCTTCACACGCCGCTGTATTCGCAACGTTCGCTGGTTTTCACGCTGGTTGTATTGCTGGGCGCCGGCTTCCTGGCCACCTCGCTGCTGAGCTACTACGCCTCACGCGACTCGATCCGCGACAGCATCGTCAACACCGAGCTGCCGCTGACCTCGGACACCGTGTACTCGGAAATCCAGAAAGACCTGGTCCGCCCGATCCTGATTTCCTCGATGATGGCCCGTGACACCTTCATGCGTGACTGGGTGGTGGGCGGCGAGCAGAACCCCGAGCAGATGACCCGCTACCTCAACGAGGTCATGACCCACTACGGCGCCTACACGGCGTTTTTCGTCTCCAACGAAACGCTGACCTACTACCACGCCAAGGGTGTGCTCAAGCAGGTGCGGGTCGATGAGCCCCGCGACACCTGGTATTTCCGCGTGCGCGACATGGCCGACACCTACGAAATCAACGTTGACCCGGACCTGGCCAACCGCGACAACCTGACCTTCTTCATCAACTACAAAGTCTACGACTACGACAACCGCTTCATCGGCGCGGCGGGCGTGGGCCTGACCGTCGATGCGGTGATCAAGCTGATCGACAAGTACCAGCAGCGCTACCAGCGCAGCGTGTTTTTCGTCGACAACTTCGGCCGCCTGGTGCTGACCGGCGCCGACGGTGGCCCGCAAGGCGCGCACATCGGCCAGACCCTGCGAGAGCTGGACAGCATGAAAGGCCTGGTCAGCCAGCTGCCCAACCCGCACAGCGGCAGCTACGAATATTCCGGCCAGGGCCAGGGACATTTCCTCAACGTGCGTTACATCCCGGAGCTCAACTGGTACCTGTTCGTCGACAAGCGCGAAGACGGCGCCTTGAGTGACATCCGCAAATCGTTATACCTCAACCTGCTGATCTGCCTGGTGGTCACGCTGATCGTGCTCTTCCTGCTCAACCGGGTGATCGGTCGCTACCAGGGCAAGATCCAGACCCAGGCCACGCTCGACAGCCTGACCGAATTGCCCAACCGCCGCGGCTTCGACCTGCTGGCGGCGCAGGCCCTGCACGAAGCCCATCGCGAACCGCAACCGCTGACCGCGATGCTGCTCGACCTGGACCACTTCAAGGCCTTGAACGACACCTATGGCCACCTGGCCGGTGACCAGGTGCTGGCCGGTTTTGCCCGGGACCTGCAAAGCTGCCTGCGCCACGCCGACATCGTCTGCCGCTGGGGCGGTGAAGAGTTCATCGTGCTGCTCAAGGACACCGACGGTGAGACCGGTCTGAAAATCGCCGAGAAAATTCGCCAGCATGTCGAACAGCAGCGTTATGCCTACAACGGTCATGCCCTGCAATTGACCGTCAGCATCGGCCTGAGTACCTTGCAACCGGATGAAACCTTGCACACCCTGATCTCCAGGGCCGATCATGCGATGTACCGGGCCAAGCAATCGGGCCGCAACCGTACTTGCGCAGAAATGCCTCACACCAGCTATGCATAGTCCTACATGAACAAACCTGATTTCTGCCCGGCCTGCGGCGCCGCCAACGACTGCACCCTGGCCGACCCGCGCACCGCCGACCGGCCCTGCTGGTGTTATGGCGTGAGCATCGACCCGGCGGTGCTCGAAGCGCTGCCAGCGGAGTTGCGCGACGCCTCCTGCCTGTGCCCGCGCTGTGCGCAGGTCGAAGCCCAGTTGTAAGCAGTTGCCCGGCCGATCACGTAAGATGCGCGGCCCTTTGATGTCGAATTCCCGTCATGCGCGTTGACCGTTTCCTCAGCAACCTTCCACGCTTCAACCGCAAGCAGGTGCGCCTGTTGCTGGTGGAAAAACGCGTGCGCATCGACGGATCGATCGTCAGCGACCCGCACGCCGAGGTACTGGAATTCAGCCGTGTCGAGGTCGATGACGAGGTGCTGCAGATCGGCAAGCCGGCGCGCTACTTCATGCTGCACAAACCCGCCGGCTGCGTGAGCGCCACCCGCGACCCACAGCACCCGACCGTACTCGACCTGATTCAGGAGCCGAACAAGCACGACCTGCACATCGCCGGGCGCCTGGACTTCAACACCACGGGCCTGATGATCATCACCAACGACGGCAATTGGTCACGGCGCCTGACCCAGCCGCAAACCAAATTGCCCAAGGTCTACTACGTCGAGACCGAGCAGGTGATCGGCGCCGAATACGCGCTGAAATTCACCGAAGGCCTGTACTTTGCCTTCGAAGACCTGACCACCCAGCCGGCACACCTGGAGCTGCTGGGCGAGCGGTCCGCGCGCCTAAGCATCGTCGAAGGCCGCTACCATCAGGTCAAGCGCATGTTCGGCCACTTCGACAACAAGGTCCTGCGCCTGCACCGCGAATCCATGGGCCCGCTGCTGCTCGATCCTGCGCTAAAACCGGGCGAGTACCGCGCCTTGCGCACCGAAGAGATTCAATTGATCTAAGCAGACGACCGCTCAGCAGATGTTGTCGAACAATTTACCAACGGCACTTGCGCGATCCAGGGTCCCCTGCTTGAATCAGGACGTCGGCCGAAATGTGACCGATGAGTCACCACATACCTCTAAGAAACTTTTTGTCGGTTAGAGAGCCCCAAGGCTCCGCCTCAGACCGGCAGACTGCCCGCCAATAACAACACCCGTCGACCGGACTGCAATGGATCGACATGGGCCCGCAAAATTCCAGGCATATGCCTACCTGTCACAAAGCTCGTGCAATCTCTTTTGCGCGCATACCCGCTTGCCAGGAGTCTTATGACATGAGGCCAGAAATCGCTGTGCTGGATATACAGGGTCAGTATCGGGTTTACACGGAGTTCTATCGCGCAGACGCCGCAGAAAAGACCATTATTCTGGTCAACGGCTCGATGGCCACGACTGCGTCGTTTGCACAGACCGTGAAAAACCTGCATCCGCAATTCAACGTGGTGTGCTACGACCAGCCCTACGCGGGCAAGTCAAAAGCCCACAACCTTCACGAGAAAATGCTGACCAAGGAGATCGAAGGGCAGATCCTCCTGGAGTTGATCGACCACTTCGCCGCCGAACACGTACTGTCGTTTTCCTGGGGCGGCGCCGCGACCCTGACCGCGTTGTCACAACGGCCACGGCGCATCGAAAAAGCCGTGATCAGCTCGTTCTCCCCGGTGATCAATGCGCACATGCTCGACTACCTCGAGCGCGGCGTAGAACACCTGAGCAACTGCGACCGCGACCGCGTCGGCAACCTGGTGAACGACACCATCGGCAAGCACTTGCCGTCGCTGTTCAAGCGCTTCAACTACCGGCACGTCAGCTCCCTGGCCGAGCACGAGTACGGGCAGATGCACTTCCACATCAACGACGTGCTGCACAACGACCGGCAGTGCTACTTCAATGCGGCGAAAAAAATCGACGTGCCGGTGCTGTTCATCAACGGCGAGTGGGACGAGTACACCTCGGTGGACGATGCACGGCTGTTCGGCAATCACGTGCAACACGCCACGTTCAGCACGGTGGAAGCGACCGGCCACTTCCTCGACATGGAACACAAGGCCGCCTGCCGCGACAGTCGCAATGCGCTGCTGGGTTTCCTGAAACCTTCGCCCCAGGCCAGCCGCCCGCGTTACCACTTCGTCCAGGAGCGCCATGCATTTGCCATCTGAACCCGCGCCATCGCGAGCAGCTCTGCTCATGTAGGAGCGAGCTCGCTCGCGATAGCCGCGACTCGGTTAACCTGACGTACAAGACAAAAGAAAAACTTCATTTCCGGGCGCACATCTGGTACAAAGTCACCCGCTCTGAGCGGGTATAGTTTAGTGGCAAAACGAAAGCTTCCCAAGCTTTAGTTGAGGGTTCGATTCCCTCTACCCGCTCCACTCAGATCAGGTTCCCACGTTGTTTTGACGGGGGATGCAAATCAAGAAAACCGGCACCGATGGCCGGTTTTTTTGTGCCTGCGATTTGCCTCAAACACCTTTGCTTAAGCACGCCCTTCAAACACTTCATGAAAGCTACAACACCCAGCGTCGTTGCCTACGGAAAGCTAAGAATTCGCCGGCTTGTGCGTGGTTGGAGTGAGTTTTATCGTTTGTCGGTCACTGGAAAAACAGTGATCGGGTTCCGTAGCCGTCTCTCACACGACTCATCGCGAGGTTTTTGAGCGCGCCATTAATGTCCCAAAACATCCCTGCTGAAATTGGCTAAAATTTGAACAAATGTCAGAAACCATGATAAGTTTCTGACATTGCATCAACCCCCACAGCGGTGCCGTCATGTCGAAACTTCCTGAAGTTATTTACCAGCGCAGCCAGTCCTTGCCCGAAGGTGAACTCTTGTCGCCCAGAGAATTTCTGAGCCTCGGCAGTCGAGCCGCTGTCGACCAAGCTTTCTCGCGCCTGGCGAAGTCGGGGAAGTTGATACGTATCTGCCGCGGCATGTACGTGGCGCCGGTGAAGAGCCGGTTCGGAACCCGTGCGCCAGAGCCGGAAAAAGTTGTTCAAGCTCTCGCTGAAAAAACCAGCGAAACGGTGACGTCGAGTGGGGCACAGGCTGCAAACAACCTCGGGCTGACGCAGCAGGTGCCCGTGCGCCAAGTGTTTCTCACCAGTGGTCGTGCCCGCACATTGAGAATTGGCAAGGCAGAGATTCAGATCAAACATGCGCCTAAGTGGATGGTTGCACCATCAGCCGCTGGTGAGGCCATTCGCGCTCTGGCTTGGCTCGGCGAGTCACAATCGAGCAGCTTGATCCAGGCATTGCATCGGCGGCTTTGCGAACATGAGTGGTCGCGGTTGATGAGCCTTCGAGCCGTTCTACCCTCCTGGATGGGGGCGATGATTGGGAAGGTGACTCTTATTGCCTGATTATTTCTTCTCGCTGTCCTCAGCTGACCAGAGGGAAGTCATTCTCCAGGCAGCCTCCGACCTTGGCCGCCCTGCGTACCTGTTGGAAAAAGACCTGTGGGTGGTGTGGACCTTGGGAAAAATCTTCTCAGATCCCGTGGGCGATCATCTGACGTTCAAGGGTGGCACCTCACTTTCCAAGGTGTACCGCCTGATTGATCGGTTTTCGGAAGACATTGATCTGACCTACGACATTCGCCAGCTTTTGCCCGAGGCGCAAAGCGAGATTCCCCCCAGTGGTAGTCAAGCCAGAAAGTGGAGCAGCAAGGCCCGCGATCTTCTCCCAGGCTGGATAGAACAGTCGGTTTTTCCGACTCTGGCCGATGCGCTGGCGGCGGAGGCGCCGGGGGCAGAACTTGTTCAGGATGGGGACAAACTGTACTTGCACTACCCTGCGAAAACACCGGTCCATGATTACGTGACGCCCAGGGTCATGCTGGAGTTCGGCGCCCGATCGACAGGGGAGCCGCACCGCCGCAATCATGTTGTGTGCGACATGGTTCACGCACATCTGGAAGGCATCATCTTTCCTGAGGCAAACCCCATTGTGATGGATGTAGCGCGTACGTTCTGGGAGAAAGCGACAGCGGCGCATGTGTACTGCGTCCAGGAGCGCCTGAAGAGCGAGCGATTTGCCAGGCATTGGCATGACCTGAACGCCATCGTGCAAAACCACGAGTTCAAGCAAGTTATTTCACGGCGAGACATTGCCGCACGCGTCGCAGAGCATAAGTCCTGCTTCTTTGTAGAGAAGGCTGCAGATGGCACCACCATCGACTACCGGCATGCAGTGGGCGGCAATCTTCGCCTGGTGCCAGTTGGAAAAGCTCGCGATAACCTGGCGAAGGACTACGACAAGATGCTCGAAGGTGGAATGTTCGACAGTCCGCCTCCGGCGTTCGATAACCTGATGACTGCATGTGAAGAACTCGAGACTCTCCTGAACGCAGCGGCTACCTGACACACCTGCGTAATTTTCCTCCACCCGAACCACTCAGACCACGTTCCAAACGTCGGTATGACGGGGGATGCAAGTCAAGAATCCGGCCCTAATGGCCGGTTTTTTTGTACCCGGGATTTGCCTCAAACACTTCTGTTTAAGCACGCCCTCCAGACACCTCGTGAAAGCTACAACACCTTGCGTCGTTGCCTACGGTTACGTGAGAATCCGCCGGCTTGTGCGTTTTTGGGGTGGGATTTATCGTTTTTCCGTCACTGACAAAACCAGTGATCGGGGTTTGGTAGACCCTCCGCATCGACGCATAGCGTCACCTGTTTCGGCCCTCCTCTGGGTCGTATTTTATGGTGGCCATGCGAAGGGCTCTTTCGGGGGCGCCGGCTCCGATGCCCGGTCTACCAACCTTCGTATGGCCACCACCCTCCGTTTGGTAGCGAGATGGTGATGGTCCCTTTCGAATAGCATCGGAGTTCCATCTATGCCCAAGCCAACACCCAATTCCAAAGAAATCAATTCCACCGCGCCCTCCCAAATCGCAGCTCAATCCTTGAGCAGCTTTTCGAACGGAGGTGACGTATGAGCGACGACCCCAGACTAACGACCATCGGCCTCACCCCCTTCCACTACTGCAACAACGAACCACTGTTCCGAGTGAACCGCGGCGTGCCCATCGTCGATGCCCTGGAGCAAGTATCGGATCTGCTCCACCTGGCCAGGCTGCTGACCGTCGACGCCGCGTACTCGCGGGACAGCGACCGCCACGCTTGGGCCGCGCATCATTTAACGTCGATGAGCAAGGCGGTTGTCGATGATGTGCAGAAAGTGCTGAGCCGATGGCCGCCAATGAAGACCGACGGTCAGCAGTGAAACGGCGACACCCAAGGTCTTTTGGGTAGCCAAAGAAAAAGGGCAGCTTTGAAGCTGCCCTTTTGAATTTGAATCCTGATATTTGCATCCTCAGGAAATGGGATGAAGAGGTCTCACCTTACACCGATGTTGCAGCATCGCTGAGGTACCTACGTCTGCTATCGCCCTGCAAGGCAACAGATTTCGCGCTCTTGCGGTGATCTTTGAACAGGGGTGTCGCCGATGTCAAATCCATAGTCGCTTCAAAAAGCTGCGTGTCCCCCCCCGTATAACTTGCGTATAGATCCCCACACCCCCGTAAAGACTCCGTAACCCCACATCAATCCCGCCCAAATCTCCCCTACCCTGCCCGCTCACCCTCCACACCGAGATCAGCATGGATAACTCAGAGTTGGGGCTCATGATCGTTTCGATGATCGGGCTGTTCGGCTTTGCTTCATTTCTTTTCGAGTACCTGAGCGCCCGCCGGAAGGATCGATGAGCTTTCAGCGGGTCGCGACGATGAACAAGCGCGGGAACGGCAGCAGCACCGAGCCATCGTCCAGGGTTGGATAGACCTGCTCGATGGCGGCGAGGTAGCGCTCCAGGTACTGCGCTCGCTCGGCCTCGCTCAACGGTTGCAGGTACGGGCGCAAGCCACTGCCCTTGAACCACTCGACGATACCTGACGCGCCGCCCGCCAGCGGGTGGTGATAGGTGGTGTGCCAGACGTCGACGCGGCTGCAATGCGGTTTGAGCATGGCGTAGTAGTCACTTGCCGCCGCCACTTGGGTGCGTTGTGCGCTGGCGTCGCTCAGTTTGCTGGCCCATGGGCCGTCAGCGGCGATTTCGCGCATCAGGCGGTGGGATGGCTGGTTGAGGGTGTCGGGCATCTGGATGGCCAGGCTGCCGCCTGGGGTCAGGCGTGCGGCCAGTGACGGCAGCAAGGTTGCGTGGTCGGGCAACCATTGCAGCACGGCGTTGGCGAAGATGACGTCGAAAGCGGTGCTGTCGTTCCAGTTGGCGATGTCGACGGTGTCGAACGGGATGTGCGGCAGCCGTTTGCGGGCGGCCTCGATCATGTCGGGTGAGCTGTCGACGCCGCGCACCGTGGCACCGGCGAAGCGCTCGACCAGAAGCTCGGTGGAATTGCCCGGGCCGCAACCGATGTCGATGGCGCTGCGCACCTCCCGGGGCGGGATGGCCGCGAGCAGGTCGCGAGCCGGGCGGGTGCGTTCATCTTCGAAAGCGACGTACTGTTTGGCGGACCAGGTCATGGCGTTCTCCTGTCGATGCGAAAAAGCGGTCCGCTACCATACCGCGTCGAATGCGAACTGCCCTACTCAACCCGACTCAAGTGTAAGCAGAATTTTCATAGCCCCCGCGCTGTCACACCTTCAGGCGCATCCCAATAAGGAACACGGCAATGAAATTCGCAAAGATCTCGCAGAAGCTCGCCTTGTGGGCCGGTAGCCCCAGGACGTTCATGGGGGCTTTGATTCTGATTGGGTTGTGGGGGTTGAGTGGGCCGATTTTCGATTACAACGACACCTGGCAGCTGATCATCAATACCTCGACGACGATCATCACGTTTCTGATGGTGTTTTTGATCCAGAACACGCAGAACCGCGATACGGACATCCTGCATCTGAAGATCGATGAACTGCTGCGGGTGAACAAGGAAGCGCAGAACGCCATGCTGGGGCTGGAGTTGCTCGACCTCGAGCAGTTGGAGGCGCTGCGCAAGCACTATCGCAGCATGGGTGAGGGCGAGGTGCAGGCGTTGGTGAGTTTGGCGGTGAGCAGCAAGAAGAAGATTGATTTGAATGATTGTTGACCGCGTCGCCTTCATCGCGACGGTGCGACGATTCGACAAGCCCGCTACCACAGGGGCCTGAGGCGTTCAAAACATCTGTGGGAGCGAGCCTGCTCGCGAGGGTGGTTCAGGCGACGCGGACTTTCAGGTAGCCTGCGTCATCGTTGACCACCATCGCGAGCAGGCTCGCTCCCACAGGGTTGGTGAAGTCCTTAACGGCTCGCCTGCAGTGCCCTGGCCATCTGCAGGTGGTTTTGCAGTTTGGGCAGGGTTTCTTCGGCGTAGGCCTTGATCTCGGGGATGTCGGTGGTCTGCGCCTGCTGTTGCAGCTGCTCGATGGCTTGCTCGGTGGTCTGCACCTGGCTCGCGGCGTAGGCCTGGTCGAAGGTATCGCCTTCTTTCACTTCTGGCATCAGCGCCTTGGCCTTGTCGACCACTTCTTCGCGCGGTGCCACGGGCAGGTCCAGTTGCTTGGCAATTTTCGCCAGGTGCTGGTTGGCGGTGGTGCGGTCGTTGATGACGACGATGGTGTAGTCCTTGACCTCCCGCGACTCCGACTTCTGGTGCGCCATGCGGCTGGTTTCGATGTCGGCCATGCCCTGGGCCGAGGCGTCGTTGATGAATTCGGTGGGGGTCTGGGCAAAGGCACTGTTGGCACACAGGCCCAGCAATGTGGCAAAACCGGCGTTGCGTACTCGGGTGGCCATCCGGCTCATGGTCGCGCCCTCCTCTCTTGAACATTCAAACGGGAGCTTTCGCTCCCGCCTCTCAATCAAAACGACTGTCACCACTATTTGGATTTCTGGCCGCCTTTGCGGTCTGTCTCCGTTTTCGACGGTTCTTTATCGACGGTCGTGGTGGTCGTTTTCCCACCTTTGCGACCCGCTTCAGTCGCCTTCGTTCGATCGTTGGCGAAATTTCCCGAGTTCGAGTTTCTTGAGTTAGGCATGATTCTCTACCTCTTGGTGATGATCGCGGCGAGCAGGAGCCCGCCTAATGTGAGAATTTTCATCACGGCAAAGGTTTAGAAAAAATCGGCGATGATGCGACGAACGGCTTAGATCTTGTGGCTGAGGTGATGCTGCCGCTTGGCGCTGTACATGGCTTCGTCGGCATGTCGGAACAGTTGTTTTTCTTCCGTGCCGTGGTCGGGGAAACTGGCGACGCCAATGCTGGGCTGGATGTTCAGGCTGTGCCCATCCAGGCGTAACGGTTGCGCCAGCACCAAGCGGATTTTGCCGGCCACGTTGTCGGCGTCTTCTGCCGTGCGAATGCTGTGCAGCAACACCACGAACTCATCGCCGCCGATACGCGCCACGGTGTCGGTTTCACGCACGCAGCCCTTGAGCCGGTTGGCTACCGCTTGCAGCAGCATGTCGCCGACCGCATGCCCGTGGGTGTCGTTGACTTCCTTGAAGCGGTCCAGATCGACGTACAGCAACGCCATGCGCCCGCCGTCCAGTTTGGCCAGGGTCAGCGAGGCCTTGAGGCGGTCGCGCAGCAAGGCGCGATTGGGCAGTTGCGTCAGTTGATCGTACTGGGCCATGCGTTGCAGCCGCGCATGCAGTTGCTTGCGTTCGATCGCGGTGGCGACCTGGGCGCAGACGAATTGCAGCAACTCCTTGTCCTGTTCGGTGTAGCGCTCACCGCCGGCCACGCTTTTGACGATCAGCGCACCGATGGTGCCGTTCTGCGAGTTCAGTGGCACACCGAGCCAGCACGGTGACTGCTGGGCCGCGACCAGTTCTTCGAACCCTTGCGGCGCGTCCTCCTGCCCCGGCGTCAGCAGGATCGGCAGGCCCGTGCGGATCACTTCGGCACACAGCCGGCCGGTGACGGTGCCGGGTTGCTCGGGCTGATGTTCGTGGTCGTCGACGTGATAGGGAAAGTTGATCTGCGCGCAGTGTTCGTCATACAGCGCCACGGAAAAATTCAGCGCCGGCAGCCACTCGCCGATGATCAGGTGGATGCGCTTGAACAGCGCCAGCAGGTCTTCCGCGGCATGGGCCGCCTCGGAAATCGCATACAACGCTGCCTGGCGCGACTCGGCCTGCTTGCGCTCGGTGATGTCGCGGGCCACGGCGATGCGCAGTTGATCGACCTCCGACCAGCGCGCCGACCAGAGGATATGCACCACCCGGCCATCCTTGCGCACGTAGCGGTTTTCGAAGTTGAGCTTGGGGTCGCCGCCCATGATTTCCCGCGCCGCCTCCAGAGTGCGCAGGCGATCGGCGGGGTGCACCAGTTCGATCATCGGCTGGCCGACCAACTCGTCTGCGGTGTAACCGAAAATACGCTCGCAGGCCGCGCTGACAAAAACGAAGCGGCCTTGCTTGTCGACGGCGCAAACGGCGTCCAGCAGCAGATCGAAATAGCTCGCCTGCGGCGCAGGGTTTCTGCCTGGCATGCCTCAGGCCTTGTTCGGCATCAGCCCCGG
Organism: Pseudomonas sp. MYb118; assembly: GCF_040947875.1. Lineage (NCBI taxonomy): Bacteria > Pseudomonadati > Pseudomonadota > Gammaproteobacteria > Pseudomonadales > Pseudomonadaceae > Pseudomonas > Pseudomonas sp. MYb118. The sequence goes on along the minus strand of NZ_JBFRXN010000002.1, from coordinate 3,180,468 downwards.
CAACGCATGTGCCAGGGCGTTGATGGCAAAACCGATGAACATCACCCCGCACAACCGGGTGATCAACAGTTCATGCCGTTGATAGAGGCTGCGCACCCGCCGCGCACCGACGATGCCGACGAGAATGGCGTAGGCCAACAGGCCACCGACGAAGCTCAGTACGATCAGCCACGGCAGCATCGCCCAATTGAGCAACTCGGCGCGGCTGGACAGCAACGCGGTAAAAGTTGCCACCGCCACCGGGTAGGCCTTGGGGTTGGTCAGGCCGAACAGCACGCCGTGCCAGAACGGCTGGCGCGCCGGGCCCTGAGGCGCATCGGCGCTGCTGCGTTTGGCCCGCACGGCGCGCAGGCCGAGCCAGAACAGGTACAAGCCGCTGAGCACACCCAGCACGTCAAACGCGCTGCTGCCGATTTCCCGGGCGCCGACAATTGCAATCAGCGCCGTGCTGCACCAGACCACGTCGCCCAAAAGATGCCCGCACAGAAAACCCGCCCCGGCCCGCCGCCCGCGTGCGGCGCCAATGCCAAACACCGCGAGCACGCCTGGGCCGGGGGTGATGCCATAGATGAAACCCGAGGCGAGAACGGCCATCAACAGCGAGGGGGTCATCGAACAGATCCTTTTGAACTGATTGGTGAATGGCGGCAAGTCTATATCAGGTCTCGGGAATTCGATTCACTGCTCGTCGAAGAACTTCATCCCCGCATACGGTTCCTGCCGGCAGGCCGCCAGCCGGGAAGCCAGGTCACCCACATGGACCTCGAGCTTGTGGCCATCCGGGTCGAGGAAATAGTACGAGGCGCCCTCACTGTGGTTGTCGCGCCACTGATCGACGTTGCCGGCCTGCAGACGGGCCACGAATGACGGGAAATCCGGCTCACTGCAAGTAAAGGCGTAATGGGTGTAGTCGGCGGCGGGTTCGGCGCTGCGCAGGGGATCGTGGGAAAGGCATAACCACAGGCCGGGCAACGACAGGTAGGCACCCTTGTCCCAGGTGGCGTGGAGTTGCAGTTGCAACAGGTCGCGATAGAACGCCACGCTGCGATTGAGGTCGGTGACGGCGAGGGTCAGGTGGTTGAGGCTGGTGAGCACGCGTATGACCTCGAAGGGTTGGGGGTGGCCGCTTTTGATCTTGTGGGAGCGGGCTTGCTCGCGAAAGCGGTGGATCAGCCAATGTGTGTTTTGACTGACTTTCCGCCATCGCGAGCAAGCTCGCTCCTACAGGGGATGTGTGCGTGCCTAGATCTTATCGAGGGTACGCAACTTCTGCGGCAGGCCCCACATCAGCAGGGCGACGGCGATCAGGGCGCACAGGCCGATGACGTACAGCGCCGGGGTGGTGCTGCCGGTCAGGTCCTTGATCCGCCCGACCATGACCGGGCTGACGATGCCGCCGAACTGGCCCAGGGTGTTGATCACCGCGATGCCGCCCGCCGCGCCGGCACCTGCCCCGGCCAGCAGTTTCGGCGGCAGGGTCCAGAAGCTCGGGATGGAGGCGATGATCCCGGCGCCGAGCAGGCCCAGTGCGATGATCAGGAAGGTGGTGTGGCTGGCGAAGATCCCGGCGCTGAAGAAGCCCAGGGCGCCCACCGCGACCAGGCCGGCGACGAATTTGCGCCGTTCGCCGGTGGCGTCGGACAGTCGGCCAATCACCACCATGCTGATCGCCCCGCAGATGTACGGAATCGCCGTCAGCAGGCCGATCATCACCGGGCTCTCGGTGCCGGCGCTGCGGATCAGTTGCGGCGCCCAGAAGTTCAGGCCATAGGACGCCACCTGGATCAGGAAGTAGATCAGGCCCAGGGTCAGGAAGCCGGGGATGCGCAGCGCCGCGAGCAACGAGCCGCCGCTCTTGTGTGGCTCATGGTGGGCAATGCGGCTGGCCAGCAGGGTTTTCTCCGCCGGCGTCAGCCAGTGGGCGTCTTCGATGCGGTCCTTGAGCAGGGTCAGCACCAGCACCCCCAGGCCGATGCACGGCACGCCGCCGAGCAGGAACAGCCAGTGCCATCCGCGCATCTGCATCACGCCATCCAGATGCTGCAACACCAGGCCGGAGAACGGCGCGCCGACCAGACCGGCAAACGCGGAGGCAAGGAACAGCATGGACGTGATGCGCCCGCGATAATGCTGCGGGAACCACAGCGTCAGGTAATACAGGACGCCTGGGGCGAAACCGGCCTCCATCGCGCCGATCAGGAAGCGCAACGCGTAGAACTGCCATTCGCTGGTGACGAACACCATCAGCGCGGTGGCCAGCCCCCACGACATCATGATGCGCGCGATCCAGCGCCGCGCACCGACCTTGTACAGCATCATGTTGCTTGGCACTTCGAAGATCACGTAGCCGACCACGAACAGCCCGGCGCCCAGGCCATAGGCGGTGTCGCTGAGGCTCAGGTCAGCCTGCAACTGGAACTTGGCGAAACTGATGTTGATGCGATCGAAGAACGCGAACAGGTAGCAGACCATGATCAGCGGCATCAGGCGCCAGGCGACCTTGCTGACCAGGGCTTTTTCTTCGTCGTGATTGACGGACGGGTTCGCACCCGCCTCCATGACATTGAGGCTCATAGTGTTTCTCCAGGCGGACTTCCCGTGGGTGTCCGATTGTTTTTGTTGTCTGGTTGTGTGGCTTTCGGCGCCGTCGATCAGGACGGTATCGGGTGCAGGTCGCAGTTGCGTCCGGCCTTGGCCAGTTGCCCCGGGACCTCGTGGCCCAGCAGTGCGGGCAGGCCGCGGGACAACTTGAGCAGCAGCGGCAGGTCGATACCGGTGGGGATGCCGACTTCGTCGCACAGGTTCACCAGGTCTTCACTGCAAATGTTGCCCGAGGCACCCGGCGCAAACGGGCAGCCACCCAGGCCACCGAGGGCGGCGTCGAAGCGCCTGGCACCGGCCTCGTAGGCGGCCAGCACGTTGCACAGGCCCAGGCCGCGGGTGTTGTGGAAATGCAGGGTCAGGTCCGCGACGGCCACCCGTTGCAGCACCCGCCGCACCAAGTGATCGACCTGACGCGGGTTGGCCATGCCGGTGGTGTCGGCCAGGGTGATGCCGGTGATGCCCAGCTCCTGATAGGCGTCGACGATTTGCAGCACACGGTCTTCATCAATCCGGCCTTCGAAGGGGCAGCCGAACGTGGTGGCGATGCTGCCGTTGAGGCGCACCGGGGTGTTACCTGCGAACTGGACGATTTCGCCGAACGCCGCCAACGAGTCTTCGCAGCGCATGCGCATGTTCGCCAGGTTGTGCGTCTGGCTCGCCGACATCACCAGGTTCAGCTCGTCAGCGCCTGCCGCCAGGGCCCGTTGCGCGCCCTTGAGGTTGGGGATCAGGGCGACGTAGATCACCCCCGTTTGCCGGGCGATGCCGGTGAACACCGCTTCGCCATCACGCAGGGCCGGGATGGCCTTGGGCGAGACGAACGAACCGGCTTCGATGCGGCTGAAACCGGCCAACGACAGTTGATCAATCAGCGCGATTTTGTCGGTGGTTTCCACCCAGGTCGGTTCGATCTGCAGGCCGTCGCGGGGCGAAACCTCCTGGACGATCAGGGTTTGCGAAAAGTCTGTAATCATTGCACCACCCCATGGGTTTTCAGGCGTTCGATGTCCGCATCCGTCAGGCCCAGGCCCGCGAGAATGCCGTGGGTGTGCTGACCCAGGCTCGGCCCGGACCAGTTCACGCCACCAGGTGTTTCGGAGAGTTTGGGCACGATGCCCGGCATCTTCACCTGCACGCCTCCGGGCAGGTCGGCGTTGAGCAGCATGTCCCGCGCCTGATAGTGCGGGTCGGCGACGATGTCGGCCACCGAGTAGATGCGTCCGGCCGGCACTTCGGCCGCTTCCAGGGCCGCCAGCACTTCGTCGATCGGCAGGCTGCTGGTCCAGTGGGTGATGGCGGCGTCGAGCATGTTGCTGCGTGCGGCGCGCCCGTCGTTATGGGCGAATTCCGGCGCGTCGGCAAGGTCGCGGCGGCCGATGGTTTCCATCAGGCGCTTGTAGATCGGGTCACTGTTGCCGGCGATCACCACGTAGGCGCCGTCGGCGGTCAGGTAGGTATTGGACGGCGCGATGCCCGGCAAGGCCCCGCCGCTGCGCTCGCGCACATGGCCGAGCATGTCGTATTCCGGCACCAGGCTTTCCATGACGTTGAACACGCTTTCGGCCAGCGACACATCGACCACCTGCCCGCCGCCCTGCCCGGTCTTGACCCGCAGCAACGACATCAGCGCACCGATCACCGCGTGCAGCGACGCCAGCGAATCGCCGAGGCTGACACCCACCCGCGCCGGTGGCGAACCCGGCGTGCCGGTGGTGTAGCGAATGCCACCCATGGCCTCGCCGATGGCGCCGAATCCCGGACGGTCACGGTACGGGCCGGTCTGGCCATAACCGGAGATGCGCACCAGGGTCAGGTTGGGGTTGATGGCATGCAGGACGTCCCAGCCCAGGCCGAGTTTTTCCAGGGCGCCGGGGCGCAGGTTTTCGATCAGCACGTCGGCGCTGCTCGCCAGTTGCTTGACCAGTTCGATGCCTTCGCTGGACTTGAGGTTCAGCGCCAGGGACTTCTTGTTGCGCGATTGCAGGTACCACCACAACGAGGTGCCCTCGTGCAGCTTGCGCCATTTGCGCAGCGGGTCGCCCTGGCCCATGGCTTCGATCTTGATCACCTCGGCGCCGAACTCGGCGAGCATGCGCGCGGCGAACGGCGCGGCAATCAGGGTGCCGATTTCGATCACTTTGATTGCACTTAAGGGGGCAGTCATCGCGGGGTACCTCTTGTTCTTGGAATTGGCTCCAAGGCTAGAGGACGGCGGCGGCTGGAATCCAACCTTCAGTTGGCAAGGGGCGTTCGTGAAATGCGAACGCTCTGGGTGTGGCGGTGGGCTCAGGGCCGCTATCGCGAGCAGGCTCGCTCCCACAGGGTTCGAGGTGTCCCGGTTTTTGCGTCCGGCGCGGACCACTGTGGGAGCGGGCTTGCTCGCGATGGCGGTATGTCAGGCGCAGCAATGTTGGATGGGCGGGCCTCATCGCGAGCAAGCTCGCTCCCACAGGTTTCGGGGTGTCCCGGATTTTGTGTCCGGCGCCGGCCACTGTGGGAGCGGGCTTGCCCGCGATGGCGGTGTGTCAGGCGCCAGCGATGTTGGATTAGCGGGCCTCATCGCGAGCAAGCTCGCTCCTACAGGGTTCGGGGTGTCCCGGGATTTGTGTTCGGCGCGGGCCATTGTGGGAGCGGGCTTGCCCGCGATGGCGGTGTGTCAGGCGCCAGCGATGTTGGATTAGCGGGCCTCATCGCGAGCAAGCTCGCTCCTACAGGGTTCGGGGTGTCCCGGGATTTGTGTTCGGCGCGGGCCATTGTGGGAGCGAGCCTGCTCGCGATGGCGGTGTGTCAGGCGCAGTGATGTTGGATGGGCGGGCCCCTTCGCGGGCAAGTCGAATCGTCGCACCGCCGCTCCCACAGTTTGATTTGTGTTCGACGCATAACCCTGTGGGAGCGGCGGTGCGACGATTCGACTTGCTCGCGAAGAGGCCGGGACATCCAACCCGACAATCAGGCCTGTCCCCGCAAATGCTCAAACAACAACCGACTCACCGGCGACAACGCCGCTTCATCGCGCACCACCAGGATCAACGCCCGGTCCGACCAGTCGTCGGTCAGCGGTACCGCGTGCAGGCCCAGCGCCCGGCCGAACAGTTCGTAGGCCTTCTGCGGCAGGATGCCGATGCCCATGTTGGCCTGGACCATCCGGCACATCGCATCGAACCCCGGCACGTGAATGCGCAGGCGCAACACCTTGCCGGCCTTGCGCGCGGCGGCGTGGGTGCGCATGTTGATGGAGCTGGCCGAATGCAGGCCGACGTAGTCGCTGTCCAGGGTATCGGCGAAGGCCAGGCTGGCGCGGCCGGCCAGTGGATGGTCCGGCAGCATCAGCACCACCAGTTGGTCCTGGCGATACACCACGCTGTGCAGGCCTTTGACGTCGCTGTCGCTGGAGCAGATGCCCAGGTCCGCCACGCCGTCGAGCACGCCCTGGATCACCCCGCTGCTAGGGCGCTCCTCCAGGTCGGTCTTGACCTGCGAATGACGCTCGGAAAAGTCGCGCAGGTCTTCGGGCAGGAACTGGATGATCGCCGACAGGTTGGCGAGCATGCGCACATAACCGCGGATGCCGTGGCTGTGCTCGCCCAGTTCCAGGCCCATTTTTTCCACGTTGAACAACATCTGCCGGGCATGGTGCAAGAGCGTCTCGCCCGCCGGGGTCAGGGTCATGCCTTTGGCCTGGCGCACGAACAGGCTGATGCCCAGCGCCTCTTCCAGCTCCATCAGCCGCTTGCTCGCCGCCGACACCGCAATGGCCTCGCGCGCCGCCGCACGGGTCAGCGTGCCTTCTTCGTGGACGGCGACGAACAACTGCAGGGTGATCAGGTCGAGGCGGCGGATCAGGCTTTTTTGCAGCATCGGGGACTCGGCGGTTTCGGCTCGGGCGAGGACGCAGCATAACGCCCTTTGCGCCCGAACCGCGCGCGGGTCAAAACGCGCTGAGGAAAATCTCCTCGATCTGCCGCTGGTCCGCCGCCCGTGGGTTGGTCAGGCCGCAGGCGTCCTTGAGGGCGTTGCTGGCCAGGGTCGGGATGTCGTTGAGCCGTGCGCCAAGGGCCCGCAGGCCGGCGGGAATCTCGACGTCCTTGGCCAGGCTGCGGATCGCCGCGAGGGCAGCCTGGGCGCCTTCTTCCGGGCTGACGCCACGGATGTCGGCGCTCATGGCGTGGGCGACGTCGGTCAGGCGGTCGGCGCAGACCATCGCGTTGAAGCTCTGCACATGGGGCAGCAACACGGCGTTGCACACGCCATGGGGCAGATCATAGAAACCGCCCAACTGGTGGGCCATGGCATGCACGTAGCCCAGCGAGGCGTTGTTGAACGCCATGCCGGCGAGGAACTGCGCATAGGCCATGTTTTCCCGCGCGCCGATGTCGCTGCCGTCGCGTACGGCCAGGCGCAGGTTGTTGCTGATCAGGGTAATGGCTTTGAGCGCGCAGGCATCGGTGATAGGCGTCGCCGCCGTGGACACGTAGGCTTCGATGGCGTGGGTCAGTGCGTCCATGCCGGTGGCGGCGGTGAGGCTCTTGGGCATGGCCACCATCAAGGCCGGGTCGTTGACCGACAACAGCGGCGTGACGTTGCGGTCGACGATGGCCATTTTCACGTGACGGGTTTCGTCGGTGATGATGCAGAAACGGGTCATCTCGCTGGCGGTGCCGGCGGTGGTGTTGATGGCGATCAGCGGCAGTTGCGGCTTGCTCGACTGATCGACGCCTTCGTAATCGCGGATCTGCCCGCCGTTGGTGGCGCACAGGGCGATGCCCTTGGCGCAGTCGTGGGGCGAACCGCCGCCCAGCGACACGACGAAATCGCAACGGCTTTCCTTGAGCAGGCCCAGGCCGCTTTCGACGTTGGCGATGCTCGGGTTGGGCTTGGCCCCGTCGAAAATCACCGAGTCGACGTCACGCAGCGCCAGCTTCTCGGCGATCATTGCCGCCACCCCGGCCTTGGCCAGCCCGGCGTCGGTGACGATCAGCGCCTTGCGGTAGCCGTAATTGCGAATGGCGTCCATGGCTTCGTCCAGGCAACCGTTGCCCATGATGTTCACGGCGGGGATGAAAAAGGTGCTGCTCATGAGCGCGTCTCCAGGTCGGGGGCCGTCTGTGCGGCGGTAACCGGAAGAATCGACCCATTGGCCAATGATTGACTTGATCTGGCTCAAGGACGTGTCGTGATAAAGTCGCCACCTATCCGACCTTTGGCTTTTTGAGACAACAACCGCAATGACCGATTTCCAGGATGTCGATGCCCAACTTGAAGACTGGAACGCCTTGCGCGCCAGCGCCTCGATCAGCGGCCTGCTGCTGGGCAACGGCGCCAGCCGCGCGGTGTGGGACGATTTTGGCTACGACTCGCTGTTCGAAAACGCACGCACGGTCGAGGACAAGCCCCTGAGCCCGTCCGAGCTGAGCGTGTTCGATGCCCTGCAGACCCGCAGTTTCGAACAGGTGCTGGGCGCGCTGAAAACCACCAGCCGGGTGAACAAGGCCCTGGCCGTCAGCTCCGCGGCGCCGCGCAATCGCTACTACGCGATCAAGGAAGCGCTGATCAACGCCGTGCACGCCGTGCACATTCCCTGGCGACTGGTGGCGCCCGCGACGCTCGACACCCTCAACCAGGAGCTGTCGCGTTACCGCACGGTGTTCACCACCAATTACGACCTGCTCAACCACTGGGCGATCCAGCATCGACCGGACACCCTCGACGACCTGTTCCACGGCACCGAGCCAGGCTTCGACCTCGGCGCCACGGCCACCGACAAGACCCGCGTGCTGTACCTGCACGGCGGCCTGCACCTGGTGCGCAACCAGGACGGCACGGCGCGCCGGATGACCTCGACCGAGGGTACGTTGCTGGGCAATTTCGCGATCAACAACACCATCAAGACGCTGGACGACGTGCCGCTGTTCGTCAACGAAGGGACCAGTGCCGACAAGCTGCGGACCATTCGCAGCTCGGATTACCTGTCGTTCTGCTTCGATCAGTTGATGGGCCACCACGAGGGCCTGTGCCTGTTCGGCCACGGGCTGAACGAGCAGGACAACCATGTGATCCAGGCCCTGCGCCAGGCAAAACCTGCGTTGCTGGCGATTTCGATCTACCCGCGCAGCAAGGCGTTCATCCAGCACCAGAAGCGCCATTACGCGAAGTTGTTCGAGGGCACGGGATCGCAGCTGCGCTTCTTCGACTCCAAGAGCCATGCACTGGGCAATCCGAAGCTGGCGGTGCCGGTGGAGGTCTGAGAACACCGCACCAACATGCAAACACCCACCCCTGTAGGAGCGAGCTTGCTCGCGATTGCGGTATGTCAGCGAAATGATTTTCATCTGACACGGCGCTATCGCGAGCAGGCTCGCTCCCACAGTGGTTTTTCTCCCGGCATGATTCGGCACACGGCCTGATGGCCAAATAACGTCATTTGCCCGCAGACAAATAGTAATCATTCTCGATATCATTCACGACTTTGCACACTACGCCTCGTCAAGAAGGGTATCCATGCCTCGCCTCACGCCCGACCCACAGTCGGCCGATTTCTTCGGTCGGTTCTATGGGGACATCCTGCATTACCTGCGCAAACGCACGGATAACCCCAGCGACGCCGCCGACATGACCCAGGATGTCTTTACCCAATGGCTGGACTACGACGACCGCGCCAAGGTCGAGCAGCCGCGGGCATTCCTGTTCCAAATGGCGCGCAACCTGCTGCGCGATCACTGGCGCCGGCAGAAGGTGCGCAACATTGTGCACACGGCCGATGACGCCGAGCCGGAACCCGCCACCGACGAGCACCACGACCCACTGGCCGGAGCGCAACGCATGCAACGTCTGGAACACCTCAGGAGTGTGCTCGCCGAACTCTCGCCACGGCGCCGCGAAGCCCTTATGCTGCACCGCTTCGAAGGGTTGAGCCAGGCGCAGATCGCCGAGCGCATGGGCATTTCCCTGAGCATGGTGGAAAAGCACATCGCCTTTGCCCTGCTGCATTGCAAGCAACGCCTGGATCAAGACAACGGCATGGAGCGGCCAGCATGACCCACCCTCACGACATTGACAGCGACCCGGCGGACGACAGCATCGAGGCCCAGGCCGCGGTGTGGTTCGTGCGCAACCGGGAAGATCGCAGCAGCGCCCAGAGCCAGGCCTTCCAGCAGTGGCTAAGCGAGCCCGAGCACGCCAAGGCCTATCACGCCTTTCAGCATTTGTGGACGGACCTGGCCGAGCTGCAGCAGTTGAACAAGCCCGTGCCCCTCACGCCACGGCGCAAGACGCCAGCCTGGCGCCCGGCGCTGGCCGTCGCGGCGGCGCTGGTGTGCGCGGTTTTGGCCTTCAATCTGGGCACGTCCCACGAGGTTTATCAGCAACAGATCACCGCCCAGGCGACAGGCGCGCGCACCTTCGACCTGCCGGACGGCAGCACCCTGTCAGTGAATGCCAACACCCGCGTGCGCGTCGATTTCAGCGGCCAGCAGCGCCAGCTGTTTCTGGAAGCCGGCCAGTTGTACATCGAAGTCGCCCCCGACAAGGAGCGCCCGTTGTGGGTACGCGCCGGCGAGGCCTCGGTGCGGGTGGTCGGCACCGGTTTCGATGTGCGGCGTGGGGAAAAGCAACTGGTGGTGAGTGTCGCCCACGGCCAGGTCGCGTTTGCCCCGGACAGCCGCGACCCGGTGATGCTCGGCGCGCAGCAGCAGGCGGTCTACGACCTGGCCAGCGGCACCCTGCAACAGCAGACCCTGGCAGACGGGCAAGTCGCCGACTGGCGCAGCGGGCACCTGGCGTTTCGCGCCCGCGAGCTGGCCAGCCTGGTCGACGAGTTGAACCTCTACCGTTCCCAGCCGGTGCTGCTGGCCGACCCGCAAGTGGGGCGTTTCAAGGTCTCGGGCAACCTCGACGTCAACGACCCCGATGCCCTGCTGCACGCCCTGCCCGCATTGATCCCGGTGAAGACCGTCGCCCTGGCGGACGGCCGTTTACGCATCGAAGCACGGTGAAAAATCCTCACATGCGAATATTTTTCATTTGCATGTGAGGTTTTTTTTACCTGCCACGTCTTCCTCCGGGTCTGCGTTTTGTACGCATGCCTTTTCTGGCCTTTAAGCCAACCCGGGGGATTCAATGTTTCGCGTGCCTTCACCTAGTTCGCTCACCTGTCTTCGTCCGACCCTGCTCGCCGCCTGCCTGGTTTTTGGCCAGGCCCACGCCGAGTCCATCAGCCTGCACCTGCCGGCGCAGCCCCTGGCCACGTCGCTGAGCCAGATTGCCCAGCAGGCGAAAATCCAGTTGCTGTTCGACGAAGAGCAGATCCGCAACCTCAAGGCGCCCGCCCTCGATGGCGAGTACAGCGCAGAAACAGCGATCCGCCGGTTGCTCGACAACAGCGCCTTCGACCTGATCAAGGTCAACCAGACCTACGTGGTGCGGCCCACGGAACCGGTGACCAGCAGCGCCGACGGCATTCAACTGGACGCCCTGAGCGTGATCGGCAGCGGCACCGAGGTCGACTCCAGCACCGTCGGCCGCTCGACCCTGACCCAGGCCGATATCGACCGGCGCCAGCCCAGCAACATCCCCAGCCTGCTGGCGACCCTGCCCGGCGTGAGCATGGGCGGCTCGCCCAAACCCGGCGGCCAGACCATCAACATCTGGGGCCTGGGCGATGCCGAGGACGTGCCGTTGACCGTCAACGGTGCCACCAAGAGCGGCTTCGAGCGTTACCAGCAAGGCACGGTGTTCATCGAGCCGGAGCTGATCAAGAGCATCGAAGTGGAGAAAGGCCCTCACTCGCTGTTCACCGGCAACGGCGGCTTCGGCGGGACCGTGCACATGGAAACCAAGACCGCCCCGGACCTGCTGCAGGAAGGCCGCAACAGCGGCGCCATGGTCAAGTACGGTTATGGCAGCAACGACCATCAGCAAACCTACAGCTCGGCCCTGTTCGGCCGTACCGACGACGGTCGCCTCGATGCGCTGGTCTATATCACCAAGCGCGATGGCGACGACATGAAGCTGGCGGGCACCCCACCCGACACGCGCAACGAATACCCGATCAATCCCAAGCGCCTGCCCAACAGCGCCCTGGACCTGGACGGCCAGCTGTTCAACCTCAACCTGCACCTCAACGACGAACACAGCGTGGGCGTGACCTACTCCCACTCCGAGAGCGAGCGCTGGACGCCGTTTTCCTCGACGGCCTATCCAACTCCGCCGACGGCGGCGAACATCAAGCAATACGGCTATAAGAATGCCCTCAAGCGCTTCCTGGCCAATCGCGAAACCGAAGACACCACCTGGTCGACCAAGTACCAGTACCAGCCGCTGGACAATCGCCTGGTCAACCTCGAACTGACCTACTCGCAATCCAAGACCGAGCAGACCGACGAGCGTGATGAGACGGCGTTTTTCCAACTGGCCACCGGTGGGCGCAAGATGGACACCTCCTACGAGGATCGCGTGATCGAGTTGCGTAACATCAGCCTGTTCGAGACCGGCCCACTGGCCCACGCAGTGACCAGTGGCGTGCAGATGCGCAAGCACGACCGCGAAACCGAAATGTGGATGCCGGGCAATACCTACAACGTGCCGAGGTACAACTTCGGCCACTTCCAGCCCTCGTTCATGCCCCACGGCAAGGTCGATACCAACAGCGCCTACCTGCAGGACGCGATCACCCTGGGCGACTTCACCCTGACGCCGTCGGTGCGCTACGACCACGTACGCAACCGGGGCGAAGCCAACGACGCGCCAATCTACGCCAACCCGGACCCGGCGTTCGGCCACGACTACAGCGACCGCACCTACACCGGTTGGTCGCCACGGCTGTCGTTGTTCTGGAGGGCCACGCCCAACACCGGGTTCTTCGTCGACTACAGCAAGACCTGGCGTGCGCCGGTGATCGACGAGCAATACGAAGTGCAGAACTCCAGCACCCGCCCGGCCACCAGCGTCGACCTCGACCCCGAGCGCATCACCGGTTGGCGCGCCGGTAACATCAGCAGCTTCTCCAACGTGTTCGCCGAGCACGACAACGTGCAGATCCGTACCACGCTGGTGCGCAACAAGATCGACGACGAGATCTTCAAGGCCACCGGTATCGGCTGCGAGAACCAGTGGAACACTGGGGGCACCATCTCCAGCGATTGCAAGGGCCAGTTGCCGATGAGCAACTACCGCAACATCGGCGGCCTGACCATCAAGGGCTTCGAGGTGGAAAGCTTCTACGATTCGACGTACCTGTTCGGGGCGTTGTCCTACTCATGGTTTACCGGCAAGCACGAAGGTGCCTACACCAACCCGTGGGGCCCGGACGTCTGGGTGCGTGACATTCCACCGGCGAAATGGGTGGCGACCCTGGGCGTGAAGATCCCGAGCTGGGATGCCCAGGTGGGCTGGCAAGGCGAATTCGTGCGCCAGACCGACCGCCTGCCGAGCGACAAGTACGGCAGCAGCAAAAACACCGTGGGTGACACGTTCTACGACCAGTACGACAATGACCGCTACAACGTGCAGAGCCTGTTCGCCAACTGGAAACCGCAGCAGTCTTACCTCAAGGGCACCGAGGTCAACCTGACGATCGACAACCTGTTCAACGAAAACTACCGCCCGGCGTTGAGCGGCGAGCGGGCGTGGAGCCAGGGGCGCAATGCCAAGGTGAGTGTGACTCGGTTCTTCTGATCCCGCTTCTTGGGTTGCCTGATAGGGCCCCATCGCGAGCAGGCTCGCTCCCACAGGTTTGTCGTCAGTTCCTGTGGGAGCGAGCCTGCTCGCGATGGGGTCGACTCGGTCCTGGCTACTTCACTCCAGACCGCACCACCGCCAACCCCGGCACCTGCACCCGCCGCTGGCTCAGGTAACGCGTACAACTGACCCGCAGGAACGAAGCGAAATTGACCACTTCGCCACGATAGTCCATCACCTCTTCATACAGCTTGGCGATCAGCTGGTTGGTGGTCATGCCATCGACCTCGGCGATTTCGGCGAGGATGTCCCAGAACTGATTCTCCAGGCGCAGTGTGGTTACCACGCCGCAGATGCGCAGTGAGCGGGAGCGCGATTCGTAGAGAATCGGATCGGCCTTGACGTACAGCTCGCACATGGCAAGTCCCTCGTTACAGCGTGATTTTCGTCCCCAGCAACCCGAGGAAACCGGCCAGCCAGTTCGGGTGCGCCGGCCAGGCAGGTGCCGTGGCCAGATTGCCCTGGACGTGGCCGTCCGTCACCGGAATGTCGACGAACTTGCCACCCGCCAGCCGCACTTCCGGCGCGCACGCCGGGTAGGCGCTGCACTCGCGACCTTCGAGAATCCCCGCCGCCGCGAGCAACTGGGCGCCATGGCACACCGCCGCGATCGGCTTGCCAGCCTTGTCGAAGGCACGCACCAGCTCCAGGACCTTTTCATTCAAGCGCAGGTATTCCGGCGCACGACCGCCGGGGATCAACAGGGCATCGTAGTCCGCCTCGGCGACCTTGGCGAAATCGAAGTTCAAGGCGAACAGGTGGCCTGGTTTTTCGCTGTAGGTCTGGTCGCCCTCGAAGTCGTGGATCGCCGTGCGTACGGTCTGGCCAGCGGTCTTGTCCGGGCAGACGGCGTGCACCGTGTGACCGACCATCAGCAAGGCCTGAAACGGCACCATCACTTCATAGTCTTCGACATAATCGCCGACCAGCATCAGAATTTTCTTGGCAGCCATGGGCAGGACTCCTCTGGGATGTGCTTGGGAGTATTGAAGGTAGTCTTTATCCGCAGGGGTGGGTAATAGCCTGTTATTACCTTGGGACCGAGTCATCGTTCATCGTCGGAACGCCGCCCGGACCAAGCTCGCTCCTACAGGGAGGGGTCTTCAACTGTACGGATAACTCTGTGCCCATCTGTAACAGGGTAAACCCGAAGGTTTATGGCTAGATGAAGGCCTTACCTGCCACCCCTGAATCTGGTTAGCCATCATGTCCTCGCGCGAAAACACCGGCATGGCCCTCGGCCTGCTCGGCGTTGTGATTTTCAGCCTCACCCTGCCCTTCACCCGCATCGTCGTGCAGGAACTGCATCCGTTGTTGAACGGCCTCGGCCGTGCCTTGTTCGCCGCCGTGCCGGCCGCACTTTTGCTTCTCTGGCGCCGGGAAAAGTGGCCGACCTGGCAGCAGGTCAAGGGCCTGAGCCTGGTGATCGCCGGGGTGATCCTCGGTTTCCCGGTGCTGTCGGCCTGGGCCATGCAAACCTTGCCAGCGTCCCATGGCGCGCTGGTCAACGGCCTGCAACCCTTGTGCGTGGCGCTGTACGCCGCGTGGTTGTCCCACGAACGGCCGTCGAAAGCCTTCTGGGCCTGCGCCGCGCTGGGCAGCGCACTGGTGCTGGGTTATGCGCTGATCAGCGGCGCCGGCAGCATCCAGGCTGGTGACTTGCTGATGGTCGGGGCGATTGCCGTGGGCGGGTTGGGTTATGCCGAAGGCGGTCGCCTGGCCCGGGAGATGGGCGGCTGGCAGGTGATCTGCTGGGCGCTGGTGCTGTCGACACCGCTGCTGATCGGCCCGGTGCTGTACCTGGCGCTGCAACACCAGGGCGAAGTCTCGGCGAAAACCTGGTGGGCGTTCGGTTACGTGTCGCTGTTCTCGCAGTTCATCGGCTTCTTCGCCTGGTACGCCGGCCTGGCGATGGGCGGCATCGCCCGCGTCAGTCAGATCCAGCTGCTGCAGATCTTCTTCACCATCGCGTTTTCCGCGTTGTTCTTCGGTGAACACGTCGAACCGATCACCTGGGTGTTCGCGGTGGGGGTGATCATCACGGTGATGCTGGGGCGCAAGACGGCGGTGAAGCCCACGCCAGTGGCCACCACCTGACACGATCCCCACCTGTAGGAGCGAGCATGCTCGCGATGGTGGCGCAGACACCGCTGGGTGTCAGACAGCCAACGTCATCGTTGACGACCATCGCGACGGTTCGACGCCTCGACATGCTCGCTCCTACAGATAGCCATCCGCCCGCAACAACGTCTCCAGGCAATGCTCGGTGATGCGGTAGAAATCCTTCAGTTCCTGGATCTTCACCAGCAACTGCGCCGGGTCCACCGGCTCGGCGCGTTTGACCGCCAGGATCATCTTGTTCTTGTTGGTGTGTTCCAGCGAGATGAACTCGAACACCTTGGTTTCGTAGCCGCAGGCTTCGAGGAACAGCGCGCGCAGGCTATCGGTGACCATTTCCGCCTGCTGGCCCAGGTGCAGGCCGTATTGCAGCATCGACTTGAGCAGCACCGGGCTCTGGATCTGCAGGCGGATCTGCTTGTGGCAGCACGGCGAGCACATGATGATCGACGCACCCGAGCGAATGCCGGTGTGGATCGCATAATCGGTAGCGATGTCGCAGGCATGCAGGGCGATCATCACTTCCAGCTCGCTCGGCGCCACGCTGCGCACGTCACCGCATTTGAACACCAGGCCTGGGTGCTCCAGCTTCGCCGCGGCGGCATTGCACAGGGTGACCATGTCTTCGCGCAGCTCGACGCCCGTCACTTCGCCTTCAGCGTTGAGGGTGTTGCGCAGGTAGTCGTGGATCGCGAACGTCAGGTAGCCCTTGCCCGAACCGAAATCGGCGACCCGCACCGGCTGGTCCAGCGCCAGCGGCGAGGACGTCAGCGCATGACTGAAGACTTCGATGAACTTGTTGATCTGCTTCCATTTGCGCGACATCGCCGGGATCAGCTCGTGCTTGGCGTTGGTCACGCCCAGGTCAGCGAGAAACGGCCGGCTGAGGTCCAGAAAGCGGTTTTTCTCGCGGTTGTGCCCGGTGGATGGCACTTCACGCAATTGCTGGGGTTTGCTCTTGAACAGTGAAGACTTGCCCTTTTTGCTGTATTCCAGCTGGGCTTCGTCGGTCAGCGACAACAAATGCGCATTTTTGAACGAGGCCGGCAACAGCTCGGCAATGCTCGCCACGCCTTCGGCCAGCGGCAGGTTCTTGGTGATGTCGCGGGTCTTGTAGCGATAGACGAAGGACAGGCAGGGCTGATCCTTGACCGTCAGTTGCTTGATGATCACCCGCTGCAGGTCGGCTTCGCTGCCGACGTACTTGGCCAGCACCAGTTTGATGAAGGCATTGGCCTCGAGGCTGCCTTGCAGCAGGTCGATGAACTGGGCGTGATGGTCCGGCGCGGGGCTGGCGGGTGTGGCGGTGACAGACATGGAAAAAACGGCCTCGGGCGCGGCGAATCGGGAATGGGGGGCATTTTAGGGGGGATGGCGGCGCAGGACACGCAGTTATTTACGAATGGTGATCTGAATCCGGGGCAGCCCCCCTGTAGGAGCGGGCTTGCCCGCGATAGCGATTGACCAGCCAGCACTGATTTGACTGACACACCGCCATCGCGGGCAAGCCCGCTCCTACAGGGTTTAGGTTGTTAATAAAATCGGGTTCAACCCAACACCACCAACCGATTCGGCAACTCATTGCGCACATGGGTCACCGGCACGTGCACCTTGAGCAACTCGCCGCAGGCCTCGACGCAGGTGACGAAGCCCTGCAAGGTCTGGCCCTGCTTCACCTGTTGGGTGAACGCCGCGACGATGGCGTCCCAGTGCTGGTTGTCCAGCCGGCTAGAAATCCCTTCGTCCACCAGGATCTCCACGTAACGCTCGGCTTCGCAGACGAAGATCAGCATGCCGGTGCTGCCCACGGTGTGGTGCAGGTTCTGCGCCAGGAACTGCCGGCGCGCCAGGTTCGAGGCGCGCCAGTGGCGCACCGAACGCGGCACCAGATGGGTGGTGATTTTCGGCAGGCGAAACAGCACGCACAACACGATGAAGGTGACCCACTGCACCAGCAGCAGGCTGTTCATGGTCAGCCAGCCGGTCAGGTAATGCACGACACCCGGCACCACCAGCGCCAGCACGCTGGCCCACAGCAACGGAATGTACGCGTAGTCATCGGCGCGGGCGGCCAATACCGTGACCAGCTCGGCGTCGGTGTCGCGCTCGACCCGGGCAATCGCCTCGGCGACCTTGCGTTGTTCGTGTTCAGTCAGTAATGCCATGTCTAGAAGTGCCCATCGAATATTGTTATCACCAGCCGCCCGACGAACCGCCGCCCCCGAAACTGCCCCCGCCGCCGCTGAAGCCCCCGCCTCCACCGCCGCCACCAAAACCACCGCCGCCAAAACCGCCACCGGAGCCGCCCGAACCGCCGCGACCGGCCGGCAGGATGCCGAGCATCTGCAAGACGAAGATGGTCAGGATGAACAGCACCACCAAAAACACGAACACCCCAGGGTGACGGGAGGCGAAGTCGTCCTGCCCGCCGTTCGACTCATAGGCCGTCGATGGCTCGTCCAGCGGGCTGCCGCCCAGCACCACCAGCATCGCCGCGACCCCGTCGCTGATGCCCTTGCTGAAGTTGCCGGCCTTGAACGCCGGGGTGATCACCTGGTTGATGATCACCGAACTCTGCGCATCGGTCAGGCGATCTTCCAGGCCATAACCGACTTCGATCCGCAACTTGCGCTCGGCGCGGGCCACGATCAGCAGCGCGCCGTTGTTCTTGTCCTTCTGGCCGATGCCCCAGTGGCGCCCCAACTGATAGCCGAAGTCGGCAATCTCGGCGCCTTGCAAGTCCGGCAGGGTGACCACCACCAACTGCTCGCCGGTGGCATTCTCATGGGCCGCCAGCTGCTGCGTCAGTTGCTCGCGCACCGACGGCTCGATCATCTGGGCGTTGTCCACTACCCGCCCGGTCAACTGCGGGAAATTCAACTCGGCCCGGGCCGTCAGGGCAAACACCCACAACAACAGCACCAGGCCCACTTTCAACACGCGCATTGGCAACCTCATCCGTGGGAATGCGTCAGGCCGGCTTCAGCTCAGAACTTCACTTCCGGCGCTTTTTCGGCACCCGGGGTGGTGGCTTCGAAGGTTTCACGAATCGGCAGGTCGCTGTACATCACGGTGTGCCACAGGCGCCCCGGGAACGTACGGATTTCGGTGTTGTACTTCTGCACCGCCAGGATGAAATCGCGACGGGCCACGGCGATGCGATTCTCGGTGCCTTCAAGTTGCGATTGCAACGCCAGGAAGTTCTGGTTGGCCTTGAGGTCCGGATACCGCTCGGACACCACCATCAGACGGCTCAGGGCACCGGTCAGCTGGTCCTGGGCCTGCTGGAACTGCTTGAGGCGTTCGGGGTTGTCCAGGGTGCTGGCATCCACCTGGATGGAGGTCGCCTTGGCCCGGGCCTCGATCACCGCGGTCAGGGTTTCTTCCTCATGCTTGGCGTAGCCCTTGACGGTTTCCACCAGGTTGGGAATCAGGTCGGCGCGGCGCTGATACTGGTTCTGCACCTGGCCCCAGGCGGCCTTGGCCTGTTCGTCGAGGGTCGGAATGTTATTGATGCCGCAACCGGCCAGCCAGCTGGCCAGCCAGATCAGGGCGGCGACACGCAGGCTCGCTCGAGTGGTTTGTTGAACATTCATTTGATTTGACGCTCCCTTGTACCGTCGATTGAAAAATCAACCAGCGACCTTCTGACCGACTCTTCGGGCATAATCTGCCGCCGCGCTGGATTGCATCGAGCCAATGGGCTAAAAGATGCACCAGCACAAAAAACACTGCAGAAGTTTGCTGCATTTACTTGAACAACAATAGTCGCTCCCTAAATTTTGGCTGATCGGCGCGTATTCACTGCCGTTTAGGCCCCTGGAAAACAATTCATGAAGAAGCTGTGTTTGCTGGGACTGCTCGTCAGCCTGGCCAGTCATAACGTATTGGCCGCCACGACGCCCCCGCCTCTGGAGAACAAGGACGCCTTCATCAGCAACCTGATGAAGCAAATGACCCTCGATGAAAAAATCGGCCAGTTGCGCCTGATCAGCATCGGCCCGGAAATGCCCCGGGAGCTGATCCGCAAGGAAATCGCCGCGGGCAACATCGGTGGCACGTTCAACTCGATCACCCGTCCGGAAAACCGTCCGATGCAGGACGCGGCCATGCGCAGCCGGCTGAAGATCCCGATGTTCTTCGCCTATGACGTGATCCACGGCCACCGCACCATTTTCCCGATCCCGCTGGCGCTCGCGTCGAGCTGGGACATGGACGCCATCGGCCATTCCGGGCGCATCGCCGCCGAAGAAGCCGCGGCCGACAGCCTCGACATCACCTTCGCGCCGATGGTCGACATCTCCCGCGACCCGCGCTGGGGCCGCACCTCCGAAGGCTTCGGCGAGGACACCTATCTGGTGTCGCGCATTGCCGGGGTGATGGTCAAGGCGTTCCAGGGCACCGGCGCCAACGCCGCGAACAGCATCATGGCCAGCGTCAAGCACTTCGCCCTGTATGGCGCGGTCGAAGGCGGTCGCGACTACAACGTGGTCGACATGAGCCCGGTCAAGATGTACCAGGACTACCTGCCACCGTACCGCGCGGCCATCGACGCCGGCGCGGGCGGTGTGATGGTCGCGCTGAACTCGATCAACGGCGTGCCGGCCACCGCCAACACCTGGCTGATGAACGACCTGTTGCGCAAGGAATGGGGCTTCAAGGGCCTGGCGGTCAGCGACCACGGCGCGATCTTCGAGCTGATCAAGCACGGCGTCGCCCGCGACGGTCGCGAAGCGGCGAAGCTGGCGATCAAGGCCGGCATCCACATGAGCATGAACGACACCCTGTACGGCAAGGAACTCCCGGGGCTGCTCAAGTCCGGCGAGATCCAGCAGAGCGACATCGACAACGCCGTGCGTGCGGTGCTCGACGCCAAGTACGACATGGGCCTGTTCAAGGACCCATACCTGCGCATCGGCAAGGCCGAGGATGACCCGGCCGACACCTACGCCGACAGCCGCCTGCACCGCGCCGATGCCCGTGATGTGGCCCTTCGCAGCCAGGTGCTGCTGAAAAACGCCAACGAAACCCTGCCGCTGAACAAATCCGCGAAAATCGCCCTGGTCGGCCCGCTGGCCAAGGCGCCGATCGACATGATGGGCAGTTGGGCGGCGGCCGGTCGCCCGGCACAATCGGTGACCCTGTTCGATGGCATGAGCAATGTGATCGGTGACAAGGCCAACCTGATCTACGCCCGTGGTGCCAACATCACCAGCGACAAGAAGATCCTCGACTACCTGAACTTCCTCAACTTCGATGCCCCGGAAGTGGTGGATGATCCGCGTCCGGCAAACGTGCTGATCGACGAAGCGGTGAAGGCCGCCAAGGATGCCGACGTGGTGGTCGCCGCCGTGGGCGAGTCCCGTGGCATGTCCCACGAGTCGTCGAGCCGCACCGACCTGAACATCCCGGAAAACCAGCGCGAGCTGATCCGCGCCCTGAAAGCCACCGGCAAGCCGCTGGTGCTGGTGTTGATGAACGGCCGTCCGCTGTCGTTGCTCGAAGAGAACCAGCAGGCTGACGCGATCCTGGAAACCTGGTTCAGCGGCACCGAGGGCGGCAACGCCATCGCCGACGTGCTGTTCGGCGACTACAACCCGTCGGGCAAGCTGCCGATCACCTTCCCACGCTCGGTAGGGCAGATTCCGACCTACTACAACCACCTGAGCATCGGCCGCCCGTTCACGCCGGGCAAACCGGGCAACTACACCTCGCAGTACTTCGATGACACCACCGGCCCGCTGTTCCCGTTCGGCTATGGCCTGAGCTACACCAGCTTCAGCCTGAGCGACATGGCTCTGTCGGCGACCACGCTGAACAAATCCGGCAAGCTCGACGCCAGCGTCACGGTGAAGAACACCGGCAAGCGTGACGGCGAAACCGTGGTGCAGTTGTACATCCAGGACGTCACCGGCTCGATGATCCGCCCGGTCAAGGAACTGAAGAACTTCCAGAAAATCCTGCTCAAGGCCGGCGAACAGAAAGTCGTGCACTTCAGCATCAGCGAGGACGACCTGAAGTTCTACAACAGCCAGCTCAAGTACGCCGCCGAGCCTGGCAAGTTCAACGTGCAGATCGGCCTGGATTCGCAGGATGTGACGCAGCAGAGTTTTGAGTTGCTGTAAGCCTCAAACACTGCACTAAAAACCTGTGGGAGCGAGCCTGCTCGCGATGAGGCCTGTACATTCAACACCTTTGTTGACTGTCAGGGCGCCATCGCGAGCAGGCTCGCTCCCACAGTGTTTTGAGTGATCTGAAAATCTGCGGCTACCCCCGCCGATCCAACAGATTCACCACCACCCGATCCACCCATCCCCAAATCCGCTGCTTGACCCGCCGCCACAACGGCCGGCGTTTCCAGTCTTGCAGGCTGACTTCCTGACTCTGCGCAAAATCGCGCTCGAAACTGGCCACCACCGCCCGGGTCAGGCTTGGGTCCAGCGCTTCGAGGTTGGCTTCCAGGTTGAAGCGCAGGTTCCAGTGATCGAAGTTGCACGAGCCGATGCTCACCCAGTCATCCACCAGCACCATTTTCAGGTGCAGGAAACACGGCTGGTATTCGAAGATCTTCACCCCGGCCCGGAGCAGGCGCGGGTAGTAGCGATGCCCGGCGTAGCGCACCGAGGGATGGTCGGTGCGCGGGCCGGTCAGCAGCAGGCGCACATCGACGCCGCGACCGGCGGCGCGGCGCAAAGAACGGCGCACTTTCCAGGTTGGCAGGAAGTACGGGGTGGCCAGCCAGATGCGCCGCTGGCCGCTGTTCAAGGCGCGCACCAGCGATTGCAGGATGTCGCGGTGCTGGCGGGCGTCGGCGTAGGCCACCCGGCCCATGCCCTCGCCCATGGACGGCACGCGGGGCAAACGCGGCAAGCCGAAATGCGCGGACGGGCGCCAGGCCCGGCGATGGCGGTTGGCGATCCACTGGCGGTCGAACAGCAGTTGCCAGTCGATCACCAGCGGGCCGGTGATTTCCACCATCACTTCGTGCCATTCGCTGGAGTTCTCACTCGGTGACCAGAACTCATCGGTGACCCCGGTGCCGCCCACCACCGCCAGGCTCTGATCCACCAGCAGCAACTTGCGGTGATCGCGGTAGAAGTTGCCAACCCAACGTCGCCAGCTCAGCCGGTTGTAGAACCGCAGCTCGACGCCCGCGCCCATCAGCCGTTGGCGCAACGCCAGGGTAAAGGCGAGGCTGCCGTAGTCATCGAACAGGCAGCGTACCCGCACACCGCGCTCGGCGGCCTGGACCAACGCCTGGACCATGGCCTCGGCGCACTCGCCCGCCTCCACCAGGTACAACTCCAGCTCGACCTGTTCTTCGGCACGGGCAATCGCCACCAGCATGCGCGGGAAGAACTGCGGACCGTCGACCAGCAGCTCGAAGTGATTGCCCTCGCGCCAGGGGAAAATCGCCCCGTCCATGTCAACGCGCCGTGAAGATCAGCACCGCACCCACCGGCACCGACAGACTGATGGCCGACAGGCCGGCAACCTTGCG
Organism: Pseudomonas sp. MYb118; assembly: GCF_040947875.1. NCBI lineage: Bacteria > Pseudomonadati > Pseudomonadota > Gammaproteobacteria > Pseudomonadales > Pseudomonadaceae > Pseudomonas > Pseudomonas sp. MYb118. The sequence goes on along the minus strand of NZ_JBFRXN010000002.1, from coordinate 3,157,511 downwards.
CAGGCTTTCCAGCCCCGGCGCCAGGTCGAAATCCGCCGCGTTGAGCACCAGCGGCTCCAGTGTCACCACCTGGAAACGGCGGTCATCCAGGCGGGTGGCCAGCAGCTCGGCGTTGTACTGATGCTGTTTGCCATGCAGGTTGACGGTCACCGGCAAGCGCAATTCCAGTTGCGCGCCATTGGCCAGGTCGTTGATCGGGCCGAGGTCGATCTGGGCGCTGATCAAGGCTTCAGGGAAACGCTCGATCTCAAACAGGTCCTTGCGCATGCGCTCGTCGCGCAAAGGGATGCCGCTGTAGATCGAGTCCAGCTCGACCTCGACCTCGGCCAAGCCCTTGGGGCTGACCTTGCCGTGCAGCACCAGGAAGCGCTGCACCTCGGCAATGTTGGCGTTCTTGGTGCTGACGAACGACAGCCGCGACGACTCGCCGTCCAGGTACCAATTGGCCTGGGCCGAGCAGGTGGCGCCGGCCAGCAGTAAGGCGGCGAAGGTTTTGAACAGGGACCGCTTGAACATAAAGACTCGTGGGGCAGAGAAACCTGCACGAACCATAACCGCCCGCGAGCCCGTTGCAAACTGCTGGCATGGCGGCCAGCAGCCTTGGCTCACGGATTCAAGCGACACCCCTGGCGCTCGCCGAGCCATTGCGCGCTGTTGCTGCGCCCAAGGCCACTGACCTGAACACGCCTGGCAGCGGGGTCATCGGTAAACGCGCTGAAGGGCAGCCACTGTTTGACGTAGCCCTGGCAATAGCCGGCGTCGTTATTCATGACGTAGCGGCACGAGCAATATTCCTTGGCGGTGTAGGCACTGATGATGTCGGGGAAAGCCCACAGGGCCACGCGCTCCTGCCAGATCCAGCCGAACAGAATTACCAGCACAAGCAGGCCCAGCGTGGCGAAGGGGCGGCGGCGAACAAACGGGCGGCGGGTCATGGCTGCACCGTCCCGGCAAACGCCTGGCGCGCCAGCTTGAGCAATTCGTTGTGCCGGTAGCTGCCGTCGCGATCATCGCCGTAGCGCACGATCACCAAGCGCTCGCTGGGGATCACGTACATCGCCTGGCCCCAGTGGCCGAGCGCGGCGAAGGTGTCCGGCGGTGCATCCGGCCAGGGCTGCGCCGCACCGTCGGCAGCGCGGTTGAGCCACCAGTGGCCGCCCGGCACCGCTTCGTCCTGGTGCGCCTGGTAATGCGCGAATGGCTGGCGATTGAAGGCCACCCAGTCGGCGGGCAGCAATTGCCGGTCGCCCCAGCGACCGTCGCGGGCCATCAGCAGGCCGATGCGCGCCAGGTCGCGGGCGGTGAGGTAGGCGTAGGACGATGCGACAAAGGTGCCGGTGGTGTCGGTTTCCCACACGGCATGGCGAATGCCCAGCGGTTCGAACAGCGCGGTCCAGGGATAGTCGGCATAACGGGCCGGGCCGACGATGGTTTTCAACGCCGCCGCCAGCAGGTTGCTGTCGCCACTGGAGTAACGGAAGGCCTGGCCCGGTGGCGCGTACGCGTCATGCCCGGCGGTGAACCGGGCCATGTCCTGATGACCACGGGTGTAGAGCATCGCCACCACCGAGGATTTCAGCGGTGCGTACTCGTAGTCCTCCTGCCAGTCCAGGCCCGAGGCCCAGTGCAGCAGGTCGGCGAGGGTCAGCTTCGGGTGCCTGGCCAGCGGTGAATAGAACTTCGCTGCCGGGTCCTCGAGCTTGAACCGGCCCTCGCCGTAGGCCACACCGAGCACCGTGGCCATCAGGCTCTTGCTGATCGACCAGGTCAGGTGCGGGGTGTCGGCCTTGGTCGGGCCGGCGTAGCGTTCGTAGATCAACTGACCGTCGCGGATCACCAGCAAGGCATCGGTGCGGATGCCCTGTCGGCTGGCGTCGTCGCGCGGTGGGAAGGCGTAGGTTTCGAGGGCCTGGAGGGCCGGGCCGGGGGCGGCCGGTGTGGTGGGCCATTGCTCGCCGGGCCAGGTTTCGGCCTGGGCGGTGAGGCCGAGCAGCAACAGGAACAGCAGGGACACGCCTTTGAACATGGCGGGGGCTCTGGGGAATGGGCCTGGTGAGGCTAGCTGAGGTTGATGACAGTTTTGGAATATTTGTCGGTCTTCAGGCCGCCATCGCGAGCAAGCTCGCTCCTACAGGTTCAGAGGTGTTCATAAGTTTTGTGAACAACCCAAAACCCTGTAGGAGCGGGCTTGCCCGCGATGGGGCCGGTCAATCCAGCGAAGATCCAGCCAAAGCCTTGGCCAACCGCTTCCCCCGCGCCCCCGCCGCCAATTCCATCACCGCCTGATCGCGCTGCCACATCGCCGCCCACTGCGGCGGCCCATCGGCCAGGGCCTGGTTCACCTCGGCCTTGAGCCCGTCGAACTGCACGAACAAGCCGCCCAGCAACACATGCCCGGCCGGGTTGTTCGGCGCCTGGCGGCTGACTTCAGCGCAACCGGCCAGCAACGCCAGCAAGCGCAGTTGCAGGGCCTGCGGCCAGTCGCTGTCCTGACCGACGCCGTACAACCAGGCGGTCATGGCACTGAGCACATAAATGTCTTCAAGGGTGCGAAACGGTTTGACGTAGGCGTCCCAGCCATCCCCCGCGAGCAATTCGCACAGGGCGTTGTCCAGCAGCAGGCGGCCATGGCTGATGTCCGGCATCAGCGCGATCGGCGGCAGTTTTTCCACCTGCACGCCGGATTCGCCTGGGTAGACCACCGCCAGGCTCAGGCGCGGATCGGCACCGGGTTCTTCGCTGCGCGCGGCAATCAGCAGCCAGTCGGCAGCGTCGCCGGCGGTGACGAAATCCTTGCGCCCGCTCAAGCGCAGGTCCCGGAGGCGGGTCTGCATGTCGGCCGGGCGCAGGCTGCGCTGCTCGGTGGCGCACAAGGCGCCCAGGCTCAACGGAGCGCTGGGCCAGAGCATGCGCAAGGCCGCCTGATAGCCGACGAGAAAGGCCAGCCCCGGGGTCGCCATCAGGCGCCCGCCATTGACCGCCAGTTCGAACGGCGTCACCGGCCCCAGCGTCTGCAAAAGGCTGGCGAAGCCCTCTGCCAGGTCGGCGTTGGCGGGCAAGCGATCACGACGTTGCAACAGGGTTTGCCAGGGCATAAGAGGCTCCTTGGGGGCTGTCATATAAGCATCACCAAAGCTTAACGGCGATGACACCGGGGCTACATAGCCTGACTTTGCACAACAAGGCTGGATAAAGAAAGTCGATCCGCTGTAACCCAAAGACGGGTGAGCAGCCCGCACGGAGAATCGCCATGACTCAGATCGCCCGCATCAGTGACACCGGCAATGAACGCCGCCTGCAAGCCGAACGCCTGGTAGGCGCCCAAGCCCTGCAGGAAGCCCAGGCCTTGCGCTTCACCGTGTTCAGCGGCGAATTCGACGCCAAACTCAAGGGCGCGGAGCTGGGTCTGGACATGGATGACTATGACGTTCACTGCGCCCACATTGGCGTGCGCGACCTGAACACCGGCCGCCTGGTGGCGACCACCCGCCTGCTCGACCACACGGCCGCCAGCAGCCTGGGCAAGTTCTACAGCGAAGAAGAATTCAGCCTGCATGGCCTGGTGCACCTCAAGGGCCCGATCCTGGAAATCGGCCGCACCTGCGTCGACCCGGCCTACCGCAACGGCGGCACCATCGCCGTACTCTGGGGCGAACTGGCCGAAGTGCTGAACCAGGGCGGCTACAGCTACCTGATGGGTTGCGCGAGCATCCCGATGCAGGACGGCGGCGTGCAGGCCCACGCGATCATGCAGCGCCTGCGTGAACGCTACCTGTGCACCGAACACCTGCGTGCCGAACCGAAGAATCCACTGCCGGCGCTGGACATCCCGTCCAACGTCATCGCCGAAATGCCGCCACTGCTCAAGGCCTACATGCGCCTGGGCGCGAAGATCTGCGGCGAGCCGTGCTGGGACGAAGACTTCCAGGTGGCCGACGTGTTCATCCTGCTCAAGCGCGACGAACTCTGCCCGCGCTACGCCAAGCACTTCAAGGCGGCCGTGTAATGAGCCGCCTGCGGGTGTACGCGCGGATCGCGCGAGTATTGGCGGTGGTGACACTGGGGCTGGGCATGGCCAGCGTCTTCGGGGTGTTCGAACGTTTGGGCATGTCCCATTCAATGGTGCGCCGGCAGCGCTGGTCGCGCTTTTTCATGGCGCGCCTGACCAACGCCCTGCCCTTTCGCGTGACCGTACACGGTGAAGTGCCGAAAGAGTCGATGCTCTGGGTCAGCAACCACGTGTCCTGGACCGACATCCCGCTGCTGGGCATGCTCACGCCGCTGTCGTTCCTGTCCAAGGCCGAAGTACGCACCTGGCCGGTGGCCGGCTGGCTCGCTGCCAAGGCCGGCAGCCTGTTCATCCGTCGCGGCTCGGGCGACAGCCAGTTGATCCGCAAACAGATGACCCGCCACCTCGAACAGGCCCATCCGCTGCTGATGTTCCCGGAAGGCACCACCACCGACGGGCGTTCGCTGCGCACCTTCCACGGCCGCCTGCTGTCGGCGGCCATCGACTCCCAGGTGAAACTGCAACCGGTGGCGATTCGTTACCTGCGTGACGGCGACGTATGTTCGCTGGCGCCGTTCATCGGTGACGACGACCTGCTCTCGCACCTGATGCGCCTGTTCGCCAACGACCGGGGCGACGTGGAAATTCATTTGCTCAAGCCAATCGCCTGCGAAGGCCGCGAACGTGCGGTGCTGGCATTCGAAGCGCAGCAGGCGGTGCAGAAGGCGTTGTTCGGGACGATCCCGGAAGCAGCGCGGGCGCCGATGCGGCCGGCCATCGCGGCTTGATCCCATCCCCCTGAAAAATACACCCCCCCCTGCGGGAGCGAGCCTGCTCGCGATGGCGACCTTTCAGTCAACAAAGATGTTGAATGTGATGGCCCCATCGCGAGCAGGCTCGCTCCCACAGGAAGGGGTTCAGGGTGTCTGCGAGTTCTGTGAAAAATCCTGCAACTGCGGATAAAACAGGCGGAAATCCTCGCTCAACGGCTCATACAACGCGCGCAGTTCCTGCATCGCACCCGCCAGTTCCTCCGGCCGTGTCAGCCTTCGGGCGATGCCGCGCAGCACCTGCTCCAGCACTTCGAACTCGCGGTACGAGCCCAGCCAGTCATCGGCCACCATGTAAGGCGCAATCCGCGCCAGGCGCTCCGGCAGTTGCCGCTCGCTGGACAGCACCCGGTACACATCCGAGGTGAACAGCTCCAGCGGCCGGTCGGCGTACAAATCCCAGTCGCGGGCCAGGCAATGGTCGAAGAACACGTCAAGCACGATCCCGGCGTAACGTCGGCGGGTCAGGGAGAAACGCGCCAGCGCCGCGTCGACCAGCGGATGGCGATCGGTGAACACGTCGATGCGTCGATGCAGCTGGATGGCCGCCTCGATGTCCGGCGCAAACTGCCCCTGCAACCGTCCCTTGACGAAATCGCCATACAGGCTGCCGAGCAGTTGACCGGGGCGTTGGCCACCGAGGTGAAGATGGGCGAGATAGTTCATGGGCGCAGCTTAGCACCGCCCGGTGTCGCCCTGACACCTTATATCGTTATAACCCGATATAGCGAAATACGCGGACACCAGAACAAAATCATATTTGTATATCGCGATTCGACGATATAAATTTCGCTTCATCGCGATATAACGTTTTACCCACGACAGGCCCACTGCCATGAACCTCGACCTCGACGAAATAATAAAAGCCCTGGCGCACCCGGTACGGCGAGAAATCCTGCACTGGCTCAAAGACCCCGCCGTCGAATTCCCCGACCAGTCCCACAGCAACGAGCACGGCGTCTGTGCCGGGCAGATCGATCAACGTTGCGGCCTGTCGCAGTCCACGGTGTCGGCACACCTGGCGACCCTGCAACGCGCCGGCCTGATCAGCAGCCGCAAAGTCGGCCAGTGGCACTTCTTCAAACGCAACGAGGAAACCATCCAGGCCTTCCTCAGCACTTTCAGCAAAGAGCTCTGAGCCTTCAGGGACACAAGGAACCGACAATGCCCCTCTCGCTACTCATTCTGGCCTTGAGCGCCTTCGCCATCGGCACCACCGAGTTCGTCATCATGGGCCTGCTGCCCGACGTGGCGGCCGACCTCGGCGTGTCGATCCCCGGCGCCGGCTGGCTGGTGACCGGTTACGCCCTGGGCGTGGCCATCGGTGCGCCGTTCATGGCACTGGCCACCGCCAAGTTGCCGCGCAAGGCTGCACTGGTGGCGTTGATGGGCATTTTCATCATCGGCAACCTGCTGTGCGCCCTGGCCACCGACTACAACGTATTGATGTTCGCCCGGGTGATCACCGCCCTGTGCCACGGCGCCTTCTTCGGCATCGGTTCGGTGGTGGCGGCCAACCTGGTGCCGGCCAACAAGCGTGCCTCGGCCGTGGCCCTGATGTTCACCGGCCTGACCCTGGCCAACGTCCTCGGCGTGCCGCTGGGTACCGCGCTCGGCCAACAGGCCGGCTGGCGCTCGACCTTCTGGGCGGTGACCGTGATTGGCGTGATCGCGCTGATCGGCCTGATCCGCTTCCTGCCGGCCAAGCGCGATGAGGAAAAACTCGACATGCGCGCCGAACTGCGCGCCCTCAAGGGCGCCGGCATCTGGCTGTCGCTGAGCATGACCGCGCTTTTCGCCGCTTCGGTGTTCACCCTGTTCACCTACGTCGCGCCGCTGCTGGGCGAAGTCACCGGCGTCTCGCCCCGCGGCGTGACCTGGACGCTGATGCTGATCGGCCTGGGCCTGACGGTCGGCAACATCATCGGCGGCAAGCTGGCGGACAAGGGCCTGGCCGCCACGCTGATCGGCGTGTTCATCGCCATGGCGGTGGTGTCCACGGTGCTGACCTGGACCAGCGTTGCGCTGATCCCCACCGAGATCACTCTGTTCCTCTGGGCCACCGCGTGTTTTGCCGCAGTGCCGGCCCTGCAGGTCAACGTGGTGACCTACGGCAAGGCTGCGCCCAACCTGGTCTCGACCCTGAACATCGGCGCCTTCAACGTCGGCAACGCCCTGGGCGCCTGGGTCGGCGGCAGCGTTATCGCCCACGGCTACGGCCTGACCAGTGTGCCACTGGCCGCCGCTGCCCTGGCCGTGCTCGCCTTGGTGGCGACCCTGATCACTTTCCGCCAGAACGGTAATCCCGAGCTGGCACCTGCTACCAACTGATACCTCACGAGGGTTTTGCAATGACGACTATTTTTGATCCGATCAAACTGGGCGACGTCGAGCTGGCCAACCGCATCATCATGGCCCCGCTGACCCGCTGCCGCGCCGACGAAGGCCGCGTACCCAACGCGCTGATGGCCGAGTACTACGTGCAACGCGCCTCTGCGGGCCTGATCCTCAGCGAAGCGACCTCGGTCACTCCGATGGGCGTCGGCTACCCGGACACCCCGGGCATCTGGTCCAACGACCAGGTGCGTGGCTGGACCAACGTGACCAAGGCGATCCACGGCGCAGGCGGCAAGATCTTCCTGCAACTGTGGCACGTCGGCCGTGTGTCCCATCCGTCGTACCTGAACGGTGAAGCACCGGTCGCACCAAGCGCCATCCAGCCAAAAGGCCACGTCAGCCTGGTGCGTCCGATGGCCGACTACCCGACCCCGCGCGCCCTGGAAACCGATGAAATCGCCGAGATCATCGAGGCCTATCGCACCGGTGCCGAGAACGCCAAGGCCGCAGGTTTTGACGGCGTGGAAATCCATGGCGCCAACGGCTACCTGCTCGACCAGTTCCTGCAAAGCAGCACCAACCAGCGCACCGACCAGTACGGCGGCTCCCTGGAAAACCGTGCACGCCTGCTGCTGGAAGTGACCGACGCGGCCATCGAAGTCTGGGGCGCCGGCCGTGTCGGCGTGCACCTGGCACCGCGCGCCGACTCCCACGACATGGGCGACGACAACCTGGCGGAAACCTTCACCTACGTGGCCCGCGAGCTGGGCAAGCGTGGCATCGCGTTCATCTGTTCCCGTGAGCAGGAAGGTGCCGACAGCCTCGGCCCGGCCCTCAAGGAAGCGTTCGGCGGCCCTTACATCGCCAACGAGCGCTTCACCAAGGACAGCGCCAACGCCTGGCTGGCCAGCGGCAAGGCCGATGCGGTGGCCTTCGGCATCCCGTTCATCGCCAACCCGGACCTGCCGGCACGCCTCCAAGCCGACGCGCCGCTGAACGAGCCGCGCCCGGAACTGTTCTACGGCAAGGGCCCGGTGGGTTACATCGACTACCCGACGCTGTAAGCCAACACCCGTGAACGCAAAAGCCCCGACTCGAAAGAGCCGGGGCTTTTTGTTGTCCGCGGGTTCTACCCCTTCCCTGTAGGAGCAGCCGGTCGACGCTCGATTGCTCGCGATAGCGGTGTGTCAGAAATTCCGCCATCGCGAGCAAGCTCGCTCCTACAGGAGGTGCGGGGTGCGGCAAAGCGACACAAAATTCCTACAAAATACGCCGCTCACCGGCTGTCATCATGGCCATCAGCCGTATATAAAAGCACCCCTGCGCTTTCACGAACTTTGTTTCATTTGCGCAGGCTGGGGCTCAGGCGCAGCATGTCCAGCCCGGTATCGACCCAACGCTCGGCCTCGGTGTGCAGTTGAAAACTGTCCGGCGCCAATAGCCATTGATACAAAATGCCATCAATGAAGGCATGCAGGCTGATCGCGGCGCGGACAGTGTCGAGGTCTTCGGGCAATTGCCCGCGGTTCACGGCGTTACGCAAGGCCAGGCCAATGCGCACATTGCAGTCCAGGCTCGCCTCCAGGCGCTGCTGGCGCAGGTCGCACATTTCATCGGTGAATTCGCACTTATGAAACAAAATCTCATTGATGCGCCGGGTCTTCGGGTCCAGCGCAACTTGATGAAACAAATGAATCAGCAGCTTGCGCATGCAGCCCAGGGGGTCCGGCTCATCCTCGCTTTCGCTGGCTTTGGCCATTTCATCGAGCGGCTCATGCAGGGTATCGAGCATGGCCTGCACCAGGTCCGCCTTGTTACTGAAATGCCAGTAAATGGCACCGCGCGTCACACCGGCCAGGGTCGCGATATCGGCCAGGGTGGTGCGCGCAACACCCCGTTCGTAAAAGGCTTTCTCGGCCGCTTCGAGTATCTGGCTACGGGTTTCCTGGGCTTCCTCTTTGGTTCGACGGACCATGGCAGTACAACCTCAATCAGGGGGGCTTCAGCGATGTCTGAACAGGCGCTGAACAACAGTGGGGCGAACGCTCTCGGGTGTCGTCCCCGGCCTACAATTCGGACCTTTGAAAAGGCTTTTGTAACGGTGAGGATACGCAGCCAAGGTATTTACAAACAACCATGAACGTAAGTATATTCCTTAGCAAGCTACTTATCCACTCAGCGCCCAATTTTTTACCTTTCACATTTCCTGTGCGCTCTTTGCGCGCCTGACCCGAGGATTTTCATGCAATTCAAGCCAGCTGTTACCGCTCTGGTCGCCGCCGTCGCCCTTGCATCGCTGCTCAGCGGATGTAAAAAGGAAGAGGCGGCACCCGCCGCTCCACCGCCTCAGGTCGGCGTCGTCACCCTGCAACCACAAGCCTTCACCCTGACCTCGGAACTGCCGGGGCGCACCAGCGCCTACCGCATTGCCGAAGTGCGCCCACAGGTCAACGGCATCATTCTCAAGCGTCTGTTCAAGGAAGGCGGCGACGTCAAGGCCGGCCAGCAGCTGTATCAGATCGACCCGGCCGTGTATGAAGCCACGCTCAAAAGCGCCGAAGCCAACCTGCAACAGACCAAGTCGATCTCCGATCGCTACAAGCAACTGGTCAACGAGCAGGCCGTGAGCCGCCAGGAATACGACACCGCGCTGGCCAACCGCCTGCAATCGGAAGCGTCCCTGCAAAGTGCGCAGATCAACGTGCGCTACACCAAGGTCTACGCGCCGATCACCGGTCGCATTGGCCGTTCCAGCGTGACCGAAGGCGCCCTGGTCACCAGCGGCCAGACCGATGCCATGGCGGTGATCCAGCAACTGGACCCGATCTACGTCGACGTCACCCAGTCCTCGGTGGAACTGCTGAAACTGCGCAGCGACCTGGAAAGCGGCCGTCTGCAGAAATCCGGCGACAACGCCGCTGCGGTCAAGCTGACCCTCGAAGACGGCAGCCCGTACAAACTGGACGGCAAGCTGGAGTTCTCCGAAGTCTCGGTTGACCCGACCACAGGCTCCGTGACCCTGCGCGCCGTGTTCCCGAACCCGGACCACACCTTGCTGCCGGGCATGTTCGTGCATGCCAAGTTGCAGGCCGGGGTGAACAGCGCAGCGATCCTGGCCCCACAGCAAGGCGTGACCCGCGACCTCAAGGGCACCCCGACCGCACTGGTCGTCGGCGCCGACAACAAGGTCGAGCTGCGTCAGCTCAAGGCCAACCGCACCGTCGGCAGCCAGTGGCTGATCGAAGACGGCCTCAAGGCCGGCGACCGCCTGATCACCGAAGGCCTGCAATTCGTCAAGCCTGGCATTGAAGTCAAGGCCACCGAGGCGACCAACGTCAACGCGAAGAACCCGGCCCCCGCACAGGCAGCTGACAAGGCTTCCAGCGGCAAAGGGGAGTAAACCATGTCGAAATTCTTTATCGACCGTCCGATTTTCGCCTGGGTAATTGCCCTGGTGATCATGCTGGTCGGGGCTCTCTCGATTCTCAAGTTGCCGATCAACCAGTACCCGAGCATCGCCCCGCCGGCGATCGCCATTTCGGTTACCTACCCGGGCGCTTCGGCGCAGACCGTGCAGGACACCGTGGTGCAGGTCATCGAGCAGCAGCTCAACGGTATCGACAACCTGCGTTATGTGTCTTCGGAAAGTAACTCCGACGGCACCATGACCATCACCGCGACCTTCGAGCAAGGCACCAACTCCGACACCGCGCAGGTCCAGGTGCAGAACAAGCTGAACCTGGCCACCCCGCTGTTGCCGCAGGAAGTGCAGCAACAGGGTATCCGCGTGACCAAGGCAGTGAAGAACTTCCTGCTGGTGATCGGCGTGGTCTCGCGCGACGGCAGCATGACCAAGGACGACCTGTCCAACTACATCGTGTCGAACATGCAGGACCCGATCTCGCGGACCGCCGGTGTCGGTGACTTCCAGGTGTTCGGTTCGCAGTACGCCATGCGGATCTGGCTCGATCCGGCCAAGTTGAACAAATTCAACCTGACCCCGATCGACGTCAAGACCGCCATCGCCGCGCAGAACGTGCAGGTGTCTTCCGGTCAACTGGGCGGCTTGCCTGCCCTGCCCGGCACCCAGCTGAACGCGACGATCATCGGCAAGACCCGTCTGCAGACCGCCGAGCAGTTCGACAAGATCCTGCTCAAGGTCAACAGCGACGGCTCGCAGGTACGCCTCAAGGATGTCGCGCAGGTCGGCCTGGGTGGCGAGAACTACAGCATCAACGCCCAGTTCAACGGCGCGCCGGCTTCCGGCCTTGCGGTCAAACTGGCCAACGGTGCCAACGCCCTCGACACCGCCAAGGCTCTGCGCACCACCATCGACAACCTCAAGCCGTTCTTCCCGCAAGGCATGGAAGTGGTGTTCCCGTACGACACCACGCCCGTGGTCACCGCCTCGATCGAGAGCGTGGTCCATACGCTGATCGAAGCGGTCGTGCTGGTGTTCCTGGTGATGTTCCTGTTCCTGCAGAACTTCCGCGCCACCGTCATCACCACGATGACCGTGCCGGTGGTATTGCTGGGTACCTTCGGCATCCTCGCGGCAGCCGGTTTCAGCATCAACACCCTGACCATGTTCGGCATGGTGCTGGCCATCGGCTTGCTGGTGGACGACGCCATCGTCGTGGTGGAAAACGTCGAACGGGTGATGAGCGAAGAAGGCCTGTCACCCAAGGAAGCGACGAAAAAGTCCATGGGCCAGATCCAGGGCGCCCTGGTGGGTATCGCCCTGGTGCTGTCGGCGGTACTGCTGCCAATGGCGTTCTTCGGCGGTTCCACCGGTGTGATCTACAAGCAGTTCTCGATCACCATCGTCTCGGCCATGGCCCTGTCGGTGCTGGTGGCCCTGATCTTCACCCCGGCCCTGTGCGCCACCATGCTCAAGCCCGTTGCCAAGGGTGACCATGGCACGTCCAAGCGTGGGTTCTTCGGCTGGTTCAACCGCAACTTCGACCGCAGCGTACAAAGCTACGAGCGTGGCGTGGGCAACATCCTGCGTCACAAGGCACCGTACCTGCTGGCCTACGTGCTCATCGTGATCGGCATGATCTGGCTGTTCATGCGCATCCCGTCCTCGTTCCTTCCGGAAGAAGACCAGGGCGTCCTGTTCGCCCAGGTGCAGACCCCGGCGGGTTCCACCGCCCAGCGTACGCAAGTGGTCGTGGACGAGATGCGCGAATACCTGCTCAGGTCTGGCAAGGACGGTGGTGAAGGCGATGCGGTGAACTCGGTGTTTACCGTGACCGGCTTCAACTTCGCCGGCCGTGGCCAGAGCTCGGGTATGGCATTCATCATGCTCAAGCCATGGGGCGAACGTAACGCCGACAACAGCGTGTTCAAGGTGGCAGCCCGTGCCCAACAGCACTTCTTCACCTTCCGCGATGCCATGGTGTTCGCCTTCGCGCCACCGGCGGTACTGGAATTGGGTAACGCCACCGGTTTCGACGTGTTCCTGCAAGACCGTGCCGGTCTGGGTCACCAGAAGCTGATGGAAGCGCGCAACCAGTTCCTCGGCATGGCCGCGCAAAGCAAAGTGCTGGCGCAAGTGCGTCCGAACGGCCTGAACGACGAACCGCAATACCAACTGGAAATCGACGACGAGAAGGCCAGTGCCCTGGGCATTACCATCGCCGACATCAACAACACCCTGTCGATTGCCCTGGGCAGTAGCTACGTCAACGACTTCATCGACCGTGGTCGGGTGAAGAAAGTGTACGTGCAAGGCCAGCCGGACTCGCGCATGAGCCCCGAAGACCTGCAGAAGTGGTACGTGCGCAACAGCGCAGGGACCATGGTGCCGTTCTCGGCGTTCGCCAAGGGTGAGTGGATCTACGGTTCGCCCAAGCTGTCGCGCTACAACGGCGTGGAAGCGGTCGAAATCCTCGGCGCCCCGGCTCCGGGTTATTCCACCGGTGAAGCCATGGCCGAAGTCGAGGCGATTGCCAAGAAGCTGCCAGCCGGCGTAGGTATTTCCTGGACCGGTCTGTCCTATGAAGAACGTCTGGCAGGTTCTCAGGCTCCGGCGCTGTTCGCCCTGTCGCTGCTGATGGTGTTCCTGTGCCTGGCAGCGCTGTACGAAAGCTGGTCGATTCCGATTGCGGTCGTGCTCGTGGTGCCACTGGGGATCATCGGCGCCCTGCTGGCCACCAGCCTGCGCGGTCTGTCCAACGACGTGTACTTCCTGGTGGGCCTGTTGACGACCATTGGTCTGGCAGCGAAAAACGCCATTCTGATCGTCGAGTTCGCCAAGGAACTGCACGAACAGGGCAAGAGCCTGTTCGATGCCGCGGTCGAAGCCTGCCGCATGCGTCTGCGCCCGATCATCATGACCTCGCTGGCGTTTATCCTCGGCGTAGTACCGCTGGCGATTTCCACCGGCGCAGGTTCGGGTAGCCAACATGCAATCGGTACCGTGGTAATTGGCGGTATGATCACCGCCACCGTACTGGCGATCTTCTGGGTCCCATTGTTCTTCGTCGCCGTATCGTCCATGGGTCAGCGCAAGATTGCCGACCAGGACGCTGCATCCGAACCATCCAAAGAGGCTGGCCAATGAGCAAGTCGCTACTCTCCATCGCAGTCGCCGCCTTCGTGCTGAGCGGTTGCTCGCTGATCCCTGACTACCAGCAGCCACAAGCGCCGGTAGCAGCCCAGTACCCGCAGGGCCCGGCGTACTCGCCAGCCGAGGCGCCTGCGCAGGCGGCCGCGGAGCAAGGCTGGAAGCAGTTTTTCCATGACCCGGCCCTGCAGCAGATGATCCAGGTCGCCCTGGAAAACAACCGCGACCTGCGTGTCGCGGCGCTGAACATCGACGCGTTCGCCGCGCAGTACCGCATCCAGCGCGCTGACCTGTACCCGGCCGTTTCGGCCACCGGTACCGGCAGCCGCCAGCGGGTGCCGGCCGATGCCTCGCAGACCGGCCAGGCCGGGATCAATAGCTCCTACTCCGCCACGGTCGGCATCAGCGCCTATGAACTGGACCTGTTCGGTCGGGTTCGCAGCCTGAGCGAAGAAGCCCTGCAAAAATACTTCGCCACTGAAGAAGGTCGGCGCAGCACGCAAATCAGCCTGGTGGCCAGCGTGGCGAATGCCTACCTGACCTGGCAGGCCGACAAGGAACTGCGCAAGCTGACCCAGGACACCCTGGGTGCGTTCGAGGAGAGCTACAAGCTCACCGCGCGCAGCAACGAAGTCGGCGTCGCCTCGGCGCTGGACCTGGCGCAGTCGCGTACCTCGGTGGAAAACGCCCGTGCGCAACTGGCCCGATACACCCGCCAGGTCGCCCAGGACGAAAACAGCCTGGTGCTGCTGCTCGGTACGGCTATCCCGGCCAACCTGCAAGCGGCCAAGCCACTGTCTGACGACCTGCTGAGCGACGTACCGGCCGGCTTGCCGTCGGACCTGCTGCAACGTCGTCCGGACATCCTGCAGGCCGAGTACAACCTCAAAGCGGCCAACGCCAACATCGGCGCGGCCCGCGCAGCGTTCTTCCCGAGCATCAGCCTGACCGCCAATGCCGGGACCCTGAGCCCCGACCTGTCGGGCCTGTTCAAGGGTGGTTCGGGTACCTGGCTGTTCCAGCCGCAGATCAACCTGCCGATCTTCAACGCCGGCAGCCTGCGCGCCAGCCTGGATTACTCGAAAATCCAGAAGGACATCGGCGTGGCGAACTACGAGAAGTCCATTCAAACGGCCTTCCAGGAAGTCGCCGACGGCCTGGCCGCACGCCAGACCTACACCGAGCAGTTGCAGGCACAACGTGATTTCGTCACAGCCAACCAGGATTACTACCGCCTGGCCGAGCGTCGTTATCGCATTGGCGTGGACAGCAACCTGACCTTCCTCGATGCCCAGCGTCAGCTGTTCAGCGCCGAACAGGCCCTGATCACCGATCGCCTGGCCCAGCTGACCAGCGCCGTGAACCTGTACAAGGCCCTCGGCGGTGGCTGGAACGAGCAGACGGCCAAGGTCGAACCGGTGAAGGAAGAAGCACCGAAGATGCGGTTGTTCTGATAGGCCGCTGAAATGCATGAAGCCCACCGATTGGTGGGCTTTTTGTTGTCTGCAGGAAAATATCTGTTGGTCGTGCCGGCACAGATCCCCTGTAGGAGCGAGCTTGCTCGCGATGAGGCCCGAAAACACACCACAAAACCCCAATCAATATCGGTTCGATAACCGCCCAAAACCCACCCAGGCAGATTGAACCACCTAGTACATTCACATCACCATCGAGCCCACAAAACCAATAACAACAGGCTCACACCCATGACACCCGCAATCCGTCCGCACTACCTGATAGCCCTCGCCGTCGCCAGCACCGCCCTCCCCGCCTCCGCCGAAGAGTCGGGTTTCGTCGACGGCGCCAAGGTCAACCTCAACCTGCGCAACTTCTACATCAACCGCAACTTCACCAACCCCAGCAAAACCCAGGGCAAGGCTGAAGAGTGGACGCAAAGCTTCATCCTCGACGCCAAATCCGGCTTCACCCAGGGCACCGTCGGTTTCGGCATGGACGTGCTCGGCCTGTACTCGGTGAAACTCGATGGCGGCAAGGGCACCGGCGGTACGCAACTGCTGCCGCTGGATCACGACGGTCGCCCGGCGGACAACTTCGGCCGCACCAACGTGGCATTCAAGGCCAGGCTGTCGCAGACCGAAGTGAAGGTCGGTGAATGGATGCCGGTGCTGCCGATCCTGCGCTCGGACGATGGCCGCTCGCTGCCGCAGACCTTTCGCGGTGGCCAGGTCACCTCCCGGGAAATCGCCGGCCTGACGCTCTACGGCGGGCAGTTCCGCCAGAACAGCCCGCGTGACGACAGCAGCATGGGCGACCTGTCGATGACCGGCAAAGCCGCCTTCACCTCGGACCGCTTCAACTTCCAGGGCGGTGAGTACCTGTTCAACGAAAAACGCACGCAGATCGCCCTGTGGAACGCCCAGCTCAAGGACATCTACCGCCAGCAATACCTCAACCTGACCCACAGCCAGCCCGTCGGCGACTGGACCCTGGGCGCCAACCTCGGCTACTTCATCGGTAAGGAAGACGGCAGCGCCCTGGCGGGTGACCTGGACAACAAGACCTGGTCGGCACTGCTGTCGGCCAAATACGGCGGCCACACCTTCTACGTCGGCCTGCAAAAACTCAGCGGTGACAGCGCCTGGATGCGCGTCAACGGCACCAGCGGCGGCACCCTGGCCAACGACAGCTACAACTCGAGCTACGACAACGCCCGGGAAAAATCCTGGCAACTGCGCCACGACTACAACTTCGTCGCCCTGGGCATTCCCGGTTTGACCCTGATGAATCGCTACATCAGCGGCGACAACGTGCACACCGGGGCGATCACCGATGGCAAGGAATGGGGACGGGAGTCGGAACTGGGCTACACCGTGCAGAGCGGCGCGCTCAAAGACCTGAACCTGAAATGGCGCAACTCGACCATACGCCGGGACTACAGCAACAATGAGTTCGATGAGAACCGGTTGATCGTCAGCTATCCGATCAGCCTGTTGTAAACCTTGGCGCCGCCATCGTCGGAACGCCGCCCGGAGCCGGCTCGCTCCCACAGGGGATCTTCAGTGCAAATAGATCCATTGTGGGAGCGAGCCTGCTCGCGATGAGGCCGGCAAAAACACTACCAATCGACAGCCCTACTCCCGCGACTCAACCCCCAACTCATCCCACACCGACTCCGCCAGGTGAAACGTCGCATTCGCCGCCGGGATCCCGCAGTAGATCGCGCTCTGCATGATCACCTCCTTGATCTCCCCACGGCTCACACCATTGTTGGCGGCGGCGCGCAGGTGCAGCTTGAGTTCGCCTTCGCGGTTCATGCCGATCAGCATGGCGATGGTGATCAGGCTGCGGGTGTGGCGCGGCAGGCCCGGGCGGGTCCAGATGTCACCCCAGGCGTGGCGGGTGATCATTTCCTGGAACTCGCTGTTGAACTCGGTCAGCGCGTTCAGGCTGCGATCGACATGGGCGTCGCCGAGCACGGCACGGCGCACATTCATGCCTTCGTCGTAACGTTGCTTCTCGTCCACGACAACCTCCTCAGTCGGCCAACAAAAACGCCAGCACCCGCGCGCTGAAATCAGCGCCGGCCTGCACGTTGGACAGGTGCGCGGCGTAGAACTCGGCGTACTCGGCGCCCGCTACACGCTCCTCGATGAAGTGCCCGCCGGACGGCGGCGTCACCGCGTCCTCGCTGCCGGCGATGACCAGCAACGGCGCCTTGATCGAACCCAGTTGCTCACGGAAGTCGGCATCGCGCACCGCCGCGCAGTTGGCCGCGTAACCTTGTGGCGAGGTAGCCGCGAGCATGTCGGTGATCTGCTTGGCCGCCGCCGGGTTGGCCTCGGCGAAGTCGGGGGTGAACCAGCGGGCAATCGACGCATCGCGCAGCGCCACCATCGCCGCCGCGCCATCGCGCAGCACGGTCTCGATGCGCGGGTTCCAGATCGACGGATCGCCGATCTTCGCTGCGGTGTTGCACACCACCAGCTTGTTCAGGCGCTCGCCTGCGTTGATCCCCAGCCACTGGCCGATCAGGCCGCCCATCGACAAACCGCAGAAATGCGTGCGCTCGATGTGCAGCGCGTCCAGCAGCGCCAGCACGTCAGCGCCCAGTTGCGCGATGCTGTACGGGCCCGGCGTGACCAGCGACTGGCCGTGGCCACGGGTGTCGAAGCGCAGCAGGCGAAAATGTTCGCTGAACGCCGCGACCTGGGCGTCCCACATGTGCAGGTCGGTGCCCAGCGAGTTGGACAGCACCAGCACCGGTGCATCCGCCGGCCCATCGAGTTGGTAATGCAGTTCGCCATCGGCGAGTTGTACGAAAGCCACAGCAATCTCCTTCAGGCAGCAGAATGTTCAGCCACCGCGCGCTCGACCCAGGCGTGGGCCTGGCCGAGGTAATGCGCGGGGTCCAGCAGGTCGTCGAGTTCAGCCGCCGACAGTTCGGCGGTCACTTGCGGCTCGTCGCCGAGCACCGCACGCAGGTGCCGTTGTTCGGCCACGGCGCGCTTGCAGCATTGCTCCAGCAGGTGGTGGGCGGTATCGCGCCCGACTCGCTGGGCGAGCACGATGCTGACCGCTTCGGCCAGCACCAGGCCCTGGGTCAGGTCGAGGTTGCGCGCCATGCGTTCGGCGTCCACCTCCAGGCCGCTTGCCAGCAACAGCGCCTGCTTGAGGCTGCCGGACACCAGGCAGCAGATCTCCGGCAGGGTTTCCCACTCGGCATGCCACAGGCCCAGGCTGCGCTCGTGCTCTTGCGGCATGGCGCTGAACAGGGTCGAGAGCAGGCCTGGCACGCGGGTCGCCGCACCGATCAGCACCGCCGCCCCCACCGGGTTGCGCTTGTGCGGCATGGTCGAGGAACCGCCCTTGCCCGGCGCCGACGGCTCGAACACTTCGGCAGCCTCGGTCTGCATCAACAGGCTGATGTCGCGCCCCAGTTTGCCCAGGCTGCCGGCGATCAAGCCGAGCACCGCGCCGAACTCCACCAGACGGTCGCGCTGGGTGTGCCAGGGCTGCTCCGGCAGGTTCAGTTGCAGTTCTTCGGCCAGCGCCTGGGCAATCGGCAGGGCGTTGTCACCCAGGGCCGCCAAGGTGCCGGAAGCACCGCCGAATTGCAGGACCAGCAGGCGCGGCTTGAGCGCTTGCAGACGCTGCCGGCTGCGGGTGACGGCGCCCAGCCAGCCGGCGATCTTCATCCCCAGGGTGACGGGCGTCGCATGCTGCAACCAGGTGCGCCCGGCCAGTGGCGTGGCGGCAAAGCGCAGC
The DNA here is from genome assembly GCF_040947875.1 of Pseudomonas sp. MYb118. Lineage (NCBI taxonomy): Bacteria > Pseudomonadati > Pseudomonadota > Gammaproteobacteria > Pseudomonadales > Pseudomonadaceae > Pseudomonas > Pseudomonas sp. MYb118. Next base: position 3,138,538 of record NZ_JBFRXN010000002.1, on the reverse strand, counting down.
GCCTGCCCGGCCAGGGCGTCGCCCAGTTGCGCAAGGTCAGCCTCGATCAGCGCCAGCGCCTGGCGCAATTGCAGCACCAGGCCGCTGTCCATCACGTCCTGGCTGGTCGCGCCCAGGTGCACATAACGCTCGGCCTCGGCATCACGGGCGGCAATCTGCCTGCCCAGCGCCTTGACCAACGGAATCGCCGAATTACCCGCCGTGGCAATCGCCTCGCCGAGGGCGGCGAAGTCGAAATGCCCGGCCTGGCAGACCGCTTCGATGGAAGCCACCGCAGCCTGAGGAATCACGCCGACACGAGCCTCGGCCCGAGCCAGCGCCGCTTCGAAATCGAGCATGGCCTGGACCCGGCCCTGGTCGCAGAACACCTCACGCATATCGCGGGCAGTGAAATAGGCATCGAACAATTGATTGCCCGGTCGCAGGTTCATAAAAAGTCCTTGAAAGCGTGGGCCGCCAGGGCCCACGCAGATGGATCAAAGGTCGTGGTGCAGGTATTTCGCCTGTTTCGGCAGGCGCAGGCTGAACAGGAACGCCACCGCCATCATCACCGTGACGTACCAGTAGAACGAGTTTTCCATGCCACCGGCCTTGAGGCTCAGCGCCACGTACTCGGCCGAACCGCCGAAGATCGCATTGGCCACCGCGTAGGCCAGGCCCACGCCCAGGGCGCGCACCTCCGGCGGGAACATCTCGGCTTTCACCAGGCCGCTGATCGAGGTGTAGAAACTGACGATGGCCAGCGCCAGGGTGATCAGCACGAAGGCCAGGAACGGGCTGCTGACGCTTTTCAGGGTCAACAGGATCGGCACCGTGCACAGCGTACCCAGGGCACCGAACCAGAGCATCGAGTTACGCCGGCCAATCTTGTCGGCGAGCATGCCGAACAGCGGTTGCATGCACATGTAGAGGAACAGTGCGCCGGTCATGATGTAGCTCGCGGTCTTGGCGTGCATGCCGGCGGTGTTCACCAGGTACTTCTGCATGTAGGTGGTGAAGGTGTAGAAAATCAGCGAGCCACCGGCGGTGTAACCCAGCACGGTGATGAACGCGGCCTTGTGATCACGGAACAGCGCCATGATGCTGCCGGCATCCTTGTTTTCGCGCATTTCCTTGCTGGTGGTTTCCTTGAGCGTACGACGCAGGAACAGCGAAATCAGCGCGGCCACCGCGCCCACCACGAACGGGATGCGCCAGCCATAGGCGCGCAACTCTTCTTCGCTGAGGAACTGTTGCAGGATCACCACCACCAGCACCGCCAGCAGTTGCCCGCCGATCAGCGTGACGTACTGGAACGAAGCAAAAAACCCGCGCTGGCCCTTGAGGGCGACTTCGCTCATATAAGTGGCGGTGGTGCCGTACTCACCGCCCACCGACAGGCCCTGGAGCAGACGGGCGAACAGCAGGAGCACCGGCGCCCACACGCCGATGCTGTTATAGGTCGGCAGGCAGGCGATCAGCAGCGAGCCGAAACACATCATCAGGATCGAAATCAGCATCGAGTTCTTGCGCCCGTGCTTGTCGGCGACGCGGCCAAAGATCCAGCCGCCGATCGGTCGCATCAGAAACCCGGCAGCGAACACGCCTGCGGTGTTCACCAGTTGCACGGTCGGGTTGTCCGAGGGGAAAAACGCCGGGGCGAAATAGATCGCGCAGAAGGCGTAGACGTAGAAGTCGAACCATTCGACGAGGTTGCCCGACGAAGCACCGACAATCGCAAAGATGCGTTTGCTGCGCTCTTCACCGGTGTAGTGCGCTGTAGTCGCGGAGGGGATGGTCATTGTTTGTTCACTCTATGGGGACAGTGAAAGTCTAGACACACTTTGCAACAGTCCCGTTCCTCAATTGGTTCGGTAACACTGATGATCTTCCCTTCCCTTGTGGGAGCGAGCCTGCTCGCGATAGCGGTGTGTCAGTCAACATCTTTGCTGCTGATTAATCACCATCGCGAGCAGGCTCGCTCCCACAGGTAGAGGGGCAAAGCAAGGTTCGATCAGTAATCGAAAAACACCGTCTCAGCCTCGGTGCCCTGCAACACCACATTCCATTGGTAGACGCCACTGGCATCCGCCTTCGCCAGCAGCGTGCCGCGACGTTCCGCCGGGACGCATTCGAGCAGCGGGTCGTTGACGTTGGCCGGCTCGCCGTCGAAGTAGATGCGAGTCAGCAAGTGCTTGACCAGGCCACGGGCAAACACCAGCACCACCAGGTGCGGCGCCTGGATCGAGCCCTTCAGGCCTTCGACGGTGCCCGGCTTGATGGTGGTGAAACGGAAGCGCCCTTCAGCGTCCACCGGGATACGGCCAAAGCCTTCGAAGTGCGGGTCCAGGGGTTTGTCCTGGTCGTCTTCGGGGTGGTCGTATTTACCGGCGGCGTTGGCCTGCCAGACTTCCAGCATGGCGTCGTTGACGATGTCGCCATTGCCATCGACGACTTGTCCGGTGATCGCCACGCGTTCGCCCAGGGTCTGTTCGACGGTGAGGTTTTCGCGGTTCAGCCAGGTCAGGCCGATGTGGTAATACGGCCCGACGGTGTGGGACGTGGTCGCAGTCAGCGTCATCTTATTTCTCCATCGGCGTGGCGTCGCGGCCGCGCAGGACGATGTCCCAGCGATAACCGAGGGCGTAGTGAGGGACGGTTTTTTCCAGGTCGAACGTTGCGATCAGGCGTTCCTTCGCACGGGTGTCAGGTACGCAGTTGTAGATCGGGTCGTACGCCAGCAGCGGGTCCCCCGGGAAATACATCTGCGTCACCAGGCGCGTGAGAATGCTCGGCCCGAACAACGAAAAGTGAATGTGCGCCGGGCGCCAGGCGTTGTGGTGGTTGCCCCACGGGTAGGCGCCGGGCTTGATGGTCTGGAACTGGTACCAGCCATCGGCGTCGGTAACGGTGCGGCCGGTGCCGGTGAAGTTCGGGTCCAGCGGCGCGTCGTGCAGGTCGCGGGCATGGGCGTAGCGACCGGCGGCGTTGGCCTGCCAGATCTCTACCAGGATGCCCGGTACCGGCAAGCCGTTTTCATCCAGCACACGGCCGTGAATGATGATGCGTTCGCCCTGCGGCTGCCCTTCGTGCTGGGCCGTCAGGTCGTTGTCCTTCTCGTTGATGCGTTCGGCACCGACGGTCGGGCCGGTGATTTCCGACAACGAATGGGGCAGGAACACCAACGGCTTGGACGGCGAGCGCAGGTTGGTGGATTGATAGGTCGGGTGCAGGTATTCCGGCTGGGTGCCTTCCTGCGGACGGCGATAACCAGGCTTGTCAGACATTTCGCTTTCCTCTGTTCTTGTTAGTCTGCCGAGCGTCAGACGCGCTCGATGGCTAATGCCAGACCTTGGCCAACACCGACGCACATGGTCGCCAGACCTTTCTTGCCGCCGTTTTTTTCCAGTTGATGCAGCGCCGTCAGCACCAGGCGCGCCCCGCTCATGCCAAGCGGATGGCCCAAAGCAATCGCGCCGCCATTGGGGTTGACCTGGGGGGCGTCGTCGGCGATCCCCAGTTCACGCAGCACCGCCAGGCCCTGGCTGGCGAACGCTTCGTTGAGCTCGATGACGTCGAAATCGCTGACCGCCACACCGAGGCGCTCGGTCAGTTTGCGCACCGCCGGCACCGGGCCGATGCCCATCACCCGTGGCGCCACACCGGCGCTGGCCATGCCCAGCACTTTCGCGCGGGCGGTCAGGCCGTGTTTCTTCACCGCTTCGGCCGAAGCGAGGATCAGCGCTGCAGCGCCATCATTCACGCCCGAGGCGTTGCCGGCAGTGACGGTCTTGTCGGCGCCGTTGACCGGTTTCAGTTTGTTCAGCGCCTCCAGGGTGGTGTCGGCACGCGGGTGCTCGTCCTGGCTGACCACGGTCTCGCCCTTCTTGTGGGCAATGCGCACTTCGACGATTTCCTCGGCGAAATAGCCGGCCGCCTGGGCCACGGCGGTACGCTGCTGGCTGCGCAGGGCGAAGGCGTCCTGGTCGGCGCGGGACACCTGGTAATCGTCCGCCACGTTGTCAGCGGTCTGGGGCATGGCATCCACGCCGTACTGGGCTTTCATCAGCGGGTTGATGAAACGCCAGCCGATGGTGGTGTCTTCCAGCTTCATGTTGCGCGAGAACGCCGCATCGGCCTTGCCCATCACGAACGGCGCGCGGGACATCGACTCGACGCCGCCGGCAATCGCCAGCTCCATTTCGCCACTGGCGATGGCGCGAAAGGCCGTGCCGATCGCGTCCATGCCCGAAGCGCACAGACGGTTGAGGGTCACGCCCGGAATGGACTCAGGCAGGCCGGCCAGCAGCAGCGCCATGCGCGCCACGTTGCGGTTGTCTTCGCCGGCCTGGTTGGCGCAGCCGAGGAACACCTCGTCCACCGCCGTCCAGTCCACCGACGGGTTGCGCGCCATCAGCGCCTTGATCGGCACGGCAGCCAGGTCATCGGCGCGAACGGCCGACAAACCGCCACCAAAACGGCCGATGGGGGTGCGAATCGCATCGCAGATATAAACGTCGCGCATCACGCTTCTCCAGGGGCTTGGCCGTGGGCGGCAGCGGTACGGGCTTCAAGGTCACGCAGCGCTTGCAGTTCCACCGCGCTCGGTTCGACGTTGACCTCGACCGTCTCGGCGAAACGGATCGGCCAACCGGTGGCGGCGCTGACTTGCTCGCGGGTCACGCCCGGGTGCAGCGCGGTGACCACGAACTCGTTGGTGCCGGCTTCCGGCTCCATGATGCACAGGTCGGTGATAATGCCCACCGGTCCTGCGCCTGGCAGGCCCAGGCGTTTGCGCGAATCACCGCCCTCGCCATGGCCGACCGAGGTGATGAAGTCCAGCTTGTCGACGAAGGAGCGCGCCGACTGCTTGAGGATGATCAGCACGCTCTTGGCGGAGCCGGCGATTTCCGGCGCGCCACCGGCACCGGGCAAACGGACTTTCGGTTGATGATAGTCGCCGACCACGGTGGTGTTGATGTTGCCGAAGCGGTCGACCTGCGCGGCGCCGAGGAAACCGACGTCGATGCGCCCGCCCTGCAGCCAGTAGCGAAAAATCTCACCGGTCGGGACTACGGTGTCGGCGGTTTCCGCCAGCTCGCCGTCACCAATCGACAGTGGCAACACGCTGGGCTTGGCGCCAATCGGACCGGATTCGTAGATCAGCACCACGTCCGGCGAGGACGTCAGGCGGGCCAGGTTGGCCGCCTTGGAAGGCAGGCCGATGCCGACAAAGCACACCGAGCCGTTCTTCAGGCGACGGGCAGCGGCGACGGTCATCATTTCATTGGTGGTGTAAGTCATTACTTCGCCTCCGAAGCAGCGGCCAGCTTGGCCTGGAACTCGCTGAAGTCAGCGCAGCCATGGATGTACTCGTTGATCCACGCGGTGAAGGTGTCACGGTCGCGGGCAATCGGGTCCCAGGCCTGGTAGAAGCGGTTGTCACGCTCGTTGTAGCCGTGGGCGTAAGACGGGTGCGCACCGCCGGGGACATGGCAGACCGCACTCAGGGCCCAGGTCGGCAGCACGCAGGCATTCATCGGCGCCTTGAGGTCGTCGACAATTTCTTCGACGGTGACGATGCAGCGCTTGGCGGCCAGGGCGGCTTCCTTCTGCACGCCGAGGATGCCCCACAGCAGCACGTTGCCCTTGCGGTCGGCTTTCTGCGCGTGGATCACAGTGACATCCGGGCGTACCGAAGGCACGGCCGCCAGCACTTCACCGGTGAACGGGCAAGTGACCGACTTGATCAGCGGGTTGACCTTGGGCAGGTCGGAGCCGGCGTAGGCACGCAGCACCGCGAACGGCAGGCCCGAGGCACCGGCGACGTAGGCGTTGGCCAGGTCGGCGTGGCTGTGTTCCTCGATTTCCAGGGCATGCGGCCATTGCTTTTCCACGGCATCGCGCAGACGGTGCAGGGAGCCGACACCGGGGTTGCCGCCCCAGGAGAAAACCAGCTTGCGAGCACAACCGGCGCCGATCAACTGATCGTAGATCAGGTCAGGGGTCATCCGAACCAGTGTCAGGTCTTTCTTGCCCTGACGAATGATTTCATGACCCGCCGCCGTAGGGATCAGGTGAGTGAAGCCTTCGAGCGCGACGGTATCGCCGTCGTTGACGAATTGCTTCACCGCGTCGTGCAGCGAAAGGATTTCAGCCATGGGGCAGGCTCCCGTTTTGTTTGAACCGACAGTGAATGAACAAGGCACGATGCACGCGCCGGATGACTGAAGGGTAAGCCTGGGAAAAACGCCGAACAATCCGATAATCGACTAAGTGTTCGTTTATCGAACGGATTGTTGTCTTGCTACTGATCCTTTAAAAGCATCGCGAGCAAGCTCGCTCCTACAGGGGAAAATGCACTGCTCCCTGTAGGAGCGAGCTTGCTCGCGATGAGGTCGACTCGGTCCCCGTCAGGTCGCATCCGCATGACTGACCAACCCCTTGACCACCACCGCCGCCGTCGCCAGCGCCGCCGGGATCACCAGTGCCGTCAGCACCTGCTCGAAATTCCAGCCCAGCCCCAACAGGGTCGCGCCCATCCATGCCCCCAGAATCGCGCCGAAACGACCGATGCCGAGCATCCACGACACCCCGGTCGCCCGCCCCTGGGGTCGGGTAGAACCGCGCCGCCAACGAAGGCATCGCCGACTGCGCACCGTTGACACACATCCCCGCCACCAGCACCAGGGTGGCCAGCAAGGTGATGCTGCCCAGGCTTTGGCCCACCGCGTAGGCGAACACCCCGGCCAGCAGGTAGAACGTGCCGATGACCTTGTGCGGGTTGAAGCGGTCCATCGCCCAGCCCACCCCCACCGCGCTCAACACGCCGCCGAACTGGAACAGCGCACCGATGAACGCCGCCTGTTCCATGCTCGCGCCGCTGTCACGCATCAGCGTCGGCAGCCAGCTGGTCAGCAAATAGACAATCACCAGGCCCATGAAATAGGTGAGCCACAGCAGCAAAGTGCCGGCGCTGTAGGTGCCGGAGAAGATCACCGCGAAGACATTGCGCGCTTTCACCGTGCGCTGTTCCGGCACGCTGAAGCTGGCGGCCTGGGCCACCGTGCTCGGCTCGATGGGCGCCAGGGCCTTGCGCACCTTGTCGCTGCCACGGTTGCGCACCACCAGGTAACGCGCCGACTCCGGCAACCAGACCAGCAACACCAGCGCAAGGATCAACGGCAGCACGCCGCCGAGCAGCAACAGGCTGTGCCAGCCGAATGCCGGGATCAGCTTGGCGGAGATGAACCCGCCACCGGCCATGCCGAGGTTGAAGCCACAGAACATGCTGGTCACCAGCAGCGACTTCTTGCGCTCCGGGGTGTATTCGGCCAACAGCGTGGTGGCGTTCGGCATGCCGGCGCCCAGGCCCAGACCGGTCAGAAAGCGCAGCACCAGCAGTTGCTCGACGTTGCTGCTGTAGGCTGATGCCAGGCTGAAGGCGCCGAACACCAGCACCGCCCCCACCAGCACGACCTTGCGCCCGAAGCGGTCGGCCAGGGGGCCGGAGCCCAGTGCGCCGAAGACCATGCCGATCAACGCCGCACTCATCACCGGGCCGAGGCTGGCGCGATCAATGCCCCAGTCCTGGGACAGGGCCGGCGCGATGAACCCCATGGCCGCGGTGTCGAGGCCATCGAGGAAGACAATCAGGAAACACAGAATCACCACCCGCCATTGATAGCGCGAGATGGGTTGGGCATTGATGAAGGACTGCACATCGAGGCAGTTCCCTACAGCGGACTGAGGCTGGTTCATTATTTTTATTCCACGCAAGAACGCAGTCGGACAGGGGCCAGCGCAGGCTGGCGCTGCCGCGACATTAGTGATCCTTGTGGAACAGCGTCAATTCGCCAGACGCGAGTCTGTGCGGTGATCGAACAGCTTAGCGCGCGGCCCTAGGCAAACAGCTGGGCACTGAGGTTGCGGCTGGCCGCCAAAAGCCCCGGCAGGAAACGCTGTTCCAGCTCGCTGCGGCTGACGCGCCCGGCGTGGGTACTGACGTTGAGCGCCGCCACTACTTGCCCGGAGGCGTCGTACACCGGCACGGCGATCGAGCGCAGGCCCTGCTCCAGTTCCTGATCGACGATGCACCAGCCTTGTTGCCGCACTTCCTGCAGGCATTCGAGCAGCGCCTCGGGGGTGTGCAGGGTGCGGCTGGTCTTGGCTTGCAGGTCGGCGTGGTCGAGGTATTCACGCAGGGACGTGTCGTCCAGCGCCGCCAGCAGGATCCGCCCCATGGACGTGCAATAGGCCGGCAGGCGCCCACCGACCGACAGGTCGACGGAAATCAGGCGCTGGGTGGTCGCCGAACGGGCGATGTACAAAATGTCGTCACCTTCCAGGGTGGCCATGTTGCAGGCCTCATGCAACTGCTCGCTCATGCGGTCCAGGTACGGCTGGGCCGACACCGCCAGCGGAGTCGAGGACAGGTAGGCATGGCCGAGGGTCAGGACCTTGGGCAGCAGCGAGTAGGTGCGCCCGTCGGTGGTGGCGTAGCCGAGCTTGATCAGGGTGTGCAGGCAACGTCGCACGGCGGCGCGGGGAATTTCCGTGCGGTGGCTGATCTGGGCGATGGTCAGGTGCCGTTTGCGCTCCTGGAAGGCTTGCACCACCGCCAGGCCCCGGGCCAGGGACGTCATGAAGTCCGGATCGCCGGTCATGGCCTGGATCCGCTTGGCGGGCGACGCAACAATCGGCGGCGCCACCGAGGCGAAGGAGTTGCGCAGTTGATCGTTCATATCAGGTCCTTTTCCCACACGGATCGGCGACGGCTATTACAAGCGGGTCGGCACCATTCATACAAGCCACCGACAGCCGGGATTGGGCGATTATCGAACCGTCGCTCGATTATCGCAATTGCACGCTGATCATCAGGGCGACGACCCGCCCTTCCCTTACATGTTTTGAGCGCCGCTTGATCGTCGACTTAACGCACCCCATATAATCGACAAAGTTATTCGACTTAATGGCGCCAGAAAGACATCGCCTGTAACTGGATGCAAACAGTTGCAAGTAATTAAGGCAAACACACATCAAGATCCATTTTTAACTCTTTGCCGATAGTGTTCTGCCAATCGACCGCTATAATGCGGATCAGTGGCGAGCGGTTTGTCTGATTGTCCGACTCCGCCACCGGTAACCCGATGTTCAATTCCAATGTTCTATCGTGGTTACCCGCAGCAGCGCCTGACGCTCATTCGAAAATGCTCCGCCAGCGCGCTCGCTGAACAGGAAACTGATGCTACGTCAGCTGTTTACTCTGGTGCCGTGGCCGCCTGCAACATGGAAGTATCGAACGCCTTGCGTAAAACATTGTCTTCACCGGCACTGTTTTTTTGCCGAGCGCGGTCGATACATTGGATGCAGCGTGATTTACCAGAAACCAATCTCAACCCATACAGGTAGCACTGTGACGAAAGACGAACTGCGCGCCGAACTAGAGCGCCAGGAACAACGTTACAAGGAAGTTTACGGCGGGGAAGTCACCACTTACGCCGCTCAGCCCGAACCGGAACGCAAACCCTGGCGTAAACGCGCCACCGTTCAGGATCAGGCCTTTACCCAGGAACTGCAGAAGATGGAAAAGGAACTCAGGTCCGAAGAGCCATAAGCCTCTCGAACTGAATCCCTCCCGGGCCTGCGTCTGCAACCGCTAAAAGCGGGTTGCATTGATGTTGCCATTCGCGTCCGCTACGAGCGGGCGGCGGTCACCTCATCTATCTGATGAGAAAATGGCTCATGTCTGGCCCCCTTCTCAGATTTTTCATACAAGCTTTGACCTCGCCCGCAATGGCGCGCGGAACCCTTGCGCCTGGGCGCTTTGCTAGGAAATTCAGGCACTTGCGACCGTCGCCAGGCACCCTGCCGCCAAGGGGTTGCAACAAAATAAATCAATGAAGAATGTTACCGATGGGCAGCTAGTGCATCGATTACCTGTCTTTTCTGGCATAATCGCGCCCCCTTACGACCGGGTCATAAAACCTTCATGATCGATTTATTCACCGGACTGGATGCTTGGGTGCTTGTGAGCCTCTTGCTCGCCCTCACCTTTGTCCTCGCGTTCGAGTTCATCAACGGCTTTCATGACACCGCTAACGCGGTTGCCACCGTTATCTACACCAAAGCCATGCCGCCGCATCTGGCCGTGTTCTTTTCCGGTGTGTTCAACTTTCTCGGCGTGCTGCTGGGCGGGGTCGGCGTGGCGTATGCCATCGTCCACCTGTTGCCGGTAGAACTGCTGATCAATGTGAACACCGGGCACGGTCTGGCGATGGTGTTCTCGTTGCTGGCCGCGGCCATCGCCTGGAACCTGGGCACCTGGTACTTCGGTATCCCGGCCTCCAGCTCCCACACGCTGATCGGTTCGATCCTCGGGGTTGGCCTGGCCAACGCGCTGATCAACGAGATTCCGCTGGCCGACGGGGTGAACTGGCAGAAAGCGATTGATATCGGTGCCTCCCTGGTGTTCTCGCCCATGGCAGGCTTCCTGATCGCGGCCCTGATCCTGATCGGTCTCAAATGGTGGCGCCCGCTGTCGAAGATGCACAAGACGCCGGAACAGCGCCGCAAGATCGACGACAAGAAGCACCCGCCGTTCTGGAACCGCCTGGTCCTGGTGATTTCGGCCATGGCCGTGAGCTTCGTGCACGGCTCCAACGATGGCCAGAAGGGTATCGGCCTGATCATGCTGGTGCTGATCGGTATCGTCCCGGCGCAATTCGTCCTCGACCTGGGCAGCACCACTTACCAGATCGAACGTACCCGCGACGCCACCCTGCACTTGAGCCAGTTCTACAAGCGCAACGGCGACACCCTGGGTGAGTTCCTGGCCCTGGGCAAAAGCGTGGAAGGCGACCTGCCGGAGAAATTCCGCTGCAATCCGCAACAGACCGAGCCGACCATCAACGCCCTGCTCGACACCCTCAAGGGTGTAGCGGACTACCATTCGCTGCCATCGGAAAGCCGTATCGAGGTGCGCCGCTACCTGCTCTGCCTGGATGACACGGCGAAGAAAGTCAGCAAGCTGCCAGGCCTGGCCCCTCGCGAGAAGGCGGACCTGGACAAACTGCGCAAGGACCTGACCGCGACCACCGAATACGCACCGTTCTGGGTGATCCTGGCGGTGGCCCTGGCCCTGGGCCTGGGCACCATGGTCGGCTGGAAGCGCGTGGTACTGACCATCGGCGAGAAGATCGGCAAGCAAGGCATGACCTACTCCCAGGGCATGTCGGCGCAGATCACCACTGCCAGCCTGATCGGCATGGCCAACATCTTCAGCCTGCCGGTGTCCACCACCCATGTGCTGTCCTCGGGCGTGGCCGGCACCATGGTCGCCAACAAGGCCGGCCTGCAGAGCGGCACGGTACGCACCATCCTGCTGGCCTGGGTCCTGACCCTGCCAGCCACCGTGGCCCTGTCCGCCGGCCTGTTCTGGCTGGCGTCGAAGGCACTGGGCAGCTGATAGATGCGGCAATGAAAAAGGCGCGTTCCGAGAGGTTCGCGCCTTTTTTGTTTCTACCGTGCTACACCGCCCCCCCTGTAGGAGCGAGCTTGCTCGCGATTGCGATTAATCAGTGACATATAGGCTGACTGACACACTGCCATCGCGAGCAAGCTCGCTCCTACAGGGGCGGTGTTTGCCAATTTCCTGCGGGCAAAAAAAAGGGCAACCGAAGTTGCCCAAAATGCCTTGCGTGCTCATTACATCCAGAAAGAACTACGGTTTTTTCCGCTTGTGTGCGTCTTTCCAGATAAAAAATCCAAACCCTGCAAAAAACAGAACCATGAGGCTGACGGTCAGCACCCCGGCGAACACCACGTTGTCGAAAAACATGACTGGCCTCCTGCGCTTGCCTTGTTGCGATGGGTCTAAGTTAACCAATCAGGCAGGAGAGGAAATTGACCGGGATCAATATCGCCCGAGGTTGGGCGCAAAGGAGGGAGGAAACTGATCTACATCAATAAATACGGAGGGATTAACGCTTTTTTGGCTTGTTCTTCGGCTTCTTTTTAGGGGGCTTGCCCAGCGGCATCGCCTGCTCGAATGCCTGGCGCACTTCATTCAGGCGTTTGTCATTGAGATCATGCACGCGCTTGGCACGCTCGGCGTTCAGGTCGATCAACTTGTCGTCTTGGCTCATGGCGTTGGGGCATCGCGTGAAGAGGAATGATGCCAATCATGCGGTCTGGCGCGGTCGCTGACCAGCGATCTGTTAGGCGATCTCGATACCGAATGCGAATTGAACGGGCTAGACCTGGATATCGACCCACATGCCCTGGCGTGGTTCGTCGTCGATCAGCGGCTTGACCGGCACGGTGTTGTCGGCGTTGAGGTCGGTGCCGGGAATCGCCAGGTGATCTTCAGGGAACTCATCGGCTTCCTGGCGACGGCGATGCTGCTCCTGCTTGCGGCGTTGTTCCTCGCGCAGTTGATAAGCCGCTTCCTCGGGGTCGCGTTGTTGCAGGTCGATGGTGCTTTCGTTGGAGCTTTCCTGCACCGGCACAACGGGCGGGATATCCGGTCGCTGGCGGATGGGGTCGTGCTGTGACGTGACCGGCACGGCACTCAAGGGAAGCATGGGTGGCAGCATGATTTTATTGTCTCCTGTCATCAGGTTTTCGGCTGCGGGGATGGCGACTTGAGCCATCGGTCGCAAACTGTGACCCGTTTGGCAGTCACAAGTGCCCCGGCCTGAGCGCGCGTCGGGCATTGAACTAAGGTAAGACAGTGAGTTTTTCCGAGACTCCTTTGGCCCCCAAGCCCTCATTCCGTTAAGATAGCCCGCTTTTTCAAGGTGGGAGTCAGGCAGCATGGCGCAGCAGTATCAACCGGGGCAACGCTGGATCAGTGACAGCGAAGCCGAGCTGGGTTTAGGCACCGTTCTGGCACAGGACGGCCGCTTGTTGACCGTGCTCTACCCGGCCACTGGCGAGACTCGCCAGTACGCGCTAAGGAATGCGCCCCTCACCCGCGTGCGATTTTCGCCGGGCGACTCCATCACCCACTTCGAGGGCTGGAAACTGACCGTCCAGGAAGTCGACGACGTCGACGGCCTGCTGGTCTACCACGGCCTCAACGCGCAGAACGAAGCGGTCACCCTGCCGGAAACCCAGCTGTCGAACTTCATCCAGTTCCGCCTGGCCAGCGACCGCCTGTTCGCCGGGCAGATCGACCCGCTGGCCTGGTTTGCCCTGCGCTACAACACCCTGGAACACACCAGCCGTCAGTTGCAGTCCTCGCTCTGGGGCCTGGGTGGCGTGCGTGCACAACCGATCGCCCACCAGTTGCACATCGCCCGTGAAGTCGCCGACCGTATCGCGCCACGGGTTCTGCTGGCCGACGAAGTGGGCCTGGGCAAGACCATCGAAGCCGGCCTGGTGATCCATCGCCAACTGCTCTCGGGTCGTGCCAGCCGCGTGCTGATCCTGGTTCCGGAAAACCTGCAGCACCAGTGGCTGGTGGAAATGCGCCGCCGCTTCAACCTGCAGGTCGCGCTGTTCGACGAAGAGCGTTTCATCGAAAGCGATGCCACCAACCCGTTCGAAGACACCCAACTGGCGCTGGTGGCTCTGGAGTGGCTGGTGGACGACGAAAAGGCCCAGGACGCGCTGTTCGCCGCCGGCTGGGACCTGCTGGTGGTCGACGAAGCCCACCACCTGGTGTGGCACGAAGACCAGGTCAGCCCCGAATACTCGCTGGTCGAACAACTGGCCGAGGTCATTCCCGGCGTGCTGCTGCTGACCGCCACCCCGGAGCAACTGGGCCAGGACAGCCACTTCGCCCGCCTGCGCCTGCTCGACCCGAACCGTTTCCATGACCTGCACGCCTTCCGCGCCGAGAGCGACAACTATCGCCCGGTGGCCGAAGCCGTTCAGGAGCTGCTGGACAAAGGTCGCCTGTCGCCGCAAGCGCACCAGACCATCCACGGTTTCCTCGGCAACGAAGGTGAAGCCCTGCTGACCGCGGTCAACGATGGCGACACCGAAGCCAGCGCCCGTCTGGTACGCGAACTGCTGGACCGCCACGGCACCGGCCGCGTGCTGTTCCGCAACACCCGCGCCGCCGTGCAGGGTTTCCCGGAGCGCCAACTGCACCAGTACCCGCTGCCGTCCCCGGACGAATACCTCGAACTGCCGCTGGGCGATCACGCCGAGCTGTACCCGGAAGTCAGCTTCCAGGCCCAGCCCGACGCCAACGAAGAAGAGCGCTGGTGGAAATTCGACCCACGCGTCGAATGGCTGATCGACACCCTGAAGATGCTCAAGCGCACCAAGGTGCTGGTGATCTGCGCCCACGCCGAAACCGCGATGGACCTCGAAGACGCCCTGCGCGTACGCTCGGGCATTCCGGCCACGGTGTTCCACGAGGGCATGAACATCCTCGAGCGTGACCGCGCCGCCGCCTACTTCGCCGACGAAGAGTTCGGCGCGCAGGTGCTGATCTGCTCGGAAATCGGCAGTGAAGGCCGCAACTTCCAGTTCTCGCATCACCTGGTGCTGTTCGACCTGCCGTCGCACCCGGACCTGCTGGAACAGCGGATCGGCCGTCTGGACCGGATCGGCCAGAAACACACGATCCAGCTGCACGTGCCTTACCTGGAAACCAGCCCGCAAGAGCGCCTGTTCCAGTGGTACCACGAAGCCCTGAATGCGTTCCTCAACACCTGCCCGACCGGCAACGCCTTGCAGCACCAGTTCGGCCCGCGCCTGCTGCCGCTGCTGGAGAACGCCGACGACGGCGAGTGGCAAAGCCTGATCGACGAGGCCCGCAGCGAGCGCGAGCGCCTGGAAGCCGAGCTGCACACCGGCCGCGACCGCCTGCTGGAACTCAATTCCGGTGGTGCTGGCGAGGGTGAAGCGCTGGTGGAAGCGATTCTCGAGCAGGACGATCAATTCGCGCTGCCGATCTACATGGAAACCCTGTTCGATGCGTTCGGCATCGACAGCGAAGACCATTCGGAAAATGCGCTGATCCTCAAGCCCAGCGAAAAAATGCTCGACGCCAGCTTCCCGTTGGGCGACGACGAAGGCGTGACCATCACCTACGACCGCAACCAGGCGCTGTCGCGCGAAGACATGCAGTTCATCACCTGGGAGCACCCGATGGTGCAAGGCGGCATGGACTTGGTGCTGTCCGGCTCCATGGGCAACACCGCCGTGGCGCTGATCAAGAACAAGGCGCTCAAACCCGGCACCGTATTGCTCGAACTGCTCTACGTCAGCGAAGTGGTCGCCCCGCGCTCGCTGCAACTGGGCCGCTACCTGCCACCCGCCGCCCTGCGCTGCCTGCTCGATACCAACGGCAACGACCTGTCGGCACGGGTGTCGTTCGAAACCCTCAACGACCAACTCGAAAGCGTGCCACGCGCCAGCGCCAACAAATTCATCCAGGCCCAGCGCGACCAGCTGACGCCACGGATCAACGCCGGCGAAGAGAAAATCCTGCCACGCCACACCGACCGCGTGGCCGAAGCAAAACGCCGCCTGGCCGCCGACACCGACGAAGAACTGGCACGCCTGACCGCCTTGCAAGCGGTCAACCCGACCGTACGCGACAGCGAACTGGTGGCCCTGCGCAACCAACGCGAACAAGGCCTGGCCATGCTCGACAAAGCGGCGCTGCGACTCGAAGCAATCCGGGTACTGGTAGCGGGCTAACTCCCCTCCCCCACAAAAATGCCCGCAGCGATGCGGGCATTTTTGTTTGTGGGAGCAAGCCTTCTCGCGACAATCGACAACAATAACGCAGGCCGCCCGACACCCCGCGCTGCCCGAACCTCCATCGCGAGCAGGCTCGCTCCCACAAAGACCCACACCGTACCTGTAGGAGCGAGCACGCTCGCGATGGTCGTCAACGATAACGCAGGCCGCCTGATCCCCCTCGCCGCCCGAACCTCCATCGCGGGCAAGCCCGCTCCCACAAAGCCCTACACCGTACCTGTAGGAGCGAGCTTGCTCGCGATGGTCGTCAACGATGACGCTGGCCGCCTGACACCCCGCGGCGCCTGGGCTTAAATCGCGAGCAGGCTCGCTCCCACAGAAACAGAAACCGAACCTCGATCCCACAGTCGCCGCAGATTGCCCCGTCGGAAGGCCGAGTGGAGGTTCTGCGCAGTGGGCAACCCGGCATGGATGCCGGGTTAGCCGCCCTCGGCCAAGGATGGCCGATGGCGGCGGGCCCACGGAGCAGGACCGGAGCGAGGGAACCCGGAGCGTCAGCGAAGGGCCGTACGTCAGGGGCCAGGCGTTTTGGTGACTTTGCGCCGGGCCGCGTAGGCCCCAAAGTCACCCGCCGTAAGGGCGGAACCCAAAGCGGCCACACCCGCAGAAACGGATATGTACACCGTAAGGCCGCCATCGCGGGCAAGCCCGCTCCTACAGAGCCCACCCGCCGTAAGGGCGGAACCTTAAGCCGCCGCACCCGCAGAAACGGATATGTACACCGGAAGGCCGCCATCGCGGGCAAGCCCGCTCCTACAGACTCACCCGCCGTAAAGGCGGAACCTTAAACCGCCGCACCCGCAGAAATGGATATGTACACCGTAAGACCGCCATCGCGAGCAAGCTCGCTCCTACAGGAGGTTTATGCCGTGACACCTTCGATCTCGGGCTTGGCCACCCCTTCCAACCCCTCTTTCATCCGCTTGGCATCACGCACAAAACACCGCGACGCCAGGAACAGAAATACCATGGTCAGAAACAACGCCACCGGAATCAGATACATCGCATCATGCAACCCAACGGCCTTGAACGCTTCGGTCATCTGCTCCGCCCCCGCCGCCAGCATGGCACTGTGGGCAAAGTGATCGGACAGCCCGCCCACCACCACCGGCCCCAGACCACCACCGAGCAGATACAACCCGGCAAAGAACAGCGCCATGGCGGTCGCGCGCAGGCGCGGTTCGACCACGTCCTGGATGGCCGTGTACACGCAGGTGTAGAAGTTATACGCAAACAGCCAGCCCACACTGAACACCGCCACGAACACGCCAATCTCGATACGCCCGGCATACAATGCCCAGGCGGTGCACAGCGTCGAAATGATCAGGCTGAACGCAGCGAACAGCAGTCGCCCATTCGCCACCCGCTGATGAATCTTATCCGCCACCCAACCGCCCAGGGTCAGGCCGATCAACCCGGTCACGCCGACGATCACGCCGGTGGCCACGGCAGCCTCGTGCAGCGGCATCAGGAAATAACGCTGCAACATGGGCACCAGGAAGGAGTTGCACGCGTAGGTCGCGAAGTTGAAGCACAGGCCCGCCATGACCAGCCACAGGAACGTCGGCACCGCCAGTACCCGCCGAATCGGCCGGTCTACACGTTCCTGGGAGACCTGCACGCTCTCCGCCGCGCCGCGCTTGGGCTCCTTGATGTAGAACATGAACACCGCAAGGATCAGCCCCGGCACCGCGGCAATGAAAAACGGCGCCCGCCAGCTGTCGAACGCCTTGACCATCCAGCCGATGGTGAAGAACGCCAGCAACAACCCCAGCGGCAAGCCGAGCATGAAAATGCCCATGGCCCGCGCGCGACGGTGGGCGGGAAACAGGTCGCCGATCAGCGAGTTGGCGGCCGGTGCATAACTGGCTTCACCAATACCGATACCCATGCGCACCAGCAGAAAGGTCCAGAAACTGCCGACCATGCCGTTCACCGCCGTCAGCCCGCTCCACGCCGCCAGGCCCCAGCCCATCAGTTTGGCGCGCGAACCAGTGTCCGCCATCCGCCCCAGGGGCAGGCCGGCAATGGCATAGACGATGGTGAACGCGGTGCCGATGATCCCCAATTGGAAATCGCTGAGGCTCCATTCCATGCGGATCGGCTCGATGATGATGGCCGGGATGGTGCGGTCGAAGAAGTTGAACAGGTTCGCAAGGAACAGCAGGAACAGAATGCGCCAGGCATTCGCCGCTTGGGTCGAGTTCTGCATGGGTCCGTCTCTTTTATTGTTATTGGGGCGTCATTTCCCCCGGAATCTGCAATCTAGACAGGCCGGCCACAACTGTCTGTAATTATTCGTAAGGCTGATACCAGCCCATGGCAAGTCAACGCTCATCACTGGCCCCCGCACGCCGGCGAGGCTCAATGTTCACGGGGCCCATGGGCCAGCCCTGACCGCACGTCCAGCCGTTGAAAAATACCTGCGCGCCCCCCTTTCCAAGCCGCTGGCAAAGCCTAGAATAGCGAGCTGGCCCACCCCTGCGGCCTCCCCCACTCCTCCTTAGATAAATACCCATGTCCGAAGCCAGTCCGTGCCTGAATTGCGGTGCCTGCTGTTCACACTTTCGCGTGTCCTTTTTCTGGGGTGAATGCGCTTCATCCGGGGGAACGGTGCCCGATGAACTCGTCGAGCAAATCACTCCCAGTCGGGTCGCCATGCTGGGCACCAACTGCAAGAGCCCACGCTGCATCAGCCTGGAGGGGGACGTGGGCAGCGAAGTGAAATGTACGATTTACGAGCAGCGTTCGAGCCCCTGCCGGGAGTTCGAGGCCTCCTGGGTCGATGGCCAGGCCAACTCCGATTGCGACGCGGCCCGCGCGGCATTCGGCCTGCAACCCCTCGAGGCGCCAGCCCATCTGTTCGAGCAGCAAATCGCCTGAGTATCAGTACGAATCGCTATTAGGCTCATTCCAAAATCATTGACACTAATGTGCCACCACCCCTCGCCGGTTTTGCGCGCCTTCCTATACTCCCTTGAGTTCACCGGTGTTCTTGCACCGGCCAGGGAAACAACATGGGGCACGCTATGGAATGGCTTGGGTTGCACTTTGTCACTGAGCTGACGGCGGACAGCCAGGTCGTTCTCAATTGCACCCATGATCCCTTTCTGGTGCTGCTTGCCTATATCGTCGCCTGCGTGGGCGGCTTTGCCACGCTGGACATGGCCGAACGCATCGGCCATTCGGAAAAGCCAGCCTCGCAACGACTCTGGCGCTGGGTCGGCGCCGCTTGCCTGGCGGGCGGCATCTGGGCCATGCATTTCATCGGCATGCTGGCGTTCCAGGCGCCCCTTGAAATCGACTACGTCCTGCCGATCACGCTTGCCTCGCTGTTGATCGCCCTGTTCGCCTCGTGGCTGGCGATGCACACCCTGAGCCATCCTCACCTGAGCATTCGGCAATATGCCCAGGCCTCGGTCATCATCGGCCTGGGCATCGCCAGCATGCATTACGTGGGCATGTCGGCGATGCGCTCGAACGCTGTGGCCTATTACCAACCGCTGCTGTTCGGGCTGTCCGTGGTGATCGCCATCGGCGCCAGCTTCGCCGCACTGTTGCTGTCCAGCCGCCTGCGCGAGGGCACCGGCGCCGGTCATCAACTGATCAAACTCAGCGCCAGCCTGGTCCTGGGCGCGGGCATCATCAGCATGCACTTCACCGGCATGGCCGCTTTCACCCTGGTGCTCCCCAGCGGCAGCCCGATGACACTGGCCGCCGACAACAGCCACCAACAACTGGGCATCACTGTTGCCGTGATCACCCTGCTGATCATTGGCAGCAGCATCAGTGCCGCCCTGGCGGACAAGAAGTTGCAGCACAAGGAACGCGATCTGCAACGGGTCAACACCCTGCTCAGCCAACTGGACGAGGCGCGCCTGTCGCTGCAACACGCAGCGAACTACGACGCCCTGACCGGCCTGATCAACCGCCGGGGCTTCAACCAGATCTTCGCCGAAAAACTGCTGCAGAAATCCACCGAAGGCGGGATGCTCGCGGTGATGTTCCTCGACCTCGACCATTTCAAGCGCATCAACGACAGCCTTGGCCATGATGCCGGCGACGAACTGCTCACCGTCATGGCCCGGCAGATCAAGGGCTCGGTGCGCAGCCAGGAAGATGTAGTGGCGCGCTTTGGCGGCGACGAGTTCTGCCTGCTCATTAGCCTGCGTGACCGCGACGAAGCCAAGCTCATGGCCCAGCGCATGATGCTGAAAATGAAAGAGCCGATCGAGCTGGCCGGACGGCGCATGGTCATGACCACCAGCATCGGCATCAGCCTGTTCCCTGAAGACGGCACCACCTGCGAGGAGCTGCTGAAACACGCCGACCTGGCGCTGTACCAATCCAAGGGAGGCGGCCGCAACGGGCTGAATTTCTTCAATCCACACCTGAAAACCCGTGCCTCGCTGGATTTGCAGCTCGAGGAGGAGTTGCGCCATGCGCTGCGGGAAAACGCCGGGCTGATGCTGCATTACCAACCGATCTACGATCTGAAGAGCCGTCAGGTGACCAAACTGGAAGCGCTGATTCGCTGGCAACACCCGGTCCATGGCCTGCTGACACCGGATCGCTTCATCGCCATCGCCGAAGCCAACGGCCTGATCGCCGAACTGGACAACTGGGTCTTGCGCAAAGCCTGCGAAGACCTCGCGGAACTGTCGCGCCAGGGCAACGAAACGCTGCACATCGCCGTCAACTGCTCGCCACTCAATCTCGCCCGCGAAGACCTGGCTGACGAAATCGAACACGCCCTGAGGGTGGCCGGTGTCGCCCCGCATCGGCTGGAACTGGAGGTGACCGAAAACGCGCTGATGAACAATATTGCCGAGTCGCTGGTGTTGCTACGCCAGATTCGCGCCCTCGGCGTTTCTCTGTCGATCGACGACTTCGGCACCGGCTATTCGTCCCTGGCGTACCTGCGGCGCCTGCCACTGAATACGCTGAAGATAGATCGCTCGTTCATCCAGGACATTCCCAAGGCCAGCCAGGACATGGAAATCGTCCAGGCAATCATCGTCATGGCCCACACCCTGCACTTGCAGGTGGTCACCGAAGGCGTCGAAACCCCCGAGCAATATGCCTTCCTGGAACGCAACGGCTGCGATCTGGTGCAGGGTTATCTGCTCAGCCGCCCGGTGCCCCTGACGCAATTGGGCCCGGTACTGGAGGACATCAACCAGCGCCAGCACACCAGCGCTTTCAGTCCGCTGACGCTGGCTCACGGTACATTTGCACCAGCGTCGACGGATCCTCTTCCAAAAAGCCCTGGCTCCCATGCAGGCGCATCAGTTGTGCGGCCAATCCGCTGATTGGCGTGGCCGAGCCCTGTTCGCGGGAGAACTTCACAGCGGTGTCCAGGTCCTTGAGCAGCGTACGCACATGCCACTTGACCGGTTCGAAGCGGCTCTCGGCCATCTGCGGAGCCAGGATCTGCAAGGGCCTGGAGTCGGCAAAACCACCGGCCAGCGCCTCGGCGATCAGCCCGGCCTGCACCCCCGAGCGCTCGGCCAGCGCGATCACTTCGGCGATGACCAAAGCGTTGCAGGCGACAATCATCTGATTGCACGCCTTGGTCACCTGCCCGGCCCCCACCTCGCCCATGTGGGTGACACGCTGGCCAAGGCTCTGCAACACCGGCCGGACCCGCTCCAGATCCGCCGCCGCGCCGCCCACCATGATCGCCAGGCTGCCAGCCTCGGCGCCAACCACACCACCGGACACCGGCGCGTCCAGCCAGCTCATGCCGGCCTGACTGGCCAACTGCGCTGACATTTCCCGCGTGGCGGTAGGTTCCAGGCTGGAAAAATCCACCAGCAACTGGCCAGGTTTGCCACCCTCGGCAATGCCACCCTGGCCAAACACCACGTCACGCACCACCGTCGTATCCGCCAGGCACAGCATCAGCACATCGGCGTGTTCGCACAGCTCGGCGGCTGTGGCAACGTGTCGCGCGCCAGCTTCGACCAGCGGCGTACACTTCGCCGGGTTGCGGTTCCACACGGTCAGCGGGTACCCCGCGGCCAACAGGCGCCGACACATGGGCAGGCCCATCAGGCCAATCCCGGCAAAACCCAACGATGGTAGGGTTGACATCATTTAGCCTTCTTTTCGATTAAAGATCGCCGAATAGTGGCCGATCCATCATGACTAGGAAAGGATTTCCCCCGAGCGACGCTCAGGCCAATGCCCTGACGCTTGGGCCCATTACGCGCCGAACAAAGACGCGAGAACCCAACCGTGACGGTCCGGCGCAACCCGCCGTCCCGACCAGCCCAGGTACATGGCGCACAATGACTTCCAAAAATAACCCGGCCCCCGCGATTTCCGACCTGACGCTCAGCCCCGCGGCAAACAGCCCCGCACCGTCGAAGCCATTGACGCCGTCGCGCCCGCTGGCGACCCAGCAATACCTGTATTTCACCGAGACCAACACCGACCGCATCCTCGACAACCTCGACGGCCTGCGCGACCTGGTGTTCCCGCGCCCACCGCACCTGGAAGGCGACAGCGAACAGCACAGCTCCCAGGAATTCCCGTCGGTGTGCCTGATCGGTCTCGGCCGCTGCGGTTCGAACATTGCGCTGGATGTCGCAGAGCTGGTGTACAACGCCCGCAAGTTCTACCTCAACGAATTCAACAACGAAGATCGCCTGTCGCCGGACAAACGCTACGCCGAAAAAGGCTACAGCCCGGCCCAGTGGATTCGCTCCAGCCTGCGCCTGATTCCGAACAAGGCCACCAAGCCTGTGTTCCTGGTCGAGCCGCTGGTCATGCTCGGTGACCTCGACAAGGACATCGCCGGTCGCATCCGCTTCTCGCGCAAGGGCGAAAAGAGCGGTTTCCTGCGCGACTACAGCAAAATGAAAATCATGGACCTGTCGGAAGTCCACGCCGGTGGCGCCGGTAACGCGCCGATCCTCGGCCAGTACCTGGCCAAGATCATCCTGAACAAGGACACCCAGCGTTTCTCCAGCTCCGACTGGAAAATGATTCACTCGTACCTGATCGACAGCTGCGGCATCAAGGCCAACCAGTCGCGCCTGTACTTCTCGATCTTCAGTGCCGGTGGCGGTACCGGTTCCGGCATGGCGTCGGAATTCGGCCTGGCCCAGCAGCACTCGTACATGAACAAGACGTTCGACACCAAGCCGATGGACGAACACGACGGCAAGAGCGGTCATTCGTTCGTGTTCGAGCCGATCTTCACCAGCGGCATCTGCGTGCTGCCGAACATTTCCGATCACCGCAGCGAAATGTCCGAAGCCCTGCACATCAACGCCGGCCGCTTGCTGTGTAAGTACCTGTCGGAAGAGTGGGACTTCTCCTACAACTTCGCCAACGAAGACAGCAGCGAAGCCAGCGTCATGGGCCGCATTCGCCCCTGGAACGCCATGATGCTGATCTCCAACGACATCATGCGTTACGCCGAAGAAAACGATGACGGCAACATTCAGAACATCGACGTCAACGCGATGGAGAAGCATGCGAACCAGTACATCTCGCAGCAGATCTTCAACATTCTGACAGCGCAGGCGGTGACCACCGACTACGACCAGAACTATTTCCGTCGCGCCGGCATCGACATCGGCGAAACCATCCGCCTGGACGCCAACGACCTGTTCATGAGTCTGGCCGGCCCGGTGGCGATTGCCTACGCCGAGTCCGTGGTACCGGAAACGCCGCCGCCGAGCAGCGACAAGTTCAAGGTGTTCGAGAAAGAGCCGCAGCGCCTGAACATCGACGACCTGTTCTTCCGCTCCATCGACCTGCCGCACTTCAACAAGGTGACCCAGGCCATCGAAGGCATCAGCCTGCTGCCGATCGAATCCAAGCGCTATCGCGCTTCGCTGGAACAGTACAAGAACTCCGGCTATGACGCGGCCGCGCTGCACGACCTGCACTTCTTCAAGAACTGCTCGTCGGTGGTGTCGATCGTGTCCCTGCCCAAGGACTACAAGCTGTCCTACATGGACCTGAACCGGCTGAAGACCCACCTCAACAGCCTGTTCCCGAACACCACGCTCAAGCGCTACGCGCTGGTGATCGGTGCGTCGGCCAACCTGTCGTTGACCACGCTGATCGCCAAGAGCCCGTGCCTGTCGGACGACTTCCTGACGTTGATCGTCGCGTTCATCAAGCGCTGCTTCGCGAAGAACCCGTACCGCTTCGACGAAACGCTGGATAACTCGATCCTGGACTTCATCATCCAGGAGGAATTCAACGAAGGGATGATCGACGACCTGCTCAACGAGTTCGAAAACCCGGCGAAGATCCTCGACACCAACTGGTACGCGATCAAGCCGATGTACGAGAAGAAATACCGCGAGCTGATCAACGACAAGGAGAAGTTCGTCTCGATCAACGACATTCGCCTGTCACGTGATTGCGTGAAGAAGGCGATCAAGTACCTGCGCGAGATCTACCGTCACCGCATTGGCAAGACCAAGGTTATTTCGTTGAATAACCATACGGGGAAGACCGCTTACTAAGCCCCCATCGCGAGCAGGCTCGCTCCCACAGTTGATCGCATGTTTTCTGGAGGAATGCGATCAAAGGTGGGAGCGAGCCTGCTCGCGATTGCGGTCTTCAAATCGACGCAAATCAACATCCAGAAACAATTAAGCAGCCCGCAATCAGCCCCCTCAACTGTGCCCGTTACGTTTACGTCACCGTGAAGCTGTGGCCTTTCTCTACGGCAACATGCCATCACGCTACTCGGCTACACACTTTCCGCTGAAAACATCACGCACCATTGCGGTGCGCGAATTCATTTCGCCGCCCTTTCCTGGATCATGATCCACGGCGAAACCACCACCGCCCACAGCTCCGGATCGCGCTCGAAAAGATCCAGCGCCCGCGTTTCAGACAGTTTGGCGACCTCATCGGCGGCCAGCCAGGCAGCCACTTTCTCGCCGTCATCCGTGGCCACGGCCTCCGCCGCCGCGATCAAATCCAGGCTTGGGTCGACCCACAATAGGGCACCCTTGGCAAAGAAGGGCTCCAGCTCTTTCCATGAAATAGATGCGGTTTCACCAAGCAGCTTGGCATAGAGGGTGCTAGGTTCTTCAGTCATGGGTTCTGTCCGGAAAAGAAATCGACGCGAATGATAACGTCGGTGGTCTGGCAGAAAAACCCGGAAGCAAATGCGTCACCGATTGAAAACTGCAGGAACGCCAAGGAATGCTGATTGCTCAGCTGAAAGCCCCGCCGCAATTCTGTCTTTTTCTTTCATAAATGCGACACCCCCTGATTTTGCCCCCCGGCGCCAGCTTCCCAGGCTGACAATCGGCGCTCTACACTGTACCGGTACAGTTGCCGAGGGCATTTTCCGGAGGATGTCGTGGATATCCGACCCGGTTCTGCTGCTTCGGCGCCAGGACTATAAAAATTACAACAGTAAGAGTGGAGCACTATGACAAAGGCTACTAAGCAGATTTCCAAACTGTTTGCCGCTATGGTTCTGGCCGGGGTTGCCAGCCATTCGTTCGCAGCTGACACCATCAAGATCGGTATCGCCGGCCCTAAAACCGGTGCTGTAGCCCAATACGGCGACATGCAGTTCAGTGGCGCCAAAATGGCCATCGAACAAATCAACGCCAAGGGCGGCGTGGATGGCAAGCAACTGGTTGCCGTTGAATACGATGACGCCTGTGATCCAAAACAAGCTGTGGCGGTAGCGAACAAGGTCGTCAACGACGGCGTCAAGTTCGTGGTCGGTCACCTGTGCTCCAGCTCCACTCAACCGGCTTCGGACATCTACGAAGACGAAGGCGTGATCATGATCACCCCGGCTGCCACCAGCCCGGACATCACCAATCGTGGTTACAAAATGGTGTTCCGCACCATCGGCCTCGACAGCGCCCAGGGCCCTGCCGCCGGTAACTACATTGCCGATCACGTGAAACCGAAAGTCGTTGCCGTGCTGCACGACAAGCAACAATACGGTGAAGGCATCGCTTCCGCCGTGAAGAAAACCCTGGAAGGCAAAAATGTCAAGGTTGCCGTGTTCGAAGGCATCAACGCCGGCGACAAGGACTTCTCTTCGATCATCGCCAAGCTCAAGCAAGCCAACGTCGACTTCGTTTACTACGGCGGCTACCACCCGGAGCTGGGTCTGATCCTGCGCCAAGCCCAGGAAAAAGGCCTGAAAGCCAAGTTCATGGGTCCGGAAGGCGTGGGTAACGACTCCATTTCGCAGATCGCTCAGGGCGCTTCCGAAGGCCTGCTGGTGACCCTGCCGAAATCCTTCGACCAGGATCCAGCCAACGTCGCCCTGGCAGATGCCTTCAAAGCGAAGAAAGAAGATCCGAGCGGTCCGTTCGTGTTCCCATCGTACTCGGCTGTGAAAGTGATCGCTGATGCAATCACCACTGCCAAGAGCGAAGACCCTGCCAAAGTGGCTGCCGCCATCCACGCAGGTACTTTCAAGACCCCAACCGGCGACCTGAGCTTCGACGACAAGGGTGACCTGAAAGACTTCAAATTCGTGGTTTACGAGTGGCACTTCGGCAAACCAAAAACTGAAGCTTCGCCTCAGTAAGGCCTTGCCTGACTGACTGCCCCAAAGCCCACGGCGTGCCGTGGGCTTTGTTTTACGAATGTACATGGGCCGTGCTGGCGTGATCCGCCAGTCTCCCCACCTGAAAATCTCAAAACCGTCATCAGCGGTTCGCTGGCAAAACCCGGATTCGAAGTGGATGCAGATCCACGGGGCCCGGGCGGGAAAATGACTCCACCAGTGAAATGCGTATCAGGTTTTTAGGAGCGCTGTAATGCCTGACATTTATCACTTCTTCCAACAGCTGGTTAATGGCATGACCATTGGCAGCACGTATGCCCTGATCGCCATCGGCTATACGATGGTTTACGGCATCATTGGAATGATCAACTTCGCCCACGGCGAGGTGTACATGATCGGTTCCTACGTGGCGTTCATCGCCATCGCCGGGCTGGCCATGATGGGACTCGACAGTGTTCCGCTGTTGATGACCGCCGCTTTCCTCGCGACCATCGTCGTGACCAGTGCCTACGGCTACAGCATCGAACGGATCGCCTACCGCCCCTTGCGTGGCAGTAACCGTCTGATTCCGCTGATTTCTGCCATCGGTATGTCGATCTTCCTGCAGAACACGGTTCTGCTGGCGCAAGACTCCAAGGACAAATCCATCCCCAACCTGATTCCGGGCAACTTCGCCTTTGGGCCAGGTGGCGCACAAGAAGTGCTGATTTCCTACATGCAAATCGTGGTGTTCGTGGTGACGCTGATCGCCATGCTCGGCCTGACGCTGTTCATCTCCCGCTCTCGCCTGGGCCGCGCCTGCCGCGCCTGCGCCGAAGACATCAAGATGGCCAACCTGCTGGGCATCAACACCAACAACATCATCGCCCTGACCTTCGTCATCGGTGCTGCCCTGGCGGCCATCGCGGCCGTGCTGTTGAGCATGCAATACGGTGTGATCAACCCCAACGCCGGTTTCCTCGTGGGCCTCAAGGCCTTCACCGCCGCGGTACTGGGCGGTATCGGCAGCATCCCTGGCGCCATGCTCGGCGGGCTGGTACTGGGTGTCGCGGAAGCCTTCGGTGCCGATATCTTCGGCGACCAGTACAAGGACGTCGTGGCGTTCGGCCTGCTGGTCCTGGTGTTGTTGTTCCGGCCAACCGGCCTGCTGGGTCGTCCGGAGGTTGAGAAAGTATGACTAGGAATCTTAAACAGGCGTTGTTCAGCGCCCTGCTGGTGTGGGCCGTTGCCTACCCGGTCCTGGGCCTGAAACTGTCCATCGTCGGTATCAAACTCGAAGTTCACGGCACCAGTACCACCACGCTGGCCATCATCGCCATCTGCTCGGTCCTGATGTTCCTGCGCGTGTTGTTCGATCAACAGATCAGCTCGGCGTGGCGCTCCTCGTCCAGACCGCCGTTGATCTCGGCCAAGACCTCCAACTTCCTGACCCTGCCAGGCACCCAGCGCTGGATCATCATCGCGTTGATCGTCGGCGCCCTGATCTGGCCGTTCTTCGGCTCCCGTGGTGCGGTGGACATCGCCACCCTGGTGCTGATCTACGTGATGCTCGGCCTGGGCCTGAACATCGTGGTCGGCCTGGCCGGCCTGCTCGACCTGGGCTACGTCGGTTTCTACGCCGTCGGCGCCTACAGTTATGCGCTGCTGTCGCATTACCTGGGCCTGAGCTTCTGGGTCTGCCTGCCAATCGCCGGTCTGATGGCGGCCACTTTCGGCTTCCTGCTGGGCTTCCCGGTACTGCGTCTGCGCGGTGACTACCTGGCGATCGTGACCCTGGGCTTCGGTGAAATCATCCGCTTGTTCCTGCGTAACCTGACCGATATCACCGGCGGGCCAAACGGTATCAGCAACATCGAGAAACCGACGTTCTTCGGCCTGACGTTCGAGCGCAAGGCCGCCGAAGGCATGCAGACCTTCCACGAGTACTTCGGCCTGGAATACAACTCGATCAACAAGGTGATTTTCCTCTACCTGGTTGCGCTGTTGCTGGCCCTCGCGGCGCTGTTCATCATCAACCGCCTGCTGCGCATGCCGATCGGCCGTGCGTGGGAAGCGCTGCGTGAAGATGAAATCGCCTGCCGCGCGCTGGGTCTCAATCCTACGGTCATCAAGCTGTCGGCCTTCACCCTGGGTGCCAGCTTCGCCGGTTTCGCCGGTAGCTTCTTCGCCGCCCGTCAGGGCCTGGTGACGCCGGAGTCCTTCACCTTCATCGAGTCGGCGATCATCCTCGCCATCGTCGTGCTGGGTGGCATGGGCTCGCAACTGGGCGTGATCCTGGCTGCCGTGGTGATGATCCTGCTGCCGGAAATGATGCGTGAGTTCAGTGAGTACCGCATGTTGATGTTCGGCGCCCTGATGGTGCTGATGATGATCTGGCGACCTCAAGGTCTGCTGCCCATGCAACGTCCTCACATGGAGCTGCGCAAATGAGCCGCGAGATCCTGAAAGTTGAAAATCTGAGCATGCGCTTCGGCGGCTTGCTCGCGGTCAACGGCGTCGCCCTGACCGTGAAAGAAAAACAGGTGGTGGCCCTGATCGGCCCGAACGGCGCCGGCAAGACCACGGTGTTCAACTGCCTGACCGGTTTCTACAAGCCGAGCGGCGGCAGCATCCTGCTGGACGGCGAGCCGATCGAAGGCCTGCCTGGCCACAAGATTGCCCTCAAGGGCGTGGTGCGTACGTTCCAGAATGTGCGCCTGTTCAAGGACATGACGGCGGTCGAGAACCTGTTGATCGCGCAGCACCGTCACCTGAACACCAACTTCCTGTCCGGGCTGTTCAAGACACCGGGGTTCCGCAAGAGCGAGCGCGAGGCGATGGAGTTCGCCGCGTACTGGCTGGACAAGGTCAACCTCACCGAGTTCGCCAACCGTCCGGCCGGCACCCTGGCCTACGGTCAGCAGCGTCGCCTGGAAATCGCCCGCTGCATGATGACCCGCCCGCGGATCCTCATGCTCGACGAACCGGCTGCCGGCCTGAACCCCAAGGAAACCGAAGACCTGAAGGCGCTGATCAGCGTGTTGCGTGAGGAACACAACGTGACCGTGCTGCTGATCGAGCACGACATGAAACTGGTCATGAGCATTTCCGACCACATCGTCGTGATCAACCAGGGCACACCCCTGGCCAACGGCACGCCGGAACAGATCCGCGACAATCCTGAAGTGATCAAAGCCTACCTGGGGGAAGCGTAAATGCTGCAGTTCGAAAACGTTTCCACCTTCTACGGCAAGATCCAGGCCCTGCACAGCGTCAACGTCGAAGTCCGCCAGGGTGAGATCGTCACCCTGATCGGTGCCAACGGCGCGGGCAAGTCGACACTGCTGATGACCCTCTGCGGCTCGCCGCAGGCTCACAGCGGCAGCATCCGCTACCTGGGCGAGGAACTCGTCGGCCAGAGCTCGTCGCAGATCATGCGCAAGAGCATCGCGGTGGTGCCGGAAGGTCGTCGGGTGTTTGCCCGCCTGACCGTGGAAGAAAACCTCGCCATGGGCGGTTTCTTCACCGACAAGGGCGACTTCCAGGAGCAGATGGACAAGGTCCTGGAACTTTTCCCACGCCTGAAAGAACGCTTCACCCAGCGCGGCGGCACCATGTCCGGCGGTGAACAGCAAATGCTCGCCATCGGCCGTGCGCTGATGAGCAAGCCCAAGCTGTTGCTGCTCGACGAGCCATCGCTGGGCCTGGCGCCGATCATCATCCAGCAGATCTTCGACATCATCGAACAGCTGCGCAAGGATGGCGTGACGGTGTTCCTGGTTGAGCAGAACGCCAACCAGGCGCTGAAAATCGCCGACCGCGCCTATGTTCTGGAGAACGGCCGGGTGGTGATGCAAGGCACCGGTGAAGCACTCCTGACCGACCCGAAAGTGCGCGAGGCGTACCTGGGGGGTTGAGCGGTTGCGCTGAACAAAAAAACGGCCTTCGGGCCGTTTTTTTTGTCTGCTGCCTGACCATCTCTTGTGGGAAATCCCCCCCCTGTGGGAGCGAGCCTGCTCGCGATGCGCAGTGTCAGCCACCGCTATGCTGTGATTGAAAAGCATCGCGAGCAGGCTCGCTCCCACAAGGGTGAGTCACAAGTTCAGAGGCTACAACCGATCCAACGCCTCCCCACTCCGCTTGAACCAGCCAATCAGATAATCCGCCAACACCTGCGTGCGCTTGGGCAACCCACCCTGATACGGATGCACCAGGTACATCGGCATGCGCCGGGTCTGGAAGTCGCGCAACAACCAGCGCAATCGACCGTCAGCCAATTCCGCCTGCAACAGGTAAGACGGCAAGCGCGCAATACCCGCCCCCGCCAGCGCGGCCTTCTTCAACAGGCTGTAATGGTTGCTGGCGAACGGCCCGGAAACCCGCACCCGCAATAACTCATGCTGCTGATGGTAGAGCCACTCTTCACGCCCGCTGTAATGACTGTTGAGCAGGCAGTGGTGCGCCGCCAGGGCTTGCGGGGTCAGCGGTTCGCCGTGTTGTTCGAGGTAGGCCGGGCTGGCGCAGGTCAGTTCGTGCCAGGCCAGCAACGGGCGCGCCACCAGGCGTTCGTCATTGCCCACCTCGGAGCGTACCGCCAGGTCAAAGCCCTCGCGGGACAAGTCGCGGTAGTCGTTGCTCAGATCCAGCTCGATCTGCACCTGCGGATACTGGTGGGAAAACTCCATCAACAGGCCGTCGAAAAAGGTTTCCCCCAGGGACACCGGCACGGTCATGCGCACCGGGCCCGCCATGTCGTCCTTCAAGCGCGCCAGCGCCTGACGCGCCCTTTCCACTTGCACCACCAGCGCCTGGGCCTGTGGCAACAACGCCGCACCTGCAGCCGTCAGGCTCAGGCGTCGCGTGGTGCGTTGCAGCAGCACCACGGAGAACCGCGACTCCAGCAGGCTGATGCGCTTGGACAATTGCCCCTTGCTGCAACCGAGTTGCTGCGCCGCCAGGGTAAAACTGCCCGCTTCGATCAACACCGCAAACGCTGCCAGATCATCCATCTCGCTCATGGATTGTTTCCAATAGAAAACCAAAGGTTGCCCATTAGCGCGCTTATCCGCAGAAAAAACCACTCTAGACTGAAACCACTTTCAACCCACACGAGGATCACCCCATGAAAATTCTTCTGATCGGCGCAGGCGGCACCATCGGCTCGGCCATCGACAAAGAGCTGTCCGAGCGTCACGAAATCATCCGCATCGGCCGCAACAGCGGCGATTTGCAGGTGGATATCAGCGACAGCGCCTCGATTCGCAAGCTGTTCGAAAAAACCGGCAAGTTCGATGCGCTGGTCTGCGCCGCCGGTAACGTGACCTTCGCCCCGCTCGGCGAGATGACCGAGGACAGTTTTGCCCTGGGCCTCAAGGACAAACTCATGGGCCAGGTCAACCTGCTGCTGATCGGCCGCGAATTCGCCAATGACGGCGCCTCGTTCACCTTCACCACCGGCGTGCTCAGCCACGACCCGATCCGCAGCGGCGCCTCGGCGGCCCTGGTCAACGGCGCCCTCGACAGCTTCGTGCGTGCTGCGGCCATCGAGCTGCCACGCGGCCTGCGGGTGAACTCGGTGAGCCCGACCGTGCTGCTCGAAGCCATGGGCAAATACGCCCCGTACTTCCGCGGCTACAAACCGGCTCCGGCGGCCGATGTGGCACTTGCCTACGCCAAAAGCGTGGAAGGCCTTCAGACGGGTCAGACCTTTCATGTGGGCTGAGCCCTTGTGATGAACGGTCAGGCTGAGTAACGTGGCGGCACTTGTCTGGAGAGCCAAAGATGCGTGTTGCCCGTTCCTTAGTCCTTGTTGCCTTGCTGCCGTTGTTCGCCGCCTGCCAATTGCTGCAAAGCCCGCGCGAAAGTGCCTCACACGCGGGTCAGACCCGTCTGCAGGGTCAACTGACGGCGGTCGATGGCAAACTGGTGTTCCAGCCGTGCAACGAGCAACGCAACCTGGTGGTCAATGACATCGGCGGCACCAGCATTCTGCAGGAAGCCGCCAGCCTGGCCGATGCCCAGGGCAAGCTGTTCGCCGATGTCCGTGGGCAAGTGGTGGCCAACGGTGGCGAAAGTCGCCTGGATCTGACGCAGTTGTACCGCGTCGAGCGCTCCGGCACCGCGTGCGACGACCCGAACTTCAAATTGCTGATCCTGCGCGCCGCCGGCCACGGCCCGGAATGGAGCGTCAAGGTCAGCGGCAAAGGCATGGTCATCGACCGCGCCGGGCAAGCCCCCCTGGCCGTTCCCTACGTGGAAGAGCAATTGGGCGATGGCCGCTTCAATCTCAGCACCGAAGCCAATAACCAGCACATCGAACTGTGGGTGGCCCCGCAACGCTGCCTCGACACCAGCAACGGCAGCATCGCGCACATGAGCGCCGAACTGCGCATTGATGGGCAAGTGCAGCGCGGCTGCGGGTATTTCGGCGGCTCGCGCAACGACTGATCGTTTAAGCCTCACGGGAATCGTCCTTTGAGGCTTATAATCGCGGCCTTCAAACGCCCTGGCGCAGTTGTGCGCCCCGCGAACCGGATCCCGCCATGTTACGAATCACCGAACTCAAGCTGCCAATCGACCATCCCGATGAAGACCTGCGCCTGGCAATCGTCCAGCGCCTGGGCATCGCCAATGATGACCTGATCGACTTCACCTTGTTCAAGCGCAGCTACGATGCGCGCAAGAAGTCCACCGAACTGTGCTTCATCTACACCATCGACCTCACCGCCAAGGATGAGGCGGCGCTGCTGCACAAGTTCGCCGATGACCGTAACGTCAACGTGGCCCCGGATGTCAGCTACAAGATGGTCGGCCAGGCGCCGGCCGATCTGAAGGAACGCCCGGTGGTGGTCGGGTTCGGCCCCTGCGGGATTTTTGCAGGCCTGCTGCTTGCGCAAATG
The DNA here is from genome assembly GCF_040947875.1 of Pseudomonas sp. MYb118. NCBI lineage: Bacteria > Pseudomonadati > Pseudomonadota > Gammaproteobacteria > Pseudomonadales > Pseudomonadaceae > Pseudomonas > Pseudomonas sp. MYb118. Next base: position 3,105,433 of record NZ_JBFRXN010000002.1, on the reverse strand, counting down.
GGCTTCAAGCCGATCATCCTCGAGCGCGGCCCCGACGTGCGCCAGCGCACCAAGGACACCTGGGGCCTGTGGCGCAAAAGCGTGCTCAACCCCGAGTCCAACGTGCAGTTTGGTGAAGGCGGCGCCGGCACCTTTTCCGACGGCAAGCTCTACAGCCAGATCAAGGACCCGAAATTCATCGGGCGCAAAGTCCTGCACGAATTCGTCAAGGCCGGTGCCCCGGAAGAAATCCTCTACGTCAGCAAGCCGCACATCGGCACGTTCCGCCTGACCGGCGTGGTGGAAACCATGCGTGAGGAAATCCGTGCCCTGGGCGGCGAAGTGCGCTTCGGCCAGCGCGTGACCGACGTGCTGATCGAAGATGGCCAACTGGTTGGCGTCGAGCTGCACGGCGGCGAACAGATTCACTCCCGACACGTGATCCTGGCCCTCGGCCACAGCGCCCGCGACACCTTCCGCATGCTCCACGGTCGCGGCGTGTACATGGAAGCCAAGCCGTTCTCGGTGGGTTTCCGCATTGAGCACCCGCAATCGCTGATCGACCGTGCGCGCCTGGGCAAATACGCCGGCCACCCGAAACTCGGGGCCGCCGACTACAAACTGGTGCACCACGCCAAGAATGGCCGCTCGGTCTACAGCTTCTGCATGTGCCCGGGTGGCACCGTGGTCGCCGCGACCTCCGAGCCCAATCGCGTCGTGACCAACGGCATGAGCCAGTACTCGCGCAACGAGCGTAACGCCAACTCCGGGATCGTCGTCGGCATCACCCCGGAAGTCGACTACCCGGGCGGTCCGCTGGCCGGTATCGAATTGCAGGAGCGCCTGGAGTCCCACGCCTACGTGCTCGGCGGCAGCAACTACGAAGCGCCGGCGCAACTGGTGGGTGACTTCATCGCCGGCAAACCGTCCACCGCCCTGGGCAGCGTCGAGCCGTCCTACAAACCCGGCGTCGCGCTGGGCGACCTGGCGCTGGCCCTGCCGGAATTCGCCATCGAAGCCATCCGCGAAGCCTTGCCGGCGTTCGAAAAGCAGATCCGCGGTTACTCGCTGCATGACGCGGTACTGACCGGCATCGAAACCCGCACCTCGTCACCGCTGCGCATCACCCGCAACGAGTCGATGCAGAGCCTGAACGTCAAGGGCCTGTTCCCGGCGGGCGAAGGCGCCGGTTATGCCGGCGGGATCCTGTCGGCGGGTGTCGACGGCATTCGCATCGCCGAGGCGGTGGCGCGGGATATCCTCGGCCTGGAGGCCTGATACCCGCACTCTCCTGGCAATGCAAATTCCCTGTGGGAGCGAGCCTGCTCGCGATGGCGGTGAATCAGTTTACTGAGTGTTGACTGATTCGCCGCCATCGCGAGCAGGCTCGCTCCCACACCGGAGCATCCGCAGAGAATCCCCAAAGTGCCGGGTATTTCAGATATTCGCCCGCAACACACTCGCCGGCAGCGCTTCCCCGCGCTCCACCGTCGCCGCCACCGCCGCGATCAGCCCACTCAATTCGAACCCCTCGGCCTTGAGCCATTTGCGGTCGTAATAGGTCGTCGCATATCGCTCGCCGCTGTCACACAGCACCGCTACGATCGACCCCTGCTCCCCCGCCGCCGCCATCTGCTGCGCAGCCATCAGCGCGCCGATCAGGTTGGTGCCGCTCGAACCGCCGACATGCCGCCCCAGGCGCTCGGCCAGGTAATGCATGGCCGCCAGTGACAGGGCGTCCGGCACCTTGACCATCGCGTCGATGACCTTGGGCAAGAACGACGCCTCGACCCGTGGCCGGCCAATCCCCTCGATGCGCGAACCGTGGTCCAGACGCAGGCTGGCGTCCCCGGTCCGGTAGTAATCGAAGAACACCGAACGCTCGGCATCGGCGCACAGCACGCGGGTGCGATGCTGGCGGTAACGCACGTAACGGCCCAGGGTGGCGGTGGTGCCGCCGGTGCCCGGGCTGGAGATCAGCCAGCTCGGTTCGGGGTGCTGCTCGAAGCGCATCTGCTGGAAGATCGACTCGGCAATGTTGTTGTTTGCCCGCCAGTCGGTGGCGCGCTCGGCATAGGTGAACTGGTCGATGAAGTGCCCGTCGTGTTCACGGGCCAGGCGCTCGGACTCGGCGTAGATCTGGGTCGGGTCGTCCACCAGGTGGGTTTTGCCGCCGTAGAAGGCGATCTGCGCGATCTTCTCCCTGGACGTGCTGGCCGGCACCACCGCAATGAACGGCAAGCCGAGCAAGCGGGCGAAGTACGCCTCGGAAATCGCCGTCGAACCGCTGGACGCCTCGATCACCGGCGCGCCGGGTTTGAGCCAGCCATTACACAGCGCATACAGAAACAGCGAACGCGCCAGGCGATGCTTGAGGCTGCCGGTGGGATGACTCGACTCATCCTTGAAATACAGCTCGATGCCGGGAAACCCCGGAAGTGGCAAGGGGATGAGGTGGGTGTCGGCACTGCGCTGGAAGTCGGCTTCGATGATCCGGACCGCTTCCCGGGCCCACTGTCGGTTATCGCTCATGATGGCTTCTCGTTACGGCGGCCTCGTCGCAAGGCTCAGCCCGGCAGCTTAGGAAAAATCCGACATCACGCACAGATACAGCTGAGCCTCAATACCCTGGGCAACTGCTAGGCTCAGGTCCGTGCCGATTTTCTGCACCAGAATCGTATATAACAAAAAAGAATATAACTTTTGTTTTAACAACTAACGGTACGGGTTAGGGTGTGCCACCTTTTTGATTATTCGATGGAGAGCGACCTTGCCTCTGCGTAGCACTTTCACGCGTTTCTTTCAGTTGGAAGCTGCCAGCGGTCTGTTATTGATCGCTGCGGCCGTCCTCGCCCTGGTCATCAACAACTCGTCGCTGTCCTGGTTGTACAACGGCTTGCTGGACACCCCCGTGGCGGTCCAGGTCGGTGCCCTGAACATCGCCAAGCCCCTGCTGCTGTGGATCAACGACGGCCTGATGGCCCTGTTTTTCCTGCTGATCGGCCTTGAGGTCAAGCGCGAGGTGCTCGACGGCCAACTGGCGAAACCGTCGCAGATCGTCCTGCCCGGTGCTGCGGCCATTGGCGGCATGGTCGTGCCGGCGCTGATCTTCTGGTTCTTCAACCGCGACAACCCCGCCGCGCTCAGCGGCTGGGCGATTCCCACGGCCACCGACATCGCCTTCGCCCTTGGCGTCCTGGCCCTGCTGGGCAAGCGTGTACCGGTGTCGTTGAAACTGTTCCTGATGACCCTGGCAATCATTGATGACCTGGGTGCGATCATCATCATTGCGATCTTCTACTCCGGCGCCCTGTCGACCCTGTCCCTGGCGTTGGCCGCCGCCTGCATCATCGCCCTGATCACGATGAACCGCCTCGGCGTAGTCAAGCTGGGGCCCTACATGATCATCGGCCTGATCCTGTGGGTGTGCGTGCTCAAGAGCGGCGTCCACGCGACGCTGGCGGGCGTGACCCTGGCCTTCTGCATCCCGCTGCGCACGAAAAACGCCGAACCTTCACCCCTGCTGGCCCTGGAGCACGCCCTCCACCCGTGGGTGGCTTACGGTATCCTGCCGCTGTTCGCCTTCGCCAATGCGGGCCTGTCCCTCAGTGGCGTGACTGTCGAGAGCTTCACCCACTACGTACCGATGGGCATCGCCATCGGCCTGCTGCTGGGCAAGACCATCGGCGTGTTCGGCCTGACCTGGCTGGCGGTCAAGACCGGCATGGCCGCCCTGCCTCAGGGCGCCAACTGGGGGCAGGTGCTGGGGGTGGCGATCCTCTGCGGCATCGGTTTCACCATGAGCCTGTTCGTCGGCTCCCTGGCCTTCGTCCCCGGCGCCAGCGAATACGCCGGCATGGACCGCATGGGCATCCTCACCGGCTCGATCCTGGCGGCCCTGATCGGTTACGCAGTGACGGCGGCGGCGAGTCGCAGGAGCGCTGCGTTGCCGTCCTGATAATCAGCGACATCTCTCCCTTCCTTTAGGGACGCGTCCTACAGCCACGATCAATCCGCTTCGTTAACGTCGCACAACCCGCTTTTTCAGGGTTGGCGACGTAAGAACACAAGGATGATCAGTGGCTGGCAGCAAGGATATTCCCAAGCTAAAAAACCCACCGTCGGGCGACGGCCATCATGTGACCTATCGCCTGATGAATGCCACCGAGCTGGCCGAGCGTGAGGCCAGGCAAAAAGTCTACGACGCCATGCTCGCGCGCCAGCAAGCGTTCGAAGAACGCCGGGCGGTGGTGGCTAGTGAGGCGAAGGCGGTTCGCAACGGCTGCGTGTTCGCCAAGTCCTGCAAGCTGCCGGACGCCATCATCGACTACACGAACCCTTCGGGGATGGTGCCCACCGACAGCCTCAAGGATTACGGCGAAATCGCCTGGCTCGGCGCGTCCGAGGTCAACAACGCAGGCCTGGCAGAACTCAACCGCATCGGCGGTGCGGCGCTGGCGATCGGCCGACTGGCGCTGTGGACACCGGCTGCTGCAGCACCTACCGGCGCACTCAGCGTGGCCGGCTCAACCGCGCTGGTTGCGCTGGTGGCGGTGTTCTGGTCGCCCAGCCTGGGCGACAGTGCGCTCTACAGCGAAGAGCAACTGCGCAGCCTGAAACAGGCCCGCACCCGCATGCGCCTGCATGTCGAGCAGCAAGCCGACGGTACTCTCAAGGGCTATGGCTTCTACATCGGCACGAAGCGCGATTGGGAAATGGTCGATGTGGTGCAGCTGGCGTTGCGCGACAACCAGTACGTCGCGGACCTCGGAGACGGTATCGAGCTGATCTGGACCCCGGCGGTCGATGGTTCGGACATTCTCGGCATTCCCAAGCTGGAAGCGGCGCCGCAAGCACCGCACATCTGGGTGTACCCGCCGACGAAACAGGCCGATGCAATCATCGTCGATCCGGTCTACCCGCCGGATTACAAGGATTTCATTCTTGTGTTTCCGGTAGGGTCGGGGGTTCGGCCGGTTTATGTCGTGGTCGCCTCCAGCCACAAATACCATCAGGCACCAACAGGACTGATTGCTTTTCCCGATGCAATTGCGGCGAAACAAAAAACAAGAGTAAAAGGGAAAGGCACGAGAAAGCGCTGGAAAACTGCGGATGGACGAATTCTGGAATGGGACTATCAACATGGAGCGGTAGAGATGTACGACAAGCGAGGTCGGCATCTTGGTGAGTTTGACCCACTAACGGGAAACAGAACGAAACCGGCGGACTCCACAAGAAGGATTGAACCGTGAATCACATCATTTTCGCTTTTGACAAGGAAACCGAGGCACTAGGTTTCGAAGTGCACATCCCAGCGATGAAAATTGAAGAGTTGAGAAAAATTATGGGATGGAAGGACCCCGAAGACGAAATTTACGGCTACGATCTCGACGCTTTTCAGATTGAGAAACTGCAATTAATGCTCAACAACGACTTCTACGATCCAAAATATCTCTTCCAGGTCGTCGGGCATTCAGATTGACTTTTCCCCATGCAATGAAGGAATCGCAGGAAAGATTCACCTCCCCCCTCAGCGCAATATTCAAGACTAGCTGAGCGCAGGAAGGGACCAGCGCCATGATTTACTTGATTGAAGCGTTCGATAAAAAAACCGAATTCCTGGCATTCGAAGAAGAGCTGCCGCAAGGCTCTGATGAAAAGCTGAAGGAAATCATGGGATGGGTGACTGAGCAGCAGGGTTGGGAAGGATACAACCTGAATCCGCAGCAGCTTGGCGCCCTGCAGGAGTTGCTCGGAAAAACTATTTATGACCCTGCGTACACATTCCAATTGACCTGTAACGCATAGAACAGAAACAACCAGAAACAAAAAACCCCGACCCAGCTCTCGCTGATCGGGGTTTTTCTTTACCGCTGCTGCGCTTAGTGCGTCACACGGCTGGTGCCGTCGACGGTGGCGATGCGTACACGCTCGCCCACGCGGAAGACTTCGTTTTCCTGAACCTGCTGGACGTAGGCGCGCATGCTGCCGTCGTCTTCGCGTACGGTGATTTCGACGCCCTGGGTACGGGTCAGGCCTTCTTCAGCGGCCGAACCGACGAGGCCACCGGCCACGGCGCCGATGACGGCGGCAACGATGCTGCCGCGACCGCCGCCGATGGCGCTGCCGCCGACGCCGCCCACCGCTGCACCGGCGAGGCCGCCGATCGGGGTTTTGGTGCCTTCGATTTTCACCGGACGCAGGGCTTCGATGGTGCCCATGCGAACCGTCTGCACGCGACGCGCTTCGTCACGGGAGTAGGAGTCACCGGTCAGGCTCGATTGGCAGCCAGTGAGCAACATCGCCATCGTGGAAAAGGAAGCAATTAGCAGAACAGACTTACGCATAGCATCAACTCCAAAGGACAAGTATTCATTAAACTCCGCGGCTTGACGCCTGTCACGACACTGCCCGGATAAAATGTGTTTGATTCAGGCCTGGTACAGGCGTCTCCAATCACTTCGCTCTACGTCTCGGCATTTGGCCGAATATGCGCCGCTCAACCAGGGGTTGTCATGGATTACTTCATCATTGTCGTCACCACCGTCGCCGGTCTGTATTTCCACTGGTGGATATACGTGCGGATCAAACGCTGGATGGACCGTGACCTGGCCCTGTCTCTGGCGGGTGAAGACGAGCATAAGAAAGTCTTCATGCTCCAGCAACTGGCGAACGCCCAGGCACAGAAAATCAAGCGCCGGGACTTGCCCCAGTGGCTGGAAGCCGCCGCGGCAGGCTATCCCGGTCGGTAGACTGCCTAAGGTGCCAGACGTTCAAGAATCCAGTCGGCACCGTTTGCACGGTAGTTTAGACGATCATGCAGACGGCTCGAACGGCCCTGCCAGAACTCGATGCGCTCGGGCAGCAGGCGATAACCGCCCCAGTGGTCGGGGCAATGGGGCTGGGTGTCGCTGAAACGCTGCTCGGTGCTTTTGAGCAACGCTTCGAGTTCGCCACGATCAGCAATCACCCGGCTCTGCGGGGAAGCCCAGGCGCCGAGGCGGCTGCCCAGCGGCCGGACCTGGAAGTAGGCATCGGACTCTTCCGGCGTCACCTTGACCACCCGCCCCTCGATACGCACCTGACGCTCCAGCGCTGGCCAGAAGAACGTCATGGCCGCGAACGGGTTCGCGGCCAGGTGCTGGCCCTTGGCACTCTCGTAGTTGGTGAAAAACGTGAAGCCCTGGGCGTCCAGGCCCTTGAGCAGCAGGATGCGGCAATGCGGTCGACCGTCCTGGTCGACGGTGGCCAGGGTCATGGCGTTGGCTTCCACCGGGGCCTGTTCGGTTTTCACCGCGTCGGCGAACCATTGGTGGAACAGCGCGAACGGCTCGGCCGGGGCTTGCGCCTCGGTCAGGCCGTCCCGGGTGTAGTCGCGACGCATATCAGCCAGGCCCTGGGTCATGGCGCATTCCTTTTGATTAACGAATCACTTCTTGGTGGTGTCGGTGGCCGCGACTTTCTTGTCAGTCGTGGCCGCCTTGGCCGGTGCAGTCTTCTTCGCAGGCGCTTTAGCCGGTGCTTTCTTGGCCGGGGCCTTGGCAGCGGCTTTCTTCGCCGGGGCTTTTTTCGTAGCCGGCACGTCGGCTTTCTTCACGGCAGGCGCCGGAGTGACGGGTTTGGCCACTGGCTTGACGTCCTGGGTCGCGACCATTTTCACCGGGGCCGGGGCTGGCATGTTGTATTTGCTCAGCAGCGCAACCATGGTGTTTTGTGGCGTCACCAGCATTTCAACGCGGCGGTTCAGGGCACGGCCTTCAACACTGTCGTTGGCCGCACGCGGGGCGTCGCTGCCCATGCCGCGCAACATCAGGCGATCACGCTGCAGGCCGCTGAGGCGGAAGATCGCTGCCACGGCCTGGGCACGTTCCTGGCTGAGCTTCTGGTTGGCCGGGGCGGCACCCGAGGTGTCGCTGTGACCGAGCACCAGCACGGCGGTCTTCGGGTCGACTTCCAGCACCTTGGCCACGCGAGTGAACGGGCCCAGTGTCACCGGCAGCAGCATGGCCGGGCGGTCGGGGTTGAACGAGCCTTCGACCGGCGCGGTGATCACCAGCACATCGTCACGGCGTTCGAGTTGCAGGTTGCTGTCCTTGATCGCGGTGCGCAGACGCGGTTCGTAATCGTCGAGCCAGGCCTGGGTGACTTTCGGGTCAGGCATCGGCACGGCCTTGGCGGTGCTCTGCTCTTTACCACCAAACGGCCACCACCACTTGCCACTCGACTCGGCCTCGGCCTTCGCCACTTCGACCGGCTTGGCTTCAGGTTTGACCTCGGGTTTCTTGTCCAGAGCTTCTTCGGAACCAAACGGCCAATACCACGGGTTGGAACTTTCAGGCTTGGCCGCCGGGGCCGCTGCTACGGGTTTTACCGGAGCTGGCGCAGGCGTTGGTTCTTTTGCCGCGACTTTGTCGGAGGAGCCGAACGACCACCAGCTGCCGCCGTCGGAGTCATTTTTTGGAGTCTGTGCACAACCGGTGACTGCGACACACAGGGCCATTGCGAGGGTGGTTTTATTGAATGACATTGGATATCCACAAAAAGTGATCATGAAATCGGATCGGGAGGACCCGCATAAATTGTCGATTGGAAAACATAAAGGCCTTCGGGTTCCGGCCCTGGAACCCTTGAGCGCGTTTTACAGACAAGTGGCCAGTACCCGGGCGAGCTTCTGCGCGCGCGGATCCATCAGGACGTAAGGCCCCAGTGTGTTGGTGACGAAGCCGAAGGCGACATCGTGCTCCGGGTCGGCAAAGCCGATGGAGCCACCCGCGCCTGGATGGCCGAACGCCCGCGGGCCGAGGCCGTAGGTCGCGTTGGGCACATCGGGTTGATCGAGCATGCAACCCAGGCCGAAGCGGGTCCGGGTCAGCAGGGTCTTGTCTTCGCCGACGCTGTGTTCGCGGGTCAGCTCCTCGAGCATTTCGCTTTCCAGCAGGCTGCCATCGAGCAGGCCGGCGTAGAAACCGGCCAGGCTGCGGGCGTTGCCGTGGCCATTGGCCGCGGGCTGCTGCATGCGCCGCCATTCAGGTTTGTTGGTGCTGGTCAGGACCGACGGCGGGTTGGTGAACGCCCGGGTGGTCAGGGCCGTCGGCTCGCGCATGGTCACTTGCAGCAGGCGCTGGGCCGCGGCGTCACCGACATTGCCCTTGCCCCGGGCGATGTGTGCCACGCGATAGAACTCTTCATCGGCCAGGCCGACATGGAAGTCCAGCCCCAGCGGCTTGGCGACGCGGGCCACGATCGACTCCCCCGGCCCACGGTTGTCGGCGCGACGCAGCAACTCGCCGACCAGCCAGCCGTAGGTGATGGCGGCGTAACCGTGGGCGGTCCCCGGTGTCCACCAGGGGGTTTCGGCGGCCAGGGCATCGACCATGGTTTGCCAGTCGTAGAGCGCCTCGGGGGCCAGCAATTCACGCAGCGCCGGCAGGCCGGCCTGATGGCAGAGCAGTTGGCGCAGGGTCACCGACTCCTTGCCGGCGGCGGCGAATTCGGGCCAGTAGCGGGCCACCGGGGCATCAAGTTGCAGCTTGCCTTCGGCGACCAGTTGCAGTGCGGTGACGGCGGTAAAGGTCTTGGTGCAGGAAAACAGGTTGGCGATGGTATCGCTGTGCCAGGCTTCAAGACCGTCCTTGTCGGCGGTGCCGGACCATAGATCGACGACCGTTTCACCACCGACCTGGATGCACAACGCCGCGCCACGCTCCTGGGGATCGTCGAACAACGCGGCAAACGCCTCGCGCACCGCTTCGAACCGAAGTTCGTAATGACCCTGAATCTGCACCCGTGATTTTCCTCGGACAAATCTTGAACAAAGTGGTCGGCATTGTTCCAGCCATTGAGGGTTTTGGGAACAGGGTTGGGCTGGGCGGTCGGTTTGGGGTGGGATTGATTGCGGATTTGAGAATGCCATCGCGAGCAAGCTCGCTCCTACAGGTACGACGCCGTCCCCTGTAGGAGCGAGCTTGCTCGCGATGAACGATAACGCGGTTTCAGGCCTTAATGCCCATTCCCCGAATGCCCACCCGCATGCCCTGCTCCCTGGCCGGCCTCGCCCTGGCGGCCACCCGAGGCATCATGGCTGGCCTTGTCCGCTTCGACCCGGGCCTTCTGCGCCTCCTTGCCCAACTGATCGACCGCCGCCAGGTTGGCCTTGCGCACACTGTCGACAAAGCCCTGGAACGGCACATCGGTAACACCCACCAGGCCGAAATGCCCGTTCTCGCCGTCCAGCAGGCGCCCGGTCACCGGTTGATCGAGGTACTGGAACCAGTGCACGCCGACAATCGACGGCTCGCTCAGCGCCTGTTTGAGGAAGTTGGCGTAGGCCGGCCCGCGATCCTCTTCCTTGGCCAGTTGCGTCACGCCACCCCAGAACGGCCCGCGATCCGCCGAGCCGAAGTTGAATTCGGTAATCAGTACTGGCTTGTCGAGGCTGCGCAGGCTGGCGAAGTCATAGCCGTCCTGAGGCTTCAAGGTGTACATGTTGAAGCTCAGCACATCGCAATACTGCGCGCAGGACGCCACGGCTTCCGGGGTGCTGACGGCAAAACGGCCACCGAGCAGCAACTGGTTCGGCGCATGCCACTTGAGCGAGTCGGAGATGGTCTTGAAGTAGGTGTCGGCAAACACCTTCTGGAAATACTTGAAGTCGTTCTCGATTTCCGGGTGCTCGGCGCTCGGCAGCGGCGGTTCGAAACCGGGGTCCTCCATCAACTCCCACGCCGGCAGGTCAATGCCCCAGGCTTTGGACAGGCCCGCCTGGTTGCGGTACTTGTCGCGCAGTTGCTTGAGGAATGCCCGCTTGGCCGGCACGTCGGTGGTCAGTTTCAAGGTGCCATACGCCAGCGCATAGCGGGATTTCGGATCGTCGCCAGGCCCTGCCCAGGCCAGTTCGTTGTCGGCGAAGTAGCCGATCAGCCACGGATCGTCGCGATGATCCCGGGCGGCGATGGCCACGGCGCGCTCGGTGGCCATGGCAAACCGCGGATCGAACGGGTCGGGCATGCCGCCCCACCAGTCAGCGCCGGTGCTGATGCTGGCGTAGTCACCGACGATGGACAGCGGCAAGGTGTAGGGCACGCGGTCGGCGTCGCCGAGCACCGGGGCGCTCCAGTTGCCGATCGTGTTGAAACCCCAGGCTTGCAGGCGATCCAGGGCATGACTGGCCCAGCGTTGTTGGTCGATCACTGCGGTGCAGGGTTTCTGCTCGACCGCTTTGACCACGCTCGCATCTTCTGCAGCGGTCTTGGCGGCTTCGGCCACACCGGATTCAGTAGCGGACGGCACTACCGGCGGCTCGGCGGATTTTTCGCTGGCGGCCTGCACCGCATCGGCCTTGGCCGCCTCCGCGACACCGGCCTTGTTCTCGCTGAGCGGTGCGCAAGGGTTGCCGTACAGGCGTTGCAGGTTGGCGCCATAGAAGTCGTACCAGCGGCCGGCGTTGTAGCCACGCCCCTGGTCGGCGCCGTTGCCACCCCGGTTGTCGCCCTCGCCGTAGTGGCTGGCCAGGGGTTCGTCGGCCTTGGGCAGCGATTCGAACATCCACTCGCGGCCGGCCACGTAAGTCTGGTTGACATCCGGGGCGACGGTATTGACCCCCAGCGAGTAGAACGGATGCCCTTCAGGCGTCACCAGATACCAGCGACCGTCACGCTTTTCGCTGCGGAAGAAACCGCTGGCCTTGAAGGTCGGGCCCTGGGTCCAGCCGCCGAACTTGTCCAGCGCGGCCTTCTGGCGCTCGGCCAGCCAGTTTTTGCTTTGCTGCTGGTCCTTGGCGATGGCGCCCTTGAGTTGCTCGTCGTTGCTGACCTTTTCCGGCCATTTAGCCCGGGTCGATTGCCCGTAGGCATCCACCAGCCCACCGTAGGCTGCCTGGGTCACGGCCTCGCCATCCTGCACGCCAAAGCGCTCCAGCAGGATGCTCTGCGCCGCTTTCGGCTGATCCATCGACAGGCTCACCGACACCACCTGGCTGCGGTCCAGTTCCCCGGCGCTGCTGGCCAGCAATACGCGCTGGCCGTCCACGGTCATCGGCATGGGCGGGCCGGCCTTCATGCCCTGGCTCAGCGGCGTGCTCGGTTGCAGCGGCACCAGCAGCGTCTGCGCCGGGCCGGCTGGCAGGTCAACGCGGCTGACCAGGGTCTTGCCGTCGTTGCTCTGGATTTTCACGTAGAGGGTCACGGCCCAGTTCATCGCGCTCTGGATCCGCAGGCTCATCATCCCCGATTGCGACCAGTCCCAGGCACCGGTTTGCGGAGTCAGGCGCAGGGTCGGTTGCGCCACCGGATTGAACGTCACCCGGCGCAGCACTTCACCTTCCGGCGTCTGCTCGGCATTCGACTGCGGCAGGCTCGCGTCCTGCGTCGCCACCTGGACGACGTCGGCGGGGCGGACAAAGTTGAACAGCGTCTGCTGGCCGGCAGGTGCCGCCCAGACAGGGGCGGTGAAGAGCACGGCAAAAACAGCGGGCAACGAACGGCGGATCATAAGAACGGAGTTCTCCCTAACGACCAGCAAAGGCCTGTGGAAAAGCGATGGCAGAGAGATAGACAACACGGTGGGCAGATTTGCCCACCGGGTCTTCAGGAAATTTCACGACGGAAGGGCGGCAACGCATTGAGGATGGCTTTGCCGTAACGCTGGGTCACCAGGCGCCGGTCGAGCAAGGTGATGGTGCCGCGATCCTCTTCGGTACGCAGCAGGCGCCCGCAGGCCTGGACCAGCTTCAGCGAGGCGTCGGGCACGGAGATTTCCATGAACGGGTTGCCGCCCCGCGCCTCGATCCACTCGGACAACGCCGCCTCGACCGGATCGTCGGGCACCGAGAACGGAATCTTGGCGATGATCACGTGCTCGCAGTAGGCACCGGGCAAGTCGACCCCTTCGGCGAAACTCGCCAGGCCGAACAGCACGCTGGAGTCGCCACCGTCGACCCGTGCCTTGTGCTTGTTCAGGGTTTCCTGTTTCGACAGGTTGCCCTGGATGAACACCTGCTTGCGCCAGTCGCGGTCGAGGCCGTCGAACACGTCCTGCATCTGTTTGCGCGAGGAAAACAGCACCAGCGTGCCGCGCGAACCTTCAACCAGTTCCGGCAGATCGCGGATGATCGCCGCCGTGTGCGCCGCCGCGTCGCGCGGATCGGCGTTGAGGTTCGGCACCCGCAGCACACCGGCATCGGCGTGGTGGAAGGGGCTTGGGACCACGGCGGTCACGGCTTTTTTCGGCAGGCCGGCACGCATGCGGAAACGGTCGAAGGTGCCCAGTGCGGTCAGGGTCGCCGAGGTCACCAAGGCGCCATAGGCGACGTTCCACAGGTTGCGCCGCAGCATCTCCGCCGCGAGGATCGGGCTGGCGTTGACCTCGATGTCGAACAGCGAACCGCTTTCGGCCAGGGTCAGCCAACGGGCCATCGGCGGGTTGTCTTCCGGGTCTTCGACGGTGAAAGCGGTCCACAGCTCCCAGTTGCCCGACGAGCGCGACAACAGGCTGCCGAACAACGGATACCACTCTTCGGCCTGGTTGCTGGCGATGCCGATGTTGACCTCGCCGTCCATACCTTCCTTGAGCAGGTCGGTGAGCCTGGTGAACAGGTCGGTCAGGCGGGCGAAGCCCTTTTTCAGTTCCAGGCCCATTTCGCGCATATGTTCGGGGATCACCCCGCCGACGAAACGATGGCGTGGGCGCTCACGGCCCTCGACGTCTTCGCCGGGCTTGAAATCGGCGATCTGCTCGCAGGCGGTGAACATGAACTGCTGCTGGGTCTTGATCTCCCGCGCCAGCTCCGGCACTTGCTCGATCAGCTTGCCCAGATCACCCGGCAACGGGTGCTGGGCCAGCAGTTTGGTTAGGTTCTTGGCGGTGGTTTCCAGCCAGTCGGCGGTGGAACGCAGGCGCGTGTAATGGGCGAAGTGGCCGATGGCCTTGTCCGGCAGGTGGTGGCCTTCGTCGAACACATACACGGTGTCGCGCGGGTCCGGCAGGACGGCACCGCCGCCCAATGCCAGGTCGGCCAGGACCATGTCGTGGTTGGTGACGATCACGTCGACCTTGCCCATGCCTTCACGGGCCTTGTAGAAGGCGCACTGGCCGAAGTTGGGGCAGTGACGGTTGGTGCACTGGCTGTGATCGGTGGTCAGGCGCGCCCAGTCGGCGTCTTCCAGCGCGTTGGGCCAGCTGTCGCGGTCGCCGTCCCATTTATTGCCGGCGAGTTTTTCGATCATGCTGGTGAACAGCTTCTGGCTGGCCTCATCCACCTCGATCTTGAAGCCTTCTTCTTCGAACAGCTGCGCCGTGGCGGTTTGCGCGTGGCCTTCCTGCAACAGCATGTCGAGCTTGGACAGGCACATGTAGCGCCCACGCCCCTTGGCCAGGGCAAAGCTGAAATTCAGCCCGCTGTTGCGCATCAGGTCCGGCAGGTCCTTGTAGACGATCTGCTCCTGCAGGGCCACCGTTGCCGTGGCGATCACCAGGCGCTTGCCCGCCGCCTTGGCAGTCGGGATCGCCGCCAGGCTGTAGGCCACGGTCTTGCCGGTACCGGTGCCGGCTTCCACCGCGACAATCGCCGGTTCGCCACTGCGCCGGCCTTCGTCGTCGGTGTCGATATCACCCAGGACCTTGGCGACTTCGGCGATCATCAGGCGTTGGCCGTAACGCGGCTTGAGGCTCTTGGCTTCGAGAAAACGCGAGTAGGCGCCCTGGATCGTGGTTTTGAGTTCAGTGCTGATCATGAATTGTCGGGCGCAAAAAACGCTGGATAAATTTTCAGTGGTTTCAATCGGTCGCTATCATACCCCGCTAATCAATCCCGCGCAGAACGGAGTACCCGAATGACACCTTTTAGCCTGGTTTACACCCTGCATGTCCTGTCCGCCCTGGTCTGGGTCGGCGGCATGTTCTTCGCCTGGATGGTCCTGCGCCCCGCTGCCGTAAAGGCCCTGGAAGGCCCTGCCCGGCTGAAGCTGTGGGTAGAAGTGTTTCAAGGTTTTTTCCGCTGGGTCTGGATCGCGGTCGTACTGCTGCCGATCAGCGGCGTGGGCATGATCCATCTGCAATACAGCGGTTTCGAAGCGGCGCCGCGTTATGTCCAGATCATGATGGGCCTGTACCTGGTGATGACCGCGCTGTTCATCCGCATCCAGGCACTGATGCTGCCGGAGCTGCGCACTGCGGTCACCGCCGAGGACTGGCCGGCCGGGGCTGCGGTGCTGGGGAGGATTCGCCGGTTGGTGGGGATCAATTTGATGGTCGGATTGGCGCTGGTGGCAATTGCCGCGGCCAGACTGACGTTCTAACCCCTCCCCTTGCCCGCGATGGTGGCCGGGGCACCGTGGGGTGTCAGGTATCCCGCGTTATCGTTGACGACCATCGCGAGCAAGCTCGCTCCTACAGGGAATCGCGTCGATTTTGGTTTTCTGTAGGAGCGGACTTGTCCGCGATGGTGGCCGGGGCACCTTGGGGTGTCAGGTATCCAGCGTCATCGTTGACGACCATCGCGAGCAGGCTCGCTCCCACAGTGGGTCGCGTCGCATTTGGGATTTTGATTTTCTGTAGGAGCGGACTTGTCCGCGATGGTGGCCGGGGCACCGTGGGGTGTCAGGTATCCAGCGTCATCGTTGACGACCATCGCGAGCAAGCCCGCTCCCACAGGGAATTGTGTTGATCTCGTGGGAGCGAGCCTGCTCGCGATGAATGCCAGAACACTTCGGGGTGTCAGGTATCCACCGTCATCGTTGACGACCATCGCGAGCAGGCTCGCTCCCACAGGTAATTGCGTTGATCTTGTGGGAGCGAGCCTGCTCGCGATGAATGCCAGAACACCTCGGGGTGTCAGGTATCCCGCGTTATCGTTGACGACCATCGCGAGCAAGCCCGCTCCCACAGGTGGAGCAACAGATTTTGATCTAGCTTTTGATTTTGCTTTTGATCCACCCGCCCCTTCGGCAGGCTGAGTGGAGGCATTCATCCGGGGAATAGGCGCGCAGCGCCGTGCGGCGCAGCCGCACACATCGAGAGGAGGTGCAGCGAAGCAAACCGGAGGCGATGTCCCCGGATGGATGCCGGAGCGAAGGAACCCCGAGCATCAGCGAGGGGCCGTACGCTGGGGCGAGCGTTTTTTGCTTACTTTTTTAGGCGCTTGTAAAAAAGTGAGTCGCCGTAAGGGCGAAACCAGAAGCGGCCATGACCGCAACAATGGATATGTCCACAGTCGAATAACGCCATCGCGGGCAAGCCCGCTCCTACAGATTTACCCCTCCCAGACAGGTACAGCGCCCCCCGCGAATTACAACCGCTGCACCGTCACCGCCCCAGCGGCCCCAGCAGCCCCAGGTTGGCCATCAACCCCAGGCTTACCGCTCTTGCCACCATCAGCCTTGTAAATCAGGCAACCCTTGGCCTTGCCCCCGGCTCCCGGCTTGCCACCAGGACCCGCCAGGCCACCGGCCCCCCCCTCGACCCGAACCTTGATCTGCTCCGCCGGATAATCCTGCGGCAAGGCCAGACGCACCAACGCCCCCGGTGCCCCCGGCTGCCCATCGCTGCCGTTGCTGCCATCGGAACCGCGACCGGCCTGCCCCCACGTGCAGCCCGGCGCCTGACCATTGGCCCCATCGAGCCCGACAAACCCCGGCGCCCCGGTACCGCCACGGGCATCGACCGACAACAGCGGTGCCGTCAGCGCCTTGATCTGCAAATTAAGATTACGCCCCGCACGGGCCGCCTTCTGGTAGGTCCCCGGCGCACCGCGCGCCGTGATCTGGCTGCCCTCGGACAGCTCGGCACGATTGACCTTCAACTCCAGGGCATTTTCGCTGGGCACAATAGCGATTCGCGCCTCACGCCCCAGGTGCAACTCACCGACACTGACCTCGGTGACATTCGAAGGAATCAGCAACGTGCCGTAATCCGCCACTTCCAGGCGCTCGAGCTGCAAGGTGCTGGTGGCGTTGGGCAAGCGCATCAGCGAGTTGGTTTCGACGCTGACCACCTGGGCACAGGCGAACGGACTGATAAATGCAGCGAGCAGACAGAGTTTACGCATGGGAAGCCTTAGATTCGGCAGGAGCCGGAATGGTTTGCAGGTGGAAAACACCGAAAAGGAGAATCTTCAGACGATCACCCCAGGGATGGGGACGCCCGCGCAGGCTACGGAAACAGAAGACCGCCTCGAGAAGATGCAGGGCCGCCAGCAGGCCACCGGCCAGATTGACCAGCAAGTGCAGCGGATAGACGAATGGGATGATCGAATTGACCAGCACCACGGCCCAGAACACCAGGGTCAACAGCTTCCCCAGCCCCCAAAACACCTTCATAAGCGCCCCCGTTGAGAATTATTCTTTTACGCACAGTAACGGCTTCCACGCGGGATTAGCCAGAGGGCGAGGCAAAAATCTTCATGAAGATTGCGCAATGGCCGCCGAATCGTCTGCAGGAACGATCCGACGGCTCTGGCACAGGGCTCAGCGATTGAGGTGCAATTCCACGCGGCGATTTTTCGCCCGGCCCTCGTCCGTTTCGTTGTCGGCTACCGGTTCACTCTCGCCGCGACCTTCGCTGGTGATTTTCTCCGGGGCGATGTGCATGCCCAGCAGGTAGGCCGCCACACTGCTGGCTCGACGTTCCGACAGCGCCTGGTTATAGGCGTCCGAACCCTTGCTGTCGGTATGGCCGATGATTTTGATGGTTTTCACGTCCGGGCTTTGCAGCCTGGGCATGACTTGATCGAGCTGATCCTGGGCCGCCGGCGTCAGGTCGGATTTGTCGAAGGCGAACAGGACGGCGCCGGCATCACTCAAAGTGATGATTTCGACAGGGGCAGGCTCAACCGGTTTTTCGCTGACCGGATATTGCGGCAACGGGCAACCGCGATGATCGACAGGGGTATTGGCCGGCGTGTCGGGGCAACGATCGCGCCGATCGAACACGCCATCACTGTCTTCGTCGCCGTCCTGGGCATAGCAGATCAGGCCACCGGTCAGGATTCCAAGCGCCGCGCCACCGGCCGCCCATCCGCCACTTTCAATGGCGCCCAGGCCGCCACCGACCAGCCCGCCGATGACGCTGCAGATCGGCCAGGTTCGTTGGTTGAGGGGGGCAGTGCCATCACTGTGAGTAGCGCAACCGGTCAACAGGCTGCCCAGCAGCACAACCGGCAAGACGGTCCGAATGAGTACGCTCATATGGAAAGCTCCTGTGTTACCGGCCGATGCCGGCTACACAGGAGTAAAGACCCGCATCCGCGACTGCACAAGCCGCGGATGCGAGGGGTTTAGCGGTTGATCTTGATTTCGGTGCGACGGTTCTGCGCGCGACCTTCGGCAGTTTTGTTGTCGGCTACCGGCTGGCTTTCACCGGCACCGGTCACAGACACGAAGCTGCTGTTTGGTACGCCCTGCTCAACCAGGTAGTTGACCACCGAGTGAGCACGACGATCCGACAGTTTCTGGTTGTAGGCATCGCTGCCGACGCTGTCGGTGTGACCGGTTACGGTCAATTGCGCTTTTTCGTTTTCCTGTTTCAGGCGAGTCGCGACTTTATCCAGGACCTGTTTGTCGGTTGGGGTGAGCGTGGCTTTGTCGAACTGGAAGTGAACATCACGGATGACGATGGTTTCTTCCTTGACCACAACCACTTCTTCAACCACTGGCGCAGGCACAGGTGGTGGGCAGCCATCGGCATCGACTTTCACGCCACGCGGCGTGCCTGGGCACTTGTCGCGACTGTCCGGCACACCATCGCCGTCCTCGTCGCCATCACCGTGCACCCAGCAATAGGCCGCGGCGGTACCGCCGACCAACAGTGCGCCATAACCTGCCCAGGCCGAGCTCTCGGTCGCGCCGAGCCCCGCACCCACGACACCGCCGACCGCCGCACAGGTCGGCCAGTCGGTTTTCTGCAAACCTGCGCAACCAGTCAACACACTGGTTAGCAGAACCAAAGGTAGTGCTGTCCGAACTATGCTCATCTAGTTTTCTCCTGAAGGATCGGCTTGGAACCGATTCAGGGAGTAAAGACCCGAGTTTTAATCTCCGCCAGCAATAGGCCATTGCAGTTTCGTCCAGTATTCACGGCAGATCCTCACCTGTGGCGTCTGGCCGCTCTATATCTGGGCCTGCGGGCGCGCTAGTCTTGGCGTTCTGATTGAGGATCTTTGATGACTGCAGCTATTTCTTCGCGCACGCCGCAGCAGGCGCTGGCCGCTTTGCTCGATCGTTACGCGCCGCCGCGCCTGTTGCTGATCGGTGCCAGCGAGTTCCCCGCACTCGAGGCGTTCAAATCGGCACACCCGGACACCTGCGTCGCCCACGCCGCGCCCGGCCCGTTGCCCGCCGAGCTGGCGGCGCGTCGTTTCGACCTCGCGCTGGTGGTCGATTGCCTCGAACATTTGCCCAAGCGCGAAGGTCTGAACCTGCTGGGTGGCATTCGCAACCTCAACGCCAGCCGCCTCGCGGTGCTGGCGGACGTGCCGGCCAGCGGCTGGCAGGAAACCGATTTTTTCTCCCTGGCCCTGCAAGCCAGCGAACGTTTCCAGCGTGACGAACAGGTGCTGACCCTGTTCACCTACGATCTGCTTGACTACAAACAAGTCCCCGACTGGCTCAACTCACGCTTCTGGGCCAATCCGGAAAACTTCGGGAAATACTGGTGGTAACGCAATGAGTACATCCATCTGCCCCTGCGGTAGCGGCACCCTGCTCGACGCCTGCTGCGGCCACTTCCACGCCGGCCACCCGGCCCCGTGCGCCGAAGCCCTGATGCGTTCGCGCTACAGCGCCTATGTCCTGGGCCTGGTCGATTACCTGGTGGCGACCACCCTGCCCGCGCAACAGGCCGGGCTGGACCGGCAATCCATCAGCGACTGGAGCGCGCAAAGCACCTGGCTGGGCCTTGAAGTGGAAAGCTCCGAGGTCTTTGGCGGCCAACCGGAACACGCCTTCGTGACCTTCACCGCGCGCTGGCATGACGGCAGCGGCGAGCACAGCCACCGCGAGCGTTCCTCGTTCGTGCAAAACGCCGGTCGCTGGTATTTCATCGACCCCACCGTGGCACTCAAGGCCGGTCGCAACGATGCCTGCCCGTGCGCCAGCGGGCAGAAGTTCAAGAAATGCTGCGCGGGGTATTTCGCCAGTTGAGATGATCCGCGACGGGCTAGACTGGGGGTCAAGGGAGAAATGCCACCATGATCAGTCGTCGGTTCGCCCAGTTCCTCTTCGCTCTGCCCCTGATACTGGGGCTCGGCGGCTGTGCGTCGTGGTTCAGCGACGACACGCCGGACCCAGCCGTGCACCTGGTCAAGGTCGAAGTGGTCCAGGCCAAGTTGATGCAGCAACGCTTCGAGCTGTACTTCCGGGTGGACAACCCCGCCGACAGCGACCTGACCGTACGAGGCCTCGAATACCGGATTCACCTGGGCAACATCCTGCTGGCCGAAGGTGAGCATGAACACTGGTTTACCGTAGAGCCCAAGCGCAGCGGTTTTTTCAAGGTACCGATCCGCACCAACCTGTGGCCCAAGGTGCGCGAGCTGGTGAAACTGCTGGAGAAATCCGACCAACCCATTCCCTATCGGCTGGAAGGTGAGCTGGAAACCGGTTTATTCATCGCACACTACGTGCACCTGGCGCGCAATGGCGTGATAATCCCCGCCGATTTAATTCCGGAGCACACCCGATGACCCAGCAACCCCACGTCCACGGCCCTGATTGCAACCACGATCATGACCATCACCATGATCACGACCATGGCCACGTCCACGGCCCGCATTGCAACCACGGCCCCCAGGAGCCGGTGCGCAACGCCCTGAAAGATGTCGGCCGCAACGACCCTTGCCCGTGCGGCAATGGCAAGAAATTCAAGAAGTGCCACGGGGCTTGATCCTTCGGGCTGAGAATTGCTTCGCCGGTTAGACCGCTATCGCGGGCAAGTCCGCTCCCACAGTGATTGGTGGTGTACATAAAGTCTGTATCAACACCGTACCCTGTGGGAGCGAGCCTGCTCGCGATGGGGCCCTGACAGCCACCACCCCATTCAGACTCCTGCCAAAATCTGCGCCGCCCCCACCACCGTCGCATACTCCCCCTGCAAATTCCCCAACGACATCGCATGCACTTCCTCGGCACTGCGCATCTGGCCGAAGTAATCCGCCTTGTCGAAGGTAAAGCACGCATCCTCGGCCACCCACGCGTCGAACCCCAGGTTCCCGGCCGTTCGCGCCGTGGATTCCACCGAGTTGTTCGTCGCCACGCCGACGATGACCAATTGCTCGATCCCCGCCTCGCGTAAACGAGCCTCCAGCCCGGTGGCACAAAACGCATCCGGCACCTGCTTCTGGATCAGTTGCTCACCGGCCCGTGGCGCAAAGCGCGGCTGAAACTCCACCCCGGACTGCTGCGGCCAGAACACCGAGTCGGGCGAGCGCGACAGGTGCTGCACATGAAACAACGGCCGCCCGCTGCGCCGCCAGGCGCCGAGCAGTTCGAGCATGCGTTCTTCCGCCTGTGGATTGTTACGCCGCCCCAGCCTCGGCTCCAGGATGCCTTTCTGCTGATCAATGATGATCAGTGCCGCGTTGCTCTTGAGCTGCATGCCATTTTTCCCGCGCAAGACCAGTGAATTTCCCGCACTTGAGCATCAACCCCTGCCACAGGCAAGCATTCGTCCGACAAATCCATAAATAACCCGCTGCCCCGCTTGCGCGGGCACCGCGTGCTCACTAACGTAGCGCCTTTACTGACGCCACCCCCGCAGGAGCCTCGCCATGGCCTCGCCAGCCCTCACACAATTTCTTCCCCGGTTCGGCGTTGCCGCAGCAGTGGCCGGTGTTCTGGGCCTGAGCGGCTGTCAGACCTTCAATGCCCAGGACAGCCTGGTACCGACCGTCGGCGTGCAGCCAATCAAGGGGTTGGCGCAGAACGTTTCGGTGCGACGCAATGCCATGGGCATGCCGCTGATCGAAAGCAGCAGCTTCCACGACGCGCTGTTCACCCTGGGTTACGTGCACGCCAGCGATCGCATCACCCAGATGGTCACCCTGCGCCTGCTGGCCCAGGGCCGTCTGGCCGAGATGTCCGGTGCCGAGATGCTTGATGTCGACCGCTACATGCGCGCCGTCAACCTGAAGAAAAGCGCGGACGAGCTGTACAAGACGTCCTCGCCTCGGCTCAAGCGCTTCTTTGAGGTCTACGCCCGCGGGGTCAACGCCTACCTGTTCCGCTACCGCGACAAGTTGCCGGCCGATCTCGCCGCCACCGGCTACAAGCCCGAATACTGGAAACCTGAAGATTCGGCGCTGATGTTCTGCCTGCTGAACTTCAGCCAGTCGGCGAACCTGCCCGAGGAAATCGCCTCGCTGGTCCTCGCCCAGACCGTCACCACCGACAAATTGCCGTGGCTGACGCCGTCCGCCGCCGATGAAAAACTGCCGGAAGCCGAGGCGGAAAAACTCCAGGGGATCAAGCTCAACGGCACGATCCCGGGTCTCGCCGATGTCGGCAAAGCTACCGCGCAACTGTCCGAACTGAATGTGCTGAGCGCCGCGTCTTCGAACAACTGGGCCATCGCGCCGCAACGCAGCCGCAGCGGCAAGAGCCTGCTGGCCAGCGACAGCCACGGGCCGCTGGGCGTGCCGTCGATGTTCAGCTACGTGCAGATCCGCGCGCCGAAGTATCAGGCGTCCGGCGTCACCCTCGCCGGTCTGCCAATGGTCTTGGGCGGTTTCAACGGCAAGGTGGCCTGGAGTACCGCGTCGGTCATGGGCGACAACCAGGACCTGTTCCTGGAAAAGATCCGCCGCCAAGGCAACGGCCTGACCTATGAAGCCAGCGGCAAATGGCAGCCGGTGATCGTGCGCAACGAAACCTATTTCGTCAAAGGCCAGCGGCCGATTCGCGAGGCGGTGTACGAAACCCGCCACGGGCCGCTGCTCAACAGTGCCCAGGGCACCGCGCTGGGCAACGGCTTCGGCCTGGCCTTGCAGACGCCGAGCTTTGCCGATGACAAATCCCTGGACGCGTTTTTCGACCTGTCCCGGGCGCAGAACGTCGAGCGTGCGTCGGACGCCAGCCGGGAGATCCGCGCGATCACCCTCAACCTGATTTTCGCCGACGCCAGCAACATTGGCTGGCAGGTCACCGGTCGTTACCCGAACCGTCGCGAAGGCGAAGGCCTGCTGCCCTCGCCCGGCTGGGACGGTCGCTACGATTGGGACGGTTACGCCGACCCGATGCTGCACCCCTACGATCAGGACCCGGCCCAGGGCTGGCTCGGCACCGCCAACCAGCGCGTGATCCCCCACGGCTATGGCATGCAGTTGTCCAATTCGTGGGCCGCTCCCGAGCGTGGCGAGCGCCTGGCCGAACTGGCCGGCGCCGGCAAGCATGACGGTCGCAGCGTGATCGCCATGCAGTACGACCAGACCACCACCTTCGCGGCCAAACTCAAACAGATGTTCAGCGCGCCGGGCATGGCCCAGCCACTGAAACAGGCCATCGAGGCCTTGCCTGAAGCCGATCGCGGCAAGGCCCGCGAAGCGCTGAGCCGGCTGATGGCGTTCGACGGCAAGCTCGCGCCGACCTCCGCCGATGCGGCGATCTACGCCTTGTTCCTGCAGGAAAGCGCCAAGCAGATTTTCCTCGACGAACTGGGCCCGCAAAGCAGCCCGACGTGGAAAGCCTTTATCGCCAATGGCAAGTTGTCCTACGCCGCGCAAGCCGATCACCTGCTCGGCCGCGAAGACAGCCCGTTCTGGGATGACGCACGCACCCCGCAGAAAGAAGACAAGCCGGCGATTCTTGCCCGCAGCCTGGCGGCGGCAATCACCGCCGGTGACAGCCTGCTGGGTGGCGATCACCGGGCCTGGCAGTGGGGCAAGCTGCACCGCTACGAATGGAAAAACACCGAGGGCCGGACCGTGCGCGGACCACTGGCCGCCGGCGGCGATCAAACCACGCTGAACATGGCCGCGTTCGCCTGGGGCGAGGACTTCAACACCACGCTGGCGCCGGCCATGCGCTTTATCGTCGATTTCGGCCAGGCCGAACCGCTGATGGGCCAGAACGGCACCGGCCAGTCCGGCAACCCGGCCAGCCCGCATTACCTCGATAGCGTGGATCCGTGGCTCAAGGGGCAGTACATGAGCCTGCCGATGCAGTCGCAGAACTACGACAAGGTATACGGGACCAAGCGGTTGACGTTGACGCCTGGGAAATAAGCCTCAACAGCTCCGCTCCCCCCTGTGGGAGCGGGCTTGCTCGCGAAGGCGGTGTGTCATTCAGCAATTTCATCGACTGACACACTGCTTTCGCGAGCAAGCCCGCTCCCACAGTTGGGGACATTTCCTTCAGTTGGATCTCCTCCAACTCCAAAATCCTGATAGAACTTCCCGCCCCGCGCCCACCTCTTAGCTAACAAGTCTTCCATTGTGATCACGCCATGGACCTTGTCATCGCACGTCCTGAAGGTTTGTACTGCCCGGCCGGGGATTTCTACATCGACCCGTGGCGGCCGGTCGAGCGTTCGGTCATCACCCATGCCCACGGCGACCACGCCCGCAGCGGCAATCAGCACTACCTGGCCGCGGCACCCGGCGAGGGCATCCTGCGTGCGCGCCTGGGCCAGGACATCAACCTGCAAACCCTGGCCTATGGCGAACGCTTGCAGCATCACGGCGTTACCCTGAGTTTTCATCCCGCCGGCCATGTACTCGGTTCGGCCCAGGTGCGCCTGGAATACGGCGGCGAAGTGTGGGTGGCCTCGGGGGATTACAAGATCGAACCCGATGGCACCTGCGCCCCGTTCGAACCCGTGCGCTGCCACACCTTCATCACCGAATCGACCTTCGGCCTGCCGATCTATCGCTGGCAGCCCCAGGCCGAGGTCTTCGCCGAGATCAATCAGTGGTGGCAAGCCAATGCCGCCGAGGACAAGGCCAGCGTGCTGTTCTGCTATTCGTTCGGCAAGGCACAGCGAATTCTGCACGGCATCGACGCCAGCCTCGGTCCCATCCTGGTGCACGGTGCCGTCGAACCACTGAACCGGGTCTATCGCGAAGGCGGAATCCATATCCCGTCCACTCTGTACGCCGGCGAGGTGCAAAAGTCCGACCCGCGCATGCGCAAGGCCCTGGTGTTGGCGCCCCCTTCGGCGGGTGGCAGTACCTGGATGCGCCGCTTCGGCGACTACAGTGATGCTTTTGCCAGCGGCTGGATGCGCCTGCGCGGCACGCGACGCCGGCGCGGCGTGGATCGCGGTTTCGTGTTATCCGACCACGCCGACTGGCCCGGCCTGCTATGGGCCATCGAGCAGACCGGCGCCGAGCGGGTCATGGTGACCCATGGCTCGATTGGTGTGCTCGTGCGTCATTTGCGCGAACAGGGTCTCGACGCCCAGGGGTTCAACACCGAATACGGCGACGATGAAGAAGAACAGACAGAGGTACCGTCATGAAGGCCTTTGCCGAGTTGTATGCAGACCTTGATGCCACCACCTCGAGCAACGCGAAGCTGGCAGCGATGCAACGCTACTTCGCCCAGGCCGCGCCGGAGGATGCGGCTTGGGCGGTGTACTTTCTGTCCGGCGGGAGGCCTCGGCAACTGGTGCCGGTGCGCATCCTGCGTGAGCTGGCCGTGGCGTATTCCGGTCTGTCGCCGTGGCTGTTCGAAGAGAGTTACCAGGCAGTCGGCGATCTGGCGGAAACCATCTCGCTGGTCCTGCCCGAAACGTCCCACAGCTCCACCGACGGACTGGCGGTATGGATCGAAGACAAGCTGCTGCCACTTCGCGGCGAAACCCCGGAGATACTCGCCGACCGCCTGCCCGCGCTGTGGTCGCAACTGGATCGCCCGAGCCTGATGCTGTGCATCAAACTCATCACCGGCAGTTTCCGCGTCGGCGTGTCCAAGTTGCTGGTGACCCGTGCACTGGCGGCGATGGCTGAACTGGACAGCAAACGCGTGGCCCAGCGGCTGGTGGGCTACACCGACCTGTCCAACCGTCCGAGCGCGGCCAGTTACCTGAAGCTGATCGCCGCCGAATCCAGCGATGAACATGCCCAGCGCGGCGGCCAGCCTTATCCGTTTTTTCTCGCCCATGCGCTGTCGCAACCGGTGGAACAGTTCGAAAGCCTGCTGGGACCGGCCAGCCAGTGGCAGGTGGAATGGAAGTGGGATGGCATCCGCGCCCAGGTGGTCAAGCGCGAAGGCAGGCTGTGGGTGTGGTCGCGCGGTGAAGAGCTGGTGACCGAGCGTTTTCCCGAGTTCGACAGCCTGATTCACGGCCTGCCCGACGGGACGGTGATCGACGGCGAGATCGTCGCCTGGAAGACGGCGCAGCCGAGCACCGAAGACGCATTCGATCCAAGGGCGTCGACAGCACCTGCCGTGCAGCCGTTCGCCCTGCTGCAACAGCGCATCGGTCGCAAGACCCTGGGCAAGAAAATCCTCGAGGATGTGCCGGTGGTGATCCTCGCCTACGACTTGCTGGAGTGGCAGGGCGAAGACTGGCGCAACCAGCCGCAAGCCAAACGCCGCGCGCAACTGGAGCAAGTCATCGCCCGCTGCAACAACCCGGTGCTGCTGCCCTCCCCCGTACTCACAGGCGAAGACTGGTTCGACCTCGCCCGCCAGCGCGAAGCGTCCCGCAGCCTTGGCGTCGAGGGCATGATGCTCAAGGCTCGCGATGCCTTGTATGGCGTGGGCCGCACCAAAGACATGGGCACCTGGTGGAAATGGAAAGTCGACCCGTTCAGCGTCGACGCGGTGCTGATCTATGCCCAGCGCGGGCATGGACGCCGGGCCAGCCTCTACAGCGACTACACCTTCGCCGTGTGGGACGCTCCGCCCGGCGCCAGCGAACGTAACCTGGTGCCTTTTGCCAAGGCCTATTCGGGCCTGACCGACGCGGAAATGCGCCAGGTCGACAGCATCGTGCGCAAGACCACCGTCGAGAAGTTCGGCCCGGTCAGCAGCGTGAAACCCAGCCTGGTGTTCGAACTGGGTTTCGAAGGCATCGCCCTGTCCAAGCGCCACAAGAGCGGCATCGCCGTACGCTTCCCGCGCATGCTGCGCTGGCGGCAGGACAAGACCGTCGACGAGGCCGATAACCTGGGGACGTTGCAGGATTTGTTGGCCTGAATGGCCCTGCACTAATGCATTCAAAAACCTGTGGGATTACACAACCTGTGGGAGCGAGCCTGCTCGCGATGGGTCGTCAGACAGACCGCGTCATCGTTGACGATCATCGCGAGCAGGCTCGCTCCCACAGTGAGTGAATTGCACAGGTCCAGCGTTCCCGAAATCCCAAAACAGTGCACCCTATTCACGATGCCCATTTTCGTGCACTAATCGCTTCCGGTAATTTCTTGAAACCCGTTTAAACGCTTGTTCGGCACTCTGGTTCGGAAATTGCTACTTTCATTACGTCTTACGCTTACCAGTAACAATAATTCTGCGCCACAAGCGCTCATATTGGTTCTTAGGGATTGAATAATGAAAAAAGCATTGCTGACCCTGTCTGCACTGGCGTTGTGCGTTACTGCTGGCTCCGCGCTGGCCAAGGAATACAAGGAATTGCGTTTCGGTGTTGACCCTTCCTACGCGCCATTCGAGTCGAAAGCGGCCGACGGCAACCTGGTGGGCTTCGATATCGACCTGGGGAACGCGATCTGCGCCGAGCTGAAGGTCAAGTGCAAGTGGGTCGAAAGCGATTTCGACGGCATGATTCCCGGCCTCAAGGCCAACAAATTCGACGGCGTGATCTCGTCGATGACCGTCACCCCGGCCCGCGAAAAAGTCATCGACTTCTCCAGCGAACTGTTCTCCGGCCCGACCGCCCTGGTGTTCAAAAAGGGTGCAAACATCACCGCGGACGTCGCTTCGCTCAAGGGTAAAACCGTCGGCTACGAGCAAGGCACCATCCAGGAAGCCTATGCCAAAGCCGTGCTGGACAAGGCTGGCGTGAAAACCCAGGCCTATCAGAACCAGGACCAGGTGTACGCCGACCTGACTTCCGGCCGCCTCGACGCCGGGATCCAGGACATGCTGCAAGCCGAACTGGGCTTCCTGAAGTCCCCGCAAGGTGCTGACTACGCAGTCAGCGAGCCGGTGGACAGCGAACTGCTGCCTTCCAAAACCGCTGTCGGCATTAAGAAAGGTAACACCGAGCTGAAGGCGCTTTTGGATAAAGGTATCAAAGCGTTACACGATGATGGCACCTACGCCACCATTCAGAAGAAACACTTTGGCGATCTGAACCTGTACAGCGGCAAATAATGCCTGGGCGCCCATCTCGCGATGGGCGCTTTTTTCTTCCGATCAGGTTGCTGATTTATGTTCGAAAACCTCTTACAAAGTCTGGGGCTCTCTGCCTTCAGCCTCAAGGGCTTCGGTCCTTTGCTGATGGAAGGCACCTGGATGACCATCAAATTGTCAGCGGCCTCGCTGCTGGTGGCCGTGTTGCTCGGCCTGCTCGGCGCCAGTGCCAAGCTGTCAAAAGTCAAACTGCTGCGCTTGCCTGCCCAGTGCTACACCACGCTGATTCGTGGCGTTCCGGACCTGGTCCTGATGCTGCTGATCTTCTACAGCCTGCAAACCTGGCTGACCTCCTTCACCGATTACATGGAATGGGAATACATCGAAATCAACCCATTCAGCGCCGGGGTCCTGACCCTGGGCTTCATCTATGGCGCGTATTTCACCGAGACCTTTCGTGGCGCGATCCTCGCCGTCCCACGGGGCCAGGTCGAAGCGGCCATCGCCTACGGGCTCAAACGCGGCCAGCGTTTCTGGATCGTGGTGTTCCCGCAGATGATGCGCTACGCCCTGCCGGGCATCGGCAATAACTGGATGGTGATGCTCAAGGCCACCGCGCTGGTGTCGATCATCGGCCTGGCCGACCTGGTCAAGGCCGCGCAGGATGCCGGCAAGAGCAGCTACCAACTGTTCTACTTCCTGGTCCTGGCCGCCCTGATTTACCTGGTGATCACCAGTGTTTCGAACTTCATTCTGCGTTGGCTGGAACGTCGCTACGCCGCCGGCACACGGGAGGCCGTACGATGATCGAACTCCTGCAGGAATACTGGCGACCCTTCCTTTATAGCGACGGCCAGAACATCACCGGCCTGGCCATGACCCTGTGGCTGCTCAGCGCGTCGATTTTCTTCGGCTTCATCGTCTCGATTCCGCTGTCCATCGCCCGGGTATCCAGCCACTTCTACATCCGCTGGCCGGTGCAGTTCTACACCTACCTGTTCCGCGGCACGCCGCTCTACATTCAGTTGCTGATCTGCTACACCGGCATCTACAGCCTGGCCGCCGTGCGCGAGCAACCCTTGCTCGACAGCTTCTTTCGCGATGCGATGAACTGCACCATCCTCGCCTTTGCCCTGAACACCTGCGCCTACACCACGGAGATCTTCGCCGGGGCGATCCGCAGCATGAACCACGGCGAAGTCGAAGCGGCCAAGGCATATGGGCTGACCGGTTGGAAGTTGTACGCCTACGTGATCATGCCGTCGGCGCTGCGCCGTTCGTTGCCGTATTACAGCAACGAAGTGATCCTGATGCTGCACTCGACCACCGTGGCCTTCACCGCGACCATCCCGGACATTCTCAAGGTCGCGCGGGACGCCAACTCGGCGACCTTCCTGACCTTCCAGTCGTTCGGCATCGCCGCGCTGATCTACCTGGCTATCACCTTTACGCTGGTCGGCCTGTTCCGCCTCGCCGAACGCCGATGGCTGGCCTTTCTCGGGCCGACCCACTAGGAACCACACATGCGCCACCAGATCCATGACCTGCTGGCCCCGCTGCCGGGGACTGCACGCCAGATTCACAGCTTCCACTTCGGCCCGCAGGCGGCCAACGGCAAGATCTACATCCAGGCGTCGCTGCACGCCGATGAAATGCCCGGCATGCTCGTGGCCTGGCACCTCAAGCAACGCCTGGCGGAACTCGAAGCCGCCGGACGCCTGCGCAGTGAAATCGTGCTGGTGCCGGTGGCCAACCCGGTGGGCCTCGAACAGATCCTGATGGACGTCCCATTGGGCCGCTACGAACTGGAAAGCGGGCAGAACTTCAACCGCTGGTTCGTCGACCTGAGTGAAGAAGTCGGCAATGAAATCGAGAGCCAACTCAGCCACGATCCGCAGCACAACCTCGAACTGATCCGCAGCAGCCTGCGCAATGCCCTGGCACGCCAGACCGCCGGCACCCAGTTGCAATCGCAACGTCTGGCCCTGCAACGGCTGGCCTGCGACGCCGACATGGTGCTGGACCTGCATTGCGACTTCGAAGCGGTCGCGCACCTGTACACCACGCCAGAAGCCTGGCCGCAGGTCGAACCGCTGGCGCGCTACATCGGTTCCGAAGCCAGCCTGCTGGCCACCGACTCTGGCGGCCAGTCGTTCGACGAGTGTTTTACCTTGCTGTGGTGGCAATTGAAGGAGCGCTTCGGCGAGCACTTCGATATTCCACTGGGCAGCTTCAGCGTGACCGTCGAACTGCGCGGCCAGGGCGACGTCAATCACCCGCTGGCCAGCCTGGACTGCCAGGCGCTGCTCGATTACCTGATTCATTTCGGTGCCATCGCCGGCGAACCGCTGCCCCTGCCGGAGCTGCCGTATCCCGCCACGCCTTTGGCGGCCGTGGAACCGGTGGCGACGCCGGTGGGCGGTCTGCTGGTGTTCACCGCAATGCCGGGGGAGTACCTGGAAGCCGGGCAACTGATCGCCGAGATCATCGACCCGATCACCGATCGCGTGACTCCCGTTCATTGCTCCATCGCCGGGCTGATGTACGCCCGCTCGCTGCGGCGCATGGCCACTGCCGGCATGGTGATCGCCCATGTCGCCGGCACCGAAGCCTATCGCAGCGGTTACCTACTTTCGCCTTGAGGATGCCTGCTCCATGTACAAACTGACCATTGAAGGCCTGCATAAAAGCTATGGCGATCATGAGGTGCTCAAAGGTGTTTCGCTCAAGGCCAACACCGGCGACGTCATCAGCCTGATCGGCGCCAGCGGCTCGGGCAAGAGTACCTTCCTGCGCTGCATCAACTTTCTCGAACAGCCCAACGACGGCGCCATGACCCTGGACGGTCAGAACATCCGCATGGTCAAGGACAGCCACGGCATGCACGTGGCCGACGCCGATGAACTGCAACGGATTCGCACGCGCCTGGCCATGGTGTTCCAGCACTTCAACCTGTGGAGCCATATGACCGTGCTGGAAAACATCACCATGGCCCCGCGCCGGGTGCTGGGATGCAGCAAGCAGGAGGCCGAGGAACGTGCCCGCCGCTACCTCGACAAGGTCGGCTTGGCCGCACGGGTGGCGGACCAATACCCGGCGTTCCTGTCCGGCGGCCAGCAGCAACGGGTAGCCATTGCCCGCGCCCTGGCCATGGAACCGGAAGTGATGCTGTTCGACGAACCGACCTCGGCCCTCGACCCGGAACTGGTCGGCGAAGTGTTGCGGGTGATCCAGGGCCTGGCCGAAGAAGGCCGCACCATGATCATGGTCACCCACGAAATGAGCTTCGCCCGCAAAGTCTCCAACCAGGTGCTGTTCCTGCACCAGGGGCTGGTCGAGGAAGAAGGCGCGCCGGAAGAAGTGCTGGGCAATCCGAAGAGTGAACGGTTGAAGCAGTTTCTCAGCGGTAATTTGAAATAAACACCGCCCACCCTGTAGGAGCGAGCTTGCTCGCGATAGCTGAGTGTCAGTCTCCCTTGAAATGTCTGACACACCGCTATCGCGAGCAAGCTCGCTCCTACAGGGTTCCTGCAGTTAAGTAGAACCTCCATCCACCCCCCGCGGTCTCTGAAAGAACACCTCCAGAGCACACACCGCCGGCATGGGAACCTCCCCCGACTACGCAAAGCACTGGTTCACCGCTCGCGGCTGGAAGCCGTTCGCCTTTCAGAAACAGGTGTGGGCCGCCGTCAGGCAGGGCCACTCGGGGTTGCTGCACGCCAGCACCGGTGCCGGTAAAACCTATGCGGTGTGGTTCGCCGCCCTCAATCGTTTTGCCAACACCCTTTCGCCCGAGCCGACACCACGCAAACGCAAACCGCCGGCCGCACCGCTCACCGTGCTGTGGATCACACCGATGCGCGCCCTGGCCGCCGACACGGCGCGAGCATTGGAAGCCCCTCTGCAAGACTTGCAGATCCCATGGAATGTCGGCCTGCGCACGGGCGACACCAGCAGCAGCGAACGCGCGCGCCAAAGTCGGCGACTGCCCACGGCGCTGATCACGACCCCGGAAAGCCTGACCCTGATGCTGGCCCGCAGCGATGCGCAAACCGCGCTATCGACCTTGCGCATGGTAGTGGTCGACGAGTGGCATGAACTGCTCGGCAACAAACGCGGTGTGCAACTGCAACTGGCCCTCGCCCGACTGCGGCGCTGGAATCCGCACCTGATCGTGTGGGGCATTTCCGCGACCCTGGGTAATCAGGCCCACGCCGAACAGGTGCTGATCCCACAGGGTGATGGCATCAGCGTGCAGGGTCACAGCAGCAAGACCTTGCTGGTCGACACCCTGCTGCCGCTAGCCATCGAGCGTTTTCCCTGGGCCGGGCACATCGGTTTGAAAATGCTCCCGCAAGTGGTCGCAGAGCTGGAGTCGAGCCCCAGCAGCCTGGTGTTCACCAACACCCGCGCGCAATCGGAAATCTGGTACCAGGCCCTGCTCGACGCTCGCCCCGATTGGGCCGGGCTGATTGCCCTGCATCACAGCTCGTTGTCCCGCGAGACCCGCGACTGGGTGGAGCGGGCACTCAAGGACGGCCAGCTCAAGGCGGTGGTCTGCACTTCGAGCCTGGATCTGGGCGTGGACTTCCTGCCGGTCGAGCGGGTGCTGCAAATCGGCTCGGCCAAGGGCGTGGCGCGCCTGATGCAGCGCGCCGGTCGTTCCGGGCACGCTCCGGGGCGGGTGTCACGGGTGACGTTGGTCCCGACCCACAGCCTGGAGTTGATCGAAGCCGCGGCGGCACAGGACGCCGTGGCGCAGCGGCGCATCGAGCCACGCGAATCGCCGCACAAACCGCTGGATGTGCTGGTCCAGCACCTGGTCAGCATGGCCTTGGGTGGTGGGTTTGTGCCCGATGAGCTGTACGAAGAAGTGCGCACGGCCTGGGCTTACCGTGACCTCACCGATGAAGACTGGGCTTGGGCGCTGGCCTTCGTACGCCATGGAGGGCTTTCCCTGACAGCCTATCCGGACTATCGCCGTGTCGAGCCCGATGAACAGGGCATCTGGCGCGTACCGGATGCACGACTGGCCCGCCGTCATCGCATGAGCGTCGGCACGATTGTCAGCGACGCCAGCATCCACCTGAAGTTCTGGAGCAAGGGCGGTGGCGGCAAGCAGTTGGGCAGTGTCGAGGAAGGTTTCATCGCCCGCCTCAAGCCCGGTGACGGCTTTCTGTTCGCCGGTCGCCTGCTGGAACTGGTGCGCGTGGAAAACATGACGGCTTACGTCAAGCGCAGCACGGTGAAGAAAGCCGCGGTGCCGCGCTGGAACGGCGGACGCATGCCGCTTTCCAACGAACTGGCGCAGGCGGTGGTTGCACGTTTCAGTGCCGCGGCGCAGGGCGAATTCAGCGGCGCGGAAATGCAAGCGCTGCGCCCCTTGCTGGCGGTGCAGCAACGCTGGTCCGGGTTGCCGACCTCGAACAGCCTGCTGGCCGAGACCCTTAAGTCCCGCGAAGGCTGGCATCTTTTCCTCTACCCCTTTGCCGGGCGCCAAGTGCACCTTGGGCTGGCGAGCCTGCTGGCCTGGCGCGTCAGCCAGCGGCAGGCGGTGACATTCTCCATCGCAGTCAACGATTACGGCCTGGAGTTGCTCAGCGCGACTTACGTGGATTGGCCGAGTCTGCTGGGCCCCGAATTGCTGAGCCCCGAGCATTTGTTGAACGATGTACTCGCCAGCCTCAACGCCGGCGAACTGGCGCTGCGCCGCTTTCGTGAAATCGCCCGGATCGCCGGGCTGGTGTTCGCCGGCTACCCCGGCGCCCCGAAAAGTACCCGCCAGGTCCAGGCCTCCAGCGGCCTGTTCTTCGAAGTGTTCAAACAATACGACGCCGACAACCTGTTGTTGGCTCAGGCGGGGGAAGAAGTCCTGCGAAACGAACTGGATATTGATCGACTGGAACAGACCTTGGCCCACATCAGCCGACTGCGACTCGACGTGCACTCGGTCAAACGCCCTACACCACTGGGCTTTCCACTATTGGTCGAGCGCATGCGCGAAAGCATGAGTTCGGAAAAACTCGCCGACCGAATCAGACGCATGGTCAGCGACCTTGAGAAAACCGCCGAAACCGGGAAAGCCTGATGAATACGCCCTACCCCATTCGACTGGCTGGCGAAGAATTGTGGCTGCTGCCGGAAAAGGCCCTGTACTGGCCGACACAACAGGCCCTGTTGATCGCCGACGTCCACTTCGGTAAAGCCGCCGCCTATCGCAGCCTCGGCCAGCCGGTGCCCCAGGGCACCACCACCCGCAACATTGCCGTACTCGACGGATTACTGGCGGCCCTACCCTGCCGGCAACTGATTTTCCTCGGTGATTTCCTCCACGGCCCCGGCTCCCACGCCAGTGCCACGCTTAACGCATTGGCGGCGTGGCGCGCGCGGCACCGCGACCTGCCCATGACGCTGATTCGCGGCAACCACGACAAACGGGCGGGCGACCCGCCGGCGTCCCTCGACATTCGCGTGGTGCCCGAACCGCTGCTGCTGGGCCCGTTCGCCCTGCAACACGAACCCGAACCGCATCCCACCCGACATGTGCTGGCCGGCCATGTGCATCCGGTGTATCGGCTGCATGGTCGGGGCAGGCAAAGCCTGCGGCTGGCGTGTTTTCGCTTTGGCGAACGCGTCAGCCTGCTGCCGGCGTTCGGGGCTTTTACCGGGGGGTATCAGGTGGAACGGGATGAGCGGTGCAGGATATTCGTCATCGGCGATAACGAGATTTGGCCTGTAAGCACCTAACCCCTGTAGGAGCGAGCTTGCTCGCGATAGCGATCCGTCAGACATTTCCCAATCGACTGACACTCCGCATCGCGAGCAATCGAGCGTCGACCGGCTGCTCCTACAGGAACGGTGCGGCTACGCCACAGGCGCTGGCGGCGGCTCGTCGGGCAGCGTCGGTTCGCCCGGCTCGGTGGGTTGTTCGTTGGGAGTATCAGGATCAGGCTGACCGGGGATGCCCCCTGCCATGCTGATGGGAGGATGTGCCAACAAGGACCAGGCCAGGACGCCAACCTGATTGGGCTCAAGCCTTGCCAGTTCGGCACTTATTCGCGGATCGATCTTCATTGCAGCACTCCTGAGCAAAGGCCCCGCCCGCTGTGCGCGGACCGGGCAGTACACCCAATAGAGTGTCTACCCGCTCAGGAATTCCCGCGACCTGGATGAATGGATCAGGTGCGTGGCAGGGTCACGCCGCGTTGGCCCTGGTACTTGCCGCCACGGTCCTTGTAGGACACTTCGCACTCTTCATCGGATTCCAGGAACAGCATCTGCGCCACGCCTTCGTTGGCGTAGATTTTCGCCGGCAGGTTGGTGGTGTTGGAGAATTCCAGGGTCACGTGGCCTTCCCACTCCGGTTCCAGCGGGGTGACGTTGACGATGATGCCGCAACGGGCATAGGTGCTCTTGCCCAGGCAGATGGTCAGGACGTTGCGCGGGATGCGGAAGTACTCGACGGTGCTGGCCAGCGCGAAGGAGTTCGGCGGGATGATGCAGACATCGCTTTCGATGTCGACGAAGCTGCCGGCGTCGAAGTTCTTCGGATCGACGATGGCCGAATTGATGTTGGTGAACACCTTGAATTTGTTGGTGCAACGCACATCGTAGCCATAGCTGGACACGCCGAAGGAGATCACTCGGCTGTCGCTCTCGCCGCGCACCTGGCGCTCGACGAAAGGCTCGATCATGTTGTGTTCCTGCGCCATGCGGCGAATCCACTTGTCCGATTTGATGCTCATGGCGATGTCCTGAAATAGCGAGGGTGAAAAATCTGTCCGGCATCTTACCGGGGCCGCGCCCAGGGTTCAAAGTCCGGGCGCAAATCTCGGCGATCCTCCACAAAATACGCGGCTTGTAGAGGGTACAAACCACCGTCAGTCACGAAAACCGAGAAACCTTCGCAAGAAGCATTGGCACGTTCTGGAAAAAGGGTTAAGGTGGCGCCACTGTGTTGCTTGTGTCACTGAGAATCTCTGCACGATATGTTGAATTTCGATCCAACCATCAATAAGAATTTTTCCTGCTCTTTGCACTCAGTCTCGGCCAGGGTTCTTCCTGAGTCGCAGTCATCTTTGTTCAAGGAGTTACACCATGTCTAATCGCCAAACCGGTACCGTTAAGTGGTTCAACGATGAAAAAGGCTTCGGCTTCATCACCCCACAATCCGGTGACGACCTGTTCGTTCACTTCAAAGCTATCCAATCCGACGGCTTCAAAAGCCTGAAAGAAGGCCAACAGGTTTCTTTCATCGCTACTCGCGGTCAGAAAGGCATGCAAGCTGAAGAAGTACAAGTTATCTAACTTGTCCTTGCTTTAGTAAAAAGCCCCGCCCTCAACAGCGGGGCTTTTTTGTGCCCGGCTGTTTTTGCCAGGCAAAAAAAACGCGACCCCAGGGCCGCGATTTTTCTGCGCGGTATGCCTTACCAGGTCACACCAAAACCTGCGGTGTAACGCGTCTTGTCGAGGTCCGCGTCATTGGTGCCATCAATGATGTCACGCTCGGCCTTGATGTTGAGCGAAGCCCAGTCCGTCACCTTGTAGCGCAGGC
The DNA here is from genome assembly GCF_040947875.1 of Pseudomonas sp. MYb118. Taxonomy (NCBI): domain Bacteria; kingdom Pseudomonadati; phylum Pseudomonadota; class Gammaproteobacteria; order Pseudomonadales; family Pseudomonadaceae; genus Pseudomonas; species Pseudomonas sp. MYb118. Next base: position 3,068,656 of record NZ_JBFRXN010000002.1, on the reverse strand, counting down.
CCACCTCTGAATCCAATGCATACTCGGCCACGCCGGACAGCGGCTTGCCGATTTCGCCGTTGGTGAAGAACTCGACCTTCTTGCCAATCAGGTAACGGTTGTAGTCCCACTTCATGGCCACGGAGTAGAAGTTCTCCTTGCTGCCATCGTCGAACTCGTAGTCCGTGCGGTTGAGCAGCGAGCCCAGCGAGAACGCCCCCAGTTCGTCATCCCAGAACTGGTAACCCGGACCGGTACCGACCGTGCGCTGACGCGACAGCTCTTCGACCTTGTCGCGCTTGTACACCAGCCGGCCCTGCCAGAACCATTTGTCGGTCAGGAAGCGGTCGAGGGAGTACTCGGCGCGCCAGTTGTCGGTGGTCACCACGTCGTCCTGGAATTCGCGGTTGTACTCGCCTTCGGCGATGTGACGCCAGCGACCGTGACGGGCCGTGGTCTTGAAGTCGATGTCGTAGTCGTCGGTGTCTTTCTCCGCCCGCTGGTAATCCAGCGCCGCGTCGATGTTGCCCTTCCACACCAGATCCTCGACCACCGGCTTGGGTTTGAGGATCTGCTGGATACTCGCCAGCTCGACGGTCTTGGGCGCCTCGCCGTTGGCCAGGGTGACCTTGCCGTCTTCCGCCGAATGCAGCGACTTGGCTTTCTCACCGGTGTAGGCGTCCTGCTTGACCAAGAGTTCCTGGTCGCTTTCCAGGGTTTTCACCTGTTTCCAGTCGATCGGCACCGCGCCGGCATATTCGGTCTGGATCAGCAGTTTGCCGCCATCGAACAGGGTGATCTTGCCGCTCAGCTTGTCACCGTTCTTCAGCCAGACGGTATCGGCGAGCAGGGGCGTGGAAACACCGAGGACAGCGAGGCACAGCAGAGTTCTGGAAACCATAAGCAAAATAAAGGCTCAAGTTTGCGAAAAAAAGTCGGCATTATCCGTAGGAATAAGACCCTAGCAACGACTGACACGACGATTTCTATTGAGTTCATTTCTCAATTGCCAATCGAGGATTTACCCTACGAACGGTGATGCGAACATTTTCAGGAAACCCGACGTGAGCGATCCCACCGCCGAAACCGAAAGCCCCGCGCAAATCCGACGCACGGCGCTTTATCTGACCCTGGCGCAGGTACCCGAGGGCAAAGTCGTGAGCTATGGTCAGCTTGCCGAACTGGCGGGCCTGGGGCGCGCGGCGCGCTGGGTCGGCCGAACCCTGAGCCAACTGCCCGGCGACACGAAACTGCCCTGGCACCGGGTACTCGGCGCCGGCGGCAGAATCAGCCTTCCGGCAGGCAGCCCGTCGGGTGACGAGCAGCGCGCCCGATTACGCGAGGAAGGCATCAGCGTCCTCAACAATCGTGTTGATATTCAGCGCCATGGCTGGCGTCCGGTAGAGCACAGCGGTTAGAGTGCGCGCTTTGTTTCCGAAATTTTGAGGCAGACTTCAGCCCATGCCCCGTAAAACCTGGCGCGCCGCGCTTGCTGCCTATGCCAGCCCTTCGACACTTGTGCTGCTGTTGCTTGGTTTCGCCGCCGGCCTGCCTTACATGCTGGTGTTTTCGACACTTTCGGTCTGGTTGCGTGAAGCCGGTGTGGCTCGCGAAACCATCGGCTATGCGAGCCTGATCGGTCTGGCCTACGCCTTCAAATGGGTGTGGTCGCCGTTACTCGACCAATGGCGCCTGCCATTGCTCGGCAAGCTCGGCCGACGTCGCTCATGGCTGGTGCTGTCCCAGGCACTGGTGATCCTGGGCCTGATCGGCATGGGTTTCTGTGATCCACAAAAACACCTGTCCTGGTTGATCGCCATTGCGGTGGTCGTCGCCTTCGCCTCGGCCACCCAGGACATCGCAGTGGATGCCTATCGCCTGGAAATCGCCGACGACAGCCGGCAGGCCGCCCTCGCCGCCAGCTACATGTCCGGTTACCGGGTCGCAGCGCTGCTGGCGACGGCCGGCGCGCTGTATTTCGCCGAAGGCTTTGGCTCCACCGGTTTCAATTACAAGCATTCGGCGTGGGCCGGCACTTACCTGCTGTTCGGCGTGCTGATGGTGCCTGCACTGCTGACGTCGCTGTTCATGCGCGAACCGCCGGTACCGCTGCGCACGCAATTGCAGGCCGGGCGCTACACCTTCGTGCATCAACTGGCCTCGGTGTTCGTGCTGATCGTGCTGCTGGTGTCGGTACCGGCGACGTTCACCCAGCTGTACAACACCGATTTCGCCAGCGTGCTGTTCGGCGGGGTCAGCCTGCTCGACCTGCTGCTCGAAGATCGCGCGTTCCTGCGCGCCATCCTCTACATCACGCTCACCGCCCTGTGCCTGTCGTCCATGGGCCGGCGCGGCCTGGCGCCGGTGCTGACGCCGGTCAACGACTTCATCCTGCGCTACCGCTGGCAGGCGCTGCTGCTGCTCGGCCTGATCGCCACGTACCGGATGTCGGACACGGTGATGGGGGTGATGGCCAACGTCTTCTACATCGACCAGGGCTTCACCAAGGATCAGATCGCCAGCGTCAGCAAAATCTTCGGCCTGATCATGACCCTGGTCGGCGCCGGCATGGGCGGCCTGCTGATCGTGCGCTTCGGCATCCTGCCGATCCTGTTCATCGGCGGCGCAGCGTCCGCGGCCACCAACCTGCTGTTCCTGATGCTCGTCGACATGGGCGCCAACCTGAACATGCTGATTCTGACCATCTCCCTGGACAACTTCAGCTCGGGCCTGGCGACCTCGGCGTTCGTCGCCTACCTGTCGAGCCTGACCAACCTCAAGTTCTCCGCGACCCAATACGCCCTGCTCAGCTCGATCATGCTGCTGTTGCCGCGCCTGATCGGCGGCTACTCGGGGGTCATGGTGGAAAAATTCGGTTACCACAATTTCTTCCTGATCACGGCCCTGCTCGGTGTCCCGACGCTGGTGCTGATCGCCTTGCACTGGTTCCAGGAAAGCCGCCGCGAAGGCCCGACACCGACGCCCGAGCCCGCTCCCACGCAAGTCGCGGAAGAGTCCTGAGGCCTTTACCCGGCAAAGCCCGGCGGGCGCGGACATTCCCGCCCGCCGGCCAAACCAGCGACCGCACGCCTGTACGCCAGCGGAACTCGCCCGTACAATGCCCCGTCATTTCTCGTCATCAGCATTCGATAGCGGCCAACCATGCGCACTAGTCAATTTTTGCTTGCCACACAGAAAGAAACGCCTTCCGACGCGGTCGTGATCAGCCATCAGCTGATGCTGCGCGCCGGCATGATCCGCAAACTCGCCTCGGGCCTGTACACCTGGCTGCCGATGGGCTTGCGAGTGATGCGCAAGGTCGAAGCCGTCGTTCGTGAAGAAATGAACGCCGCGGGTTCTCTGGAAGTGTTGATGCCGAGCACCCAACCGGCTGAGCTGTGGCAGGAATCCGGTCGCTGGGAAGAGTACGGCCCTGAATTGCTGCGCTTCAAGGATCGCCACCAGCGCGACTTCTGCGCCGGCCCGACTCACGAAGAAGTGATCACCGACCTGATGCGCAACGAGCTGAGCAGCTACAAGCAGCTGCCGATCAATCTGTATCAGATCCAGACCAAGTTCCGTGACGAAATCCGCCCACGCTTCGGCTTGATGCGCGGCCGTGAATTCATCATGAAGGACGCCTATTCGTTCCACGCCGACCAGCCTTCGCTGCAGGTCACCTACGACCGCATGCACCAGGCCTACTGCAACGTGTTCACCCGCCTGGGCCTGAAATTCCGCCCGGTTGAAGCGGACAACGGCTCCATCGGCGGCGCCGGCTCCCACGAATTCCACGTGCTGGCCGAGTCCGGCGAAGACGACATCGTCTTCAGCAACGGTTCCGACTACGCGGCGAACATCGAGAAGGCCGAGGCCGTGCCACGGGAAACCTCGCGCCCTGCGCCTGCCGAAGAGCTGCGCCTGGTCGACACCCCGGACACCAAGACCATTGCCGCGCTGGTGGAAAAATTCAATCTGCCGATTGAAAAGACCATCAAGACCCTGATCGTGCACGCCGAGGAAGAAGGCAAGCTGATCGCCCTGATCATCCGTGGCGACCACGAGCTCAACGAAATCAAGGCGGCCAACCAGCCAGGCGTAGCCAGTCCCCTGGTCATGGCCAGCGATGCCGAACTGCGCGACGCCATTGGCGCCGGCGCTGGTTCCCTCGGCCCGCTGAACCTGCCACTGCCGATCATCATCGACCGCTCCGTCGAGCTGATGAGCGACTTCGGCATTGGCGCGAACATCGACGACAAGCACTACTTCGGCGTGAACTGGGAGCGCGACCTGCCGGTTCCGACCGTGGCCGACCTGCGTAACGTGGTCAGCGGCGACCCAAGCCCGGACGGCAAGGGCACCCTGGAAATCAAGCGCGGCATCGAAGTCGGGCACATCTTCCAGCTGGGCAACAAGTACAGCAAGGCGATGAAGTGCGAAGTGCTGGGCGAGAACGGCAAGCCAGTGACCCTGGAAATGGGTTGCTACGGCATCGGCGTGTCCCGCGTGGTCGCCGCCGCCATCGAGCAGAACAACGACGACAAGGGCATCATCTGGAGCGACACCCTGGCGCCGTTCCAGATCGCCCTGGTGCCATTGCGCTACGAAACCGAGCAGGTTCGCGAAGCCACCGACAAGCTGTATGCAGAGCTGACCGCTGCCGGCTTCGAAGTGCTGCTGGACGACCGCGACAAGAAAACCAGCCCGGGCATCAAGTTCGCGGACATGGAGCTGATCGGCATTCCGCACCGGATCGTGGTCAGCGACCGCGGGCTTGCCGAAGGCAACCTGGAATACAAGAGCCGTACCGAGGCCGAGCCGCAAGCGCTGCCGGTCGCTGACGTACTGTCGTTCCTTCAGGCCCGTATCCGCCGCTGAAACCAGATAGAGACGTCATGTTCAAGCGAAACACCTTAGGCCTCGGTGGCGCCGCCCTGTGCGGCGCCCTGCTGGTCAGCGGCTGTGCCAACCACATGTCGCAACGCAGCGAGCACGAGGAGCGGGTCGAGCGCAAACTGCTCGACCACCGCCTGCAGATCGACGTCGGTGAGCCCAAGGTGCTTGAGCTGCCACAACGTCGGGTGAAGATCCACGAGCAGAAAACCTTCGAAGTCACCGAGTTCGAAGTGACGCGGCATTACGACCGCTATACGCCTTACCAGCCCTGGCGGGAGATCTACGAGATCCCGTTGGGCGCGGTGGCCGTGGTGGCCGGTGTCGGCGCGAACGTGGTCAATGTGTTCGCCCTCGGCAACCTGCCCGATAGCGTGACCAGGGACTGGTTCAGTTACGGCATTGCCGGGCTCAACCCGTTCATGAACGTCCCGTCCAATGGTCGTTCGCAGCAGAACCTTGCCGGCATCGACGAAGTTCAGCTCGACAAGCGCACCGAATACTCGAGCCTGCCATGGAGCGAGCGTCCGGTGGAGGTCAAGGCCGGCAAGGAAACCTTCGAGCTGAGCACCGACAAGAACGGCGTATTGCGCCTGAACCTGTTGGACAGCCCGTTCGCCGAACGTGACATCAACCATCTGAGCCGCCTGCTGATTCGCGTAGAAGACGGCAAGGACGACGTGCATACGGACTCGACCCTGGCGGTCAGCAGCTCGTTGCGCGGCAAACTGCTCGAAGCCCACGGGCTGATCTACGACGACCTCGAAGACGGCGAAGTGAGCCAGTGGGTACACCGGGTCAAACGTCTGTCGGAGCTGGGTCTGGAAGAAGAAGCCAGCGAACTGGAGCAGAGCCTGATCGAACTGACCCGCAACGATCCCGAGTTGCAGTCCGAGTTCATGAAGTCGCTGGCCAAGGATGGTGGGCGGTTGGTGGCGGATCCGGGGGTTAACTAACCACTGAAAAACATCGCGGGCAAGCCCGCTCCTACAGGTTTCACCAATCTCCTGTAGGAGCGGGCCTGCCCGCGATGAGACCCCGAAGAGCAGCGCAAATCTACCGCTCAAACAACTCCATCTGCTCGAACCCACCCCGCAAATCCTCCAGCCGCACCCCGATCCCCAGCAACCGCACCGGCTTGCCACCGCGGTTGAACGCCTGGGTCAGCAGTAACTGATAACTGCCAAGGTCCCGCCCTGCCCCGGCCTGCTCCATGGTGGTCTGGGTGAAATCATGAAACTTCACTTTGACGAACGGCTTGCCCGGTCGATAGCTGCTGTCGATCCTCGCCATGCGCCCGGCCAGGGTTTCCATCAGTTCAGGTAACTTTTCCAGGCAGCTCTTCAAATCGGGCAAATCCGTGTCGTAGGTGTTTTCGACACTGATTGACTGCCGCCGACTGTCGTTGTGCACCAGCCGCTCATCAATCCCACGGGCCAGGCTCCAGAGTCGCTCGCCAAAACTGCCGAACTCACGCACCAGAGACAACTTGTCCCATTCGCGCAGTTGTAAACAGTCGGCAATGCCCAGGCGCCCCAGCTTGTCGGCTGTCACCTTGCCGACGCCGTGCAGCTTGCTGACGGGCAACCCACTGACGAAGTCTTCGACCTGATCGGGGGTGATGACGAACAGACCGTTGGGTTTCTTCCAGTCGCTGGCGATCTTGGCCAGGAACTTGTTGGGCGCGACACCGGCCGAGACCGTGATGTGCAACTGGTTGGACACGCGCCGGCGAATGTCCTGGGCGATGCGCGTGGCGCTGCCGCCGAAGTGCGCGCTGTCCGAGACATCGAGGTAGGCTTCGTCCAACGAAAGCGGCTCGATCAGGTCGGTGTAATCGCGAAAGATCGTGTGAATTTCCTTCGACGCTTCGCGGTAGGCGTCCATCCGCGGCTTGACGATGGTCAGGTCCGGGCACAGCTTCAAGGCATGCCCCGACGACATCGCCGAGCGCACGCCGTAGGCGCGGGCCTCATAGTTGCAGGTGGCGATCACTCCACGGCGGTCCGCCGACCCACCCACCGCCAACGGTTTGCCGGCCAGGCGCGGGTCGTCACGCATTTCGATGGCGGCATAGAAGCAGTCACAATCGACGTGGATGATTTTTCGCTGGGTCATGGGAAAGCAGTGTTCATGGCGAAGGAAAAGGATGAAAAGCCAACAAGATCGCTAGTATCTCACCGACAACTGTATATAGCACCAGTAGTCTGAATGTTCTTTCCAGCCGGTAGGAAACGTGAAGATAAATTTATTTTTTCAATCGAAAACTGTCCAACAATAGAGCTGAAAGCCTTATCCCACCTGCCCCGCAGCCATTTACAGGTGCGTGTGCTCAACCTAACCAATTGAAGCAAAACGGGTTTTATCCGGAAGGAAGGTTGACACTGTCACAATCCCCTGTAGAATGCCGCCCATCAGACGCGGGATGGAGCAGCCTGGTAGCTCGTCGGGCTCATAACCCGAAGGTCGTCGGTTCAAATCCGGCTCCCGCAACCAGATATCGAAAAAGGCCACTTGAAAAAGTGGCCTTTTTTTTGCGCGTCTGTTTTTCAGGCTGAATGAGAAATCGTTTCGATTCCGAAACTTATGTCATCAGCTGCGACGGTTTGCCGCTTTTCACCACTTATTTGACCCTGCACTGCATTAACGGTTGACACCCTGTCGTTCGCCTGTAGAATGCCGCCTCACAGACGCGGGATGGAGCAGCCTGGTAGCTCGTCGGGCTCATAACCCGAAGGTCGTCGGTTCAAATCCGGCTCCCGCAACCAAACATCAAGAAAGGCCACTCGAAAGAGTGGCCTTTTTTGTGTCTGTTGAAAAAGTCCTTTCGCAACAATGACCTGTCATTCTGCTGTGATGCGTTCGCTCGCAACAAACCGTCGAGATCAGACTATGCTGATTCGCAGACCGAACGCGCGACGACAGAAGATTCGCCATCGCCGTGTGTCGGTGAGAAGCGTTAAAATTTGTGATTATTTTTTTCTACAGGGATTGGTTACTTGGCTGGATACCCCCATCCTGTCGCGCACAATCCAAGAGGTGATTGATGCGCGCCAACTCGTCTGATCCACAAGACCCCGTCACAGCGACACAACCTATCAAGGCCGAGCGTCTGCGCGTGCTTGATCTGGTGAGCAAGTACCGCCAACCCATCGGCCTGGCGGTCACCCTGCTGCTGTTCGCGATTGCGCTGATTGCCTGTCGCCACCTCCTGAGCGAACTTGACCTGTACGCGCTGCACGACTCGATCATGGAAGTGCCGAAACCGGCCTTGCTGGGCGCATTCGCGGCAACCGTGGTCGGCTTCATCATCCTCCTGGGTTACGAATGGTCGGCCAGCCAATATGCCGGCGCGACCCTGACACCCCGTGTTCTGGCCCTCGGCGGGTTTACGGCCTTCGCCATCGGCAATGCCATCGGGCTGTCGATGCTGTCTGGCGGCTCGGTCCGCTACCGTTTGTATGCGCGTCATGGCCTGGGCGCGGCAGAAGTCGCGCGCATGACCTTGTTCGCCAGCCTGTCCCTGGGCTGCGCCCTGCCACCGCTGGCGGCGCTGGCCACACTCAGTAACCTGCCCGCCGCCTCCGCCGCACTGGGTCTGTCCCAGGCCTTGCTGGGCACCGTGGCCGCTGCTGTCCTGCTGCTGTTCGGCGTGCTGGTGGTCGGCATCTATCGGCGTCGGCTGCCAGAGCAACCTTTTCTGGACAGCCTGCTGGTCAAGATCGGTCGCCGCACCCTGCGCCTGCCGGGCCGCCGCCTGACCTTCCTGCAACTGATCATCACCGCCCTGGACGTGGCCGCCGCCGCGACCGTTCTGTATCTGTTGCTGCCGGAAGCGCCGCCCTTCGGTGCGTTCCTGCTGGTCTACCTGCTGGCGCTGGCCGCGGGTGTACTCAGCCACGTTCCCGGTGGCGTCGGCGTGTTCGAAGCGATCCTGCTGGCCGCCTTCGCCGACAAACTGGGCGCCGCGCCGCTGGCCGCCGCCCTGCTGCTCTACCGCCTGATCTATGTGATCCTGCCTTTGCTGGTGGCCAGCGTGCTGCTGCTGATCAACGAAGGCCAGCGCCTGTTCCAGACCCGGCAAAGCCTGCGCGCCGCCTCCGGCCTGGCCGCGCCGATTCTGGCGGTGCTGGTGTTCCTGTCCGGCGTGGTCCTGCTGTTCTCCGGCGTGACCCCGGAAATCGACACGCGCCTGGAACACATCGGTTTTCTGATCCCCCATCGCCTGGTTGACGCCTCGCACTTCGGCGCCAGCCTGGTGGGCGTGCTCTGCCTGCTGCTGGCCCAGGGCCTGCGTCGGCGCCTGTCCGCCGCCTGGATGCTGACCACCATTTTACTGCTGGTGGGCGCGGTGCTCTCGCTGCTCAAGGGTTTCGACTGGGAAGAAGCCAGCCTGATGACCCTGACGGCCGCCCTGCTCGGCGTGTTCCGGCGTTCGTTCTACCGCCCGAGCCGCCTGACCGAACTGCCGTTTTCGCCGCTGTTTCTGGTGGCGAGCCTGTGCGTACTGGGCGCGTCGATCTGGTTGCTGCTGTTCGCCTACCAGGACGTGCCATACAGCCATCAGCTGTGGTGGCAGTTCACCCTCGACGCCGATGCCCCACGCGGCTTGCGCTCGCTGCTCGGCGCTGCCGTGTTGCTGATGATCGTCTCCCTGACCTGGCTGCTGCGCACCGCACGCCCGGTGATTCATCTGCCAACCGCCGAAGAACTGGAGCGCGCGCACAAGATCCTCATGGCCTCGGCGCAACCGGACGGCGGCCTGGCCCTGACCGGCGACAAGGCGCTGCTGTTCCACCCCAACGACGAGGCGTTCCTGATGTACGCCCGGCGCGGGCGCAGCCTGGTGGCACTGTACGACCCGATCGGCCCGGCCCAGCAACGGGCGGAAATGATCTGGCAGTTCCGCGACCTGTGCGACATCCACCACGCCCGCCCGGTGTTCTACCAGGTGCGTGCGGAGAACCTGCCGTACTACATGGACATCGGCCTGACCGCGATCAAGCTCGGCGAAGAAGCCCGGGTCGATCTGCAGCGCTTCGATCTCGAAGCCAAGGGCAAGGAGATGAAGGACCTGCGCTACACCTGGAACCGAGGCACCCGCGACGGCCTGTCGCTGGAGATCTTCGAGCCGGGACAGGCGCCGATGGATGAGCTCAAGGTGATTTCCGATGCCTGGCTGACCGGCAAGAACGTACGCGAGAAAGGCTTCTCCCTCGGCCGTTTCAGCGATGACTACCTCAAACATTTCCGCATCGCGGTGATTCGCTTCGAAGGGCGCCCGGTGGCGTTCGCCAACCTGCTCGAGACCTACGGCCATGACCTGGCCAGCCTCGACCTGATGCGCGCGCACCCCGAAGCCCCCAAGCTGACCATGGAGTTCATGATGGTCGGCCTGATCCAACATTATAAGAGTCACGGATACGCGCGTTTCAGCCTGGGCATGGTGCCACTATCGGGGCTGCAACCCCGTCGCGGTGCACCGCTGACCCAGCGCCTGGGCTCGATGGTCTTCCGCCGTGGTGAGCAGCTCTACAACTTCCAAGGCTTGCGCCGCTTCAAAGACAAGTTCCAGCCTGACTGGGAACCCCGTTATATGGCCGTACCGGCCGGACTCGATCCGCTGGTAGCCCTGGCCGACACTGCTGCCCTGATTGCGGGCGGCTTGACTGGATTGGTGAAACGCTGATGATTCAACGCTCCTTGCGCTACGTTTTGGGCACGCTGATCGTGCTGGCCCTGATCCTCGGTGGCGGATACTGGTACCTCAAACGCCCGGCACCGGAACCGACCCTCGAACAACTGACCGCGGCTGACGGCACCGTCCTGACCCGTGTCATCCCCGGCAAGACGCCACGCGCACAAGTGCTGGTGGCGGTCACCGAAGAGCAGAAACTCAACGACAAGCAACTGACCACCCTCAGCCGCAGTGCATCGGCGCAGATCGTCCAGGTGATCCTGCCCACGGAATGCCTGCTGCAGAGCCGTGCCCTGCAAACCGGCCTGCGCGAGCTCAAGGGCCCGGCGACCCTGGTCAGCGGCATCGGCCCGGGCGCGGTGCTGGCCTGGCGCTGGTTGGCGGAACAGAAAGACGACAAGGCCCAGGCCGTATCCGTGGACCTGGCCCTGGAAAAACCCGGCTGCACCCACCTGCTGCCAAAAAGCGCCTCCCACGGCCACTGGCTGGTGGCCTGGAACGACAACCCGGACGACGCCAGCGCGGGCTTCGTGCGCGATCAACCGAACGCCGAAACCAGCATCAGCGACTACGACATCAACCTGCCGCAAGTGCTGAACAACGAACTGCGCAAAATCCTCGTCGGCGGCGACAAGGAAGCCGGTGGCCTGCAGATCCCGGTGGTCGAAGTGCCGGCCGGCCAGGCAAAAGACACCGTCACCCTGTTCCTCTCCGGCGACGGCGGCTGGCGTGACCTGGACCGCGACGTGGCCGGCGAAATGGCCAAGATCGGCTACCCGGTGGTCGGCATCGACACCCTGCGCTATTACTGGCAGCACAAGAGCCCGGAGCAAAGCGCCCTGGACCTCACCGAACTGATGCAGCACTACCGGCAGAAATGGGGCACCAAGCGCTTCATCCTGACCGGCTACTCGTTCGGCGCCGACGTCCTGCCGGCCATCTACAACCGCCTGCCCGAGTCCGAGCAGCAGCGCGTTGATGCAATTATCCTGCTGGCCTTCGCCCGCACCGGCAGCTTCGAAATCGAAGTCGAAGGCTGGCTCGGCAACGCCGGCAAAGAAGCCGCCACCGGCCCGGAAATGGCCAAGCTGCCCGCTGAAAAAGTGGTGTGCATCTACGGCGAAGAAGAAACCGACGAAAGCGGCTGCACCGACAAAACCGCCGTGGGCGAAGCGATCAAACTGCCCGGCGGCCACCACTTCGACGAAAACTACCCGAAACTGGCCCAACGCCTGATCGAAGTCATCGAGAAGCGCCAGACCAAGGTGGCGGAAGAGTAATCCCCCGCCCCTGTAGGAGCGAGCTTGCTCGCGATGGTCGTCAACGATAACGAGGGCGACCTGACACCCAGCGGTGCCTGGGCCTCCATCGCGAGCAAGCTCGCTCCTACAGAGGAATGTGCACAACAAAAAGCCCCCGTTTGCCAGTTCGGCAGCGGGGGCTTTTTGTTGTGTTTGATTTATTCAGAAACCGAAATATCGGATGACGCCCCCGGACCTTGTAGGCAAACTCCGAATCTCGCTTTTTGGGCACTTTGATGTCTGTTGCGCTTGTTTTTGACGGGATAGTCTCGGTTCGTCGCTGACGTTTCAGCGATCGGGCTTGGAAACCCGACTAGCTTAAGCAACAACGTGCCCTGCATGACGACAGACCTTCGCGTCTGCGATCTTCTGTCATGGCGGCTGTGCGTGGGACGTCTTCGGACGTGCCGGTTTCCTAAGCTCCCGGTTTCCAACCTGCGCACAGCTGCCTCCCATTTGCTTGGAAACGAATGGGGCGGCTCTCTCAGCTTAGGAGATTCACATGAGCAAGCCTTCACCCACAGAACTCAAAACCATCGGCCTTACGCCTCTCATCTACTGCTCCAACCAACCCCTGTTCCACGTCACCCGCGACGTCCCCTTGAGCGACGCACTGTCCATGGCCTCCGATTTCCTGTTCCTCGCCAAAGGCCTGACCGAAGACGCCGCCTACGCCCGAGATTCCGACCGACACGCCTGGGCCGCGCATTACCTGGCGCAAATGAGCAAAGCCTTGGTAGATGATGTGGTGAAAGTGCTGACGCCATCGCCTGCGCGCACAAAAGACAAAGCGCAAAAATAACAGCTACTCCATTCCCCTGTAGGAGCGAGCTTGCTCGCGATGGAGGCCGGGGCACCGCGGGGTATCAAGATGCCCTCGTTATCGTTGACGACCATCGCGAGCAAGCTCGCTCCTACAGGGGTGCGTAAACGCTACATTTCCACCTGCGTCCCCAACTCGATCACCCGGTTCAGTGGCAGATTGAAGAAGCGCAAATTGCCATTGGCGTTCTTCAACATGAAGGCGAACAGGCCCTCGCGCCAGCGGGCCATGCCTTCGAGTTTGGAGGCGATGACGGTTTCGCGGCTGAGGAAGTAGGTGGTGCGCATCGGGCTGAAGTCCAGGTCGTCGAGGTGGCACAATTTCAGCGCCTGCGGCACGTCCGGTTCGTCGACGAAGCCGAAGTGCAGGATCACCCGGAAGAAGCCTTCGCCATGGGATTCGACTTCGAAGCGGCGGGTGGGCGGTACGCGCGGGATGTCTTCGTAGACCACGGTCAGCAGCACCACCTGCTCGTGCAGCACCTGGTTGTGCAGCAGGTTATGCAACAGCGCGTGGGGTACGGCGTCCGGGCGGGCGGTGAGGAACACGGCGGTGCCCTGGACGCGGTGCGGAGGTTGCACGCGGATGCTGGCGATGAAGATCGGCAACGGCAGCCCGCCTTCGTCCATGCGCTCCACCAGCAGTTGTTTGCCGCGCTTCCAGGTGGTCATCAGCACGAACAGAGCGATACCGGCCACCACCGGGAACGCGCCGCCCTGGACGATTTTCGGCACGTTGGCAGCGAAGTACACGCCATCCACCAGCAGGAAACCGAGCAACACCGGCACCGCCAGCAGCGGCGGCCATTTCCACAGCAGCAGGATTACCGCCGACACCAGGATGCTGGTCATCAGCATGGTGCCGGTCACCGCCACGCCGTAGGCCGAGGCCAGGGCGCCGGAGGATTCGAAACCCAGCACCAGCAGGACCACGCCGACCATCAGCGACCAGTTCGACCCCGCCAATGTAGATCTGCCCCTGTTCGGCGCTGGAGGTGTGCTGGATGTGCATGCGCGGAATGTAACCGAGCTGGATCGCCTGGCGGGTCAGGGAGAACGCGCCGGAAATCACCGCCTGGGAAGCGATGACCGTGGCCAGGGTCGACAGGCCGACCAGCGGGATCAACGCCCAGCTCGGCGCCAGCAGATAGAACGGGTTGCGCGCCGCTTCCGGGTCACCGAGCAGCAACGCGCCCTGGCCGAAGTAGTTGAGCACCAGCGCCGGCAGCACCAGGATGAACCAGGCGCGGGCGATCGGCTTGCGGCCAAAGTGGCCCATGTCGGCGTATAGCGCCTCGGCGCCGGTCAGCGCCAGCACCACCGCGCCGAGGATCGCCACGCCCATGCCGGGGTGGACAATGAAGAAGCGCACGCCCCACATCGGGTTCATCGCCATCAACACTTCCGGGTGCTGCAGGATGCCGTAGACGCCCAGCGCGCCCAGCACCACGAACCAGGTGACCATGATCGGCCCGAACAGGATGCCGATGCGCGCCGTGCCGTGGCGCTGGATCAGGAACAACCCCACCAGCACGACCAGCGACAACGGCACCACCCAATGGTCGATACCGTCGAACGCCAGCCCCAGCCCTTCGATGGCCGAGAGCACGGAGATCGCCGGGGTGATCATGCTGTCGCCATAAAACAGCGCCGCGCCGATCAGGCCGCAGACCACCAGCAAAGTGCGCAGCCTGGCGTGCCCGGCGGCCGCCCGGCGCGCCAGGGCGGTCAACGCCATGATCCCGCCCTCGCCCTGGTTGTCGGCACGCAGGACGAACATCATGTACTTGATCGAGACCACCCAGATCAGCGACCAGAAAATCAGGGCCAGGATGCCCAGCACACCGTCATGGGTGACCGGCACGCCATAGCCACCGGAAAACACTTCCTTGAGGGTGTACAGCGGGCTCGTGCCGATATCGCCGTAAACCACCCCGACCGCCGCGACCAGCATGCCGATCGGCTTTACCGCCGAATGCTCGGCGCCTGCCGCATGACTACTTGCCTGCCCCATCCACCACCCCTGATACCCAGACTGAACTGCCGATGAAGAAGCGCCATGCCCTGCATCCGGCGTCCGCTATTTTACTTGTTGTTACAGACGTTTTCTTGACTGTAAAAACCGGCAAAGCGTAACGGCGCGAAGCATAGCGCAGCACTCGTCGTTTTTCCCTGCATAAAGCTGGTCAAGCGCGCGTACCATCGCTAGAATTGCGCACTTTTTGATCAGAGGCGCCCAAGCGCCCGTCTGTCGCCCCTCCTTATAAGGTCGGGCAATCCCTATACCGAGGTTAGACATGTCCACCACTCCTGCGCCAGCCAATCCGAAAGTTGGCTTCGTATCCCTGGGTTGCCCCAAAGCACTGGTCGACTCCGAGCGCATCCTGACCCAGCTGCGCATGGAAGGGTATGACGTCGTGTCCACCTACCAGGACGCCGACGTGGTGGTGGTCAACACTTGCGGCTTCATCGACTCGGCCAAGGCTGAATCGCTGGAAGTAATCGGCGAAGCCATCAAGGAAAACGGCAAGGTGATCGTCACCGGCTGCATGGGCGTGGAAGAAGGCAACATCCGCGACGTGCACCCGAGCGTGCTGGCCGTGACCGGCCCGCAGCAGTACGAGCAGGTAGTCAGCGCGGTGCACGAAGTGGTGCCACCCAAGCAGGATCACAACCCGCTGATCGACCTGGTGCCGCCGCAAGGCATCAAGCTGACCCCGCGCCACTACGCGTACCTGAAGATTTCCGAAGGCTGCAACCACAGCTGCAGCTTCTGCATCATCCCGTCGATGCGCGGCAAGCTGGTCAGCCGTCCGGTGGGTGACGTGCTCGACGAGGCCCAGCGCCTGGTCAAGTCCGGCGTCAAGGAGCTGCTGGTGATCTCCCAGGACACCAGCGCCTACGGCGTCGACGTGAAATACCGCACCGGCTTCTGGAACGGCGCGCCGGTGAAAACCCGCATGACCGAACTGTGCGAAGCCCTGAGCACCCTCGGTGTCTGGGTACGCTTGCACTACGTTTACCCGTACCCGCACGTCGATGAGCTGATCCCGCTGATGGCCGCCGGCAAGATCCTGCCGTACCTGGACATCCCGTTCCAGCACGCCAGCCCGAAAGTGCTGAAGTCGATGAAACGCCCGGCGTTCGAAGACAAGACCCTGGCGCGCATCAAGAACTGGCGTGAAATCTGCCCGGACCTGATCATCCGCTCGACCTTCATCGTCGGCTTCCCTGGCGAAACCGAAGAAGACTTCCAGTACCTGCTCGACTGGCTGACCGAAGCCCAGCTCGACCGCGTCGGCTGCTTCCAGTACTCGCCGGTGGAAGGCGCCCCGGCCAATGACCTGAACCTCGAAATCGTTCCGGACGACGTCAAGCAGGACCGTTGGGAGCGCTTCATGGCGCACCAACAAGCCATCAGCTCGGCGCGCCTGCAAATGCGCATCGGCCGTGAAATCGAAGTGCTGGTCGATGAAGTCGACGAGCAAGGCGCGGTTGGCCGCTGCTTCTTCGATGCCCCGGAAATCGACGGCAACGTGTTCATCGATAACGGCAGCAACCTCAAGCCGGGCGACAAGGTCTGGTGCAAAGTGACCGACGCCGACGAATACGACCTCTGGGCCGAACAGATCTAACGCAAAAAACCCGAAAAGCCCCGCTCTCGTCACGAGATGCGGGGCTTTTTTACGGCTATCGTATGGGGAGAAAGGACACGCACTCTCCACTGCCAAAGGGGCCTATGGCCATGCGCCAACATGCGGTCATCCACACGCCGAAACAAAGTGACTATCCGGAACTGACCCGGGTCTGGGAAGACTCGGTGCGCGCCACCCACGATTTCTTGCCCGACAGCTATATCGAACTGCTGAAAAACCTGGTGCTGACCCGTTACCTGGACGCAGTAATGCTGATCTGCACCAAGGACTCACGCCAGCGCATCACCGGGTTTGCCGGGGTCGCGGCGGGCAAGATCGAAATGCTCTTCATCGACCCGGCGCACCGTGGCCAGGGCCTGGGCAAGCAACTGCTGCGCTACGCCATGGAGCACCTGAACGCCGATGAACTGGACGTCAACGAACAGAACCCGCAGGCGCTGGGGTTCTACTTCAAGCAGGGTTTCGAGGTGATCGGCCGCTCGGAGGTCGATGGCATGGGGCAACCGTATCCGTTGCTGCACATGCGGCTGCGCCAGCCCGAGCAACTGACGCGCAAGGCCTGACACACGGTGATTGATCGTTCCCACGCTCTGCGTGGGAACGCAGCCCGGGACGCTCTGCGTCCCTCAACAGCCGAACGCGGAGCGTCCGTGGAAGCATTCCCACGCAGAGCGTGGGAACGATCAAATGACACACCGCCATCGCGAGCAGGCTCGCTCCCACAAAAAGCACTGCAACGCAGGTACAATGCTCACCCCTTTTTTGTTACGGCCCTGTCATGACTGACCCGATTCGTCTCTCCAAACGCCTCATCGAACTGGTCGGCTGCTCCCGTCGGGAGGCCGAGCTGTTCATCGAAGGTGGCTGGGTCACCGTGGACGGCGAAGTCATCGACGAGCCGCAGTTCAAGGTCAGCACGCAAACAGTCGCGCTCGACCCCGAGGCCAAGGCCACCGCACCGGAACCCGTGACCCTGCTGCTCAACGTCGAGCCGGGCATGGACGCCCGACACGGCCATGGCCACCCTGGGCGCCGCGACCCTGAGCGAAGAACATCGCTTCGGCAAGCGACCCCTGCGCGGGCATTTCCTGCGCCTGACCGCCAGCGCCGACCTGCAACCGAACGCCAGCGGTTTGCTGGTGTTCACCCAGGACTGGAAAGTCCTGCGCAAGCTCACCGCCGACGCGGCAAAAATCGAACAGGAATACGTGGTCGACGTCGAAGGTGGCATGATCGAGCACGGCCTCAACCGTTTGCAGCACGGTCTGACGTACAAGGGCAAGGAGCTGCCGCCGGTCAAGGCCAGCTGGCAGAACGAGAACCGCCTGCGTTTTGCCCTGAAGAATCCACAACCGGGCGTGATCGCCCTGTTCTGCCAGGCCGTTGGCCTGAAGGCCGTGGCCATCCGCCGCATCCGCATCGGTGGCGTGTCCATCGGCAAGGTGCCGCTGGGCCAATGGCGTTACCTGTCGGGCAAAGAGAAGTTCTAGGACTGTCCACGCCCCCACATTCCGGCACCACCCCAGTGCGGTGCCCACTGCCGATATCAGGATTGCACACCATGATTCACAACGACGTACTGCGCAGCGTGCGCTACATGCTCGACATCAGCGACAAGAAAGTCGTCGAAATCATCAAGCTCGGCGGCATGGACGTGGCGCTCGATGACGTGAAAGCCTACCTGGACAAGAAGGAAGAAGACGAAGAAGGCTTCGTGCGCTGCCCGGACGAGGTCATGGCGCACTTCCTCGATGGCCTGGTGGTGTTCAAGCGCGGCAAGGACGACAGCCGTCCGCCGCAGCCGATAGAAGTGCCGGTCACCAACAACATCATCCTGAAGAAGCTCCGCGTGGCGTTCGAGCTCAAGGAAGACGACATGCACGCGATCCTCAAGGCCGCCGATTTCCCGGTGTCCAAGCCGGAGCTGAGCGCGCTGTTCCGCAAGTTCGGCCACACCAACTACCGCCCGTGTGGCGACCAGTTGCTGCGCAACTTCCTCAAGGGCCTGACCCTGCGCGTTCGCCCACAGTAACGCCACGCCAGCCTCGGGCCGCCCATCGGCGGCTCAAGGCCCGGCCGTATGACCGCTCATTCCGCGCAAAAATAGTGCCTGCGCGGCACGCGACTGACGACTAGGGTGTAGTGACCTTCAGTTCTCAGGACTCGCCATGCACCCGTACTTTTCCCTGCAAGGCCGCACCGCACTGGTGACCGGCGGCACCCGCGGTATCGGCAAGATGATCGCCAAGGCCTATGTCGAAGCCGGCGCCACCGTGTACGTCTGTGCCCGGGATGCCGAGGCCTGCCAGCAAACCGCTGACGAATTGAGCGCCTACGGCAAGTGCCACGGCGTGGCCGCCAACCTCGCCAGCGAGGAAGGCGTGCAGCAACTGGCAACGCGCCTGGGCGAACGCCTCACCCACCTCGACATCCTGGTGAACAACGCCGGCACCACCTGGGGTGCGCCGCTGGAGAGCTACCCGGTCAAGGGCTGGGAAAAGGTCATGCAGCTCAACGTGACCTCGGTGTTCACCTGCATCCAGCAATTTCTGCCGCTGCTGCGCAAGGGCGGGTCGGCGGCCAATCCCGCGCGGATCATCAACATCGGCTCGGTGGCCGGGATTTCTTCCTTTGGCGAACAGGCGTACGCCTACGGGCCGAGCAAGGCAGCCCTGCACCAGTTGTCGCGGATACTGGCGCGGGAACTGGTGAGCCAGCACATCAACGTCAACGTGATTGCCCCGGGGCGTTTCCCCAGCAAGATGACCCAGCACATCGGCAATGATGAGCAGGCGCTGGCCGAGGACACGGCGCTGATCCCGATGCAGCGCTGGGGCCGCGAGGAAGAGATGGCGGCGTTGGCGATCAGCCTGGCGAGTACGGCGGGGGCCTACATGACCGGGAACATCATTCCGTTGGATGGGGGGTTCAGTCTCTGAGATTGGTGGTGTGGCTATCGCGAGCAGGCTCGCTCCCACACTGGATTAGCCAAACACTGGAGATCCCTGTGGGAGCGAGCCTGCTCGCGATAGCTTCACCACCGATACAAAGTCGATCGGGTTATCATGCCCACCTCACTCCCCCCGACCGCAATCCCATGACCTACAGCGTTTCCCCCATCGGCTTCGTACGCTCCTGCTTCAAGGAAAAATTCGCCATCCCGCGCCAGCCGCAACTGGCCCCGGCCGCCCGTGGCGTGCTGGAACTGGTGGCACCGTTCGATCAGGGGGATGCGGTGCAAGGGCTGGAGCAGGTCAGCCATGTGTGGCTGTTGTTCCTGTTTCACCAGGCGCTGGAGGACAAACCCCGGCTCAAGGTGCGCCCGCCGCGCCTGGGCGGCAACAAGTCCATGGGGGTGTTCGCCACCCGCGCCACGCACCGCCCCAATGGCATTGGCCAGTCGGTGGTGAAGCTGGACAAGGTCGAGGCCGATCGCCTGTGGATATCGGGCATCGACCTGCTGGACGGCACGCCGATCCTCGACATCAAACCCTACGTGCCTTACGCCGACATCATCGACAGCGCCAGCAACGCTATCGCCAGCGCGGCGCCGCAGCCGATTGCCGTGCAATGGGCCGATGACGCGCTACGACAGGCCCACGCTCATGCACAGCGGCTGGCGGAACCGTTGGTCGAGCTGATCGAGCAATGCCTGGCCCAAGACCCACGCCCGGCCTACCAGACACCCGCCCCCGAACGCGAATACGGCGCGCAATTCTGGGACGTGGACGTGCGCTGGCATTACCCGACACCGGAAATGATTCGGGTGCTGGAAGTCGTTCCCGCAAACGCACAATGACCTGTAGGAGCGAGCTTGCTCGCGATGGCGGTGTGTCAGTTGATACTTGATTCGACTGACACGCCCCATCGCGAGCAAGCTCGCTCCTACAGGGATAAACGGGCATAAAAAAACCCGCGTTGCCGTGAGGCAACGCGGGTTTTCGGGAGGCTGCGACTGTTACTTCTCGACGAACGCACGCTCGATCAGGTAGTCACCCGGCTCGCGCATACGCGGCGAAACGGTCAGGCCGAAGCTGTTGAGCACTTCGCTGGTCTCGTCGAGCATGCTTGGGCTGCCGCACAGCATGGCGCGGTCGTCCTGCGGGTTGATCGGTGGCAGGCCGATGTCGCGGAACAGCTTGCCGCTGCGCATCAGGTCGGTCAGGCGGCCTTCGTTTTCGAATGGCTCGCGGGTCACGGTCGGGTAGTAGATCAACTTGTCACGCAGCGCCTCGCCGAAGAACTCGTTCTGCGGCAGGTGCTCGGTGATGAATTCGCGGTAGGCGACTTCGTTGACGTAGCGCACGCCGTGGCACAGGATCACTTTTTCGAAACGCTCGTAGGTTTCCGGGTCCTGGATGACGCTCATGAACGGCGCCAGGCCAGTACCGGTGCTGAGCAGGTACAAGTGTTTGCCAGGCTTGAGGTCGTCCAGTACCAGCGTGCCGGTAGGCTTCTTGCTGATAATGATCTCGTCGCCTTCCTTCAGGTGCTGCAGCTGGGAGGTCAGCGGACCATCCGGCACCTTGATGCTGAAGAACTCGAGATGCTCTTCCCAGTTCGGGCTGGCGATCGAGTAAGCGCGCATAAGCGGGCGGCCGTTGGGCTGTTGCAGGCCGATCATCACGAACTGACCGTTCTCGAAGCGCAGGCCCGGATCGCGGGTGCACTTGAAGCTGAACAGAGTGTCGTTCCAGTGGTGAACACTGAGGACACGCTCGTGGTTCATGTTGCTCATGTACGTGGGACTCCTGGAGATTTGGTCTGCGCCTTGAGCGTTGACGAAAATGCTGTGCGCAATTGCAACGTATTCTAAACGCGACGACAATATCTGTTAACTGGATTATTAAGATAAGGGTTATCGGTTATATAGATATGCGATTTACTCTCCGTCAGCTTCAAGTCTTCGTCGCCGTCGCCCAGCAGGAGAGCGTTTCCCGCGCTGCGGGGCTGCTCAATCTCTCGCAATCGGCGGCGAGCACCTCGATCACCGAACTGGAGCGCCAGTCCAGCTGCCAGCTGTTCGACCGTGCCGGCAAACGCCTGAGCCTCAACGCGCTCGGTAAACAGTTGCTGCCACAAGCGGTGGCGCTGCTGGACCAGTCGAAGGAAATCGAAGACCTGCTCAACGGCAAGTCCGGTTTCGGCTCCCTGGCAGTGGGCGCGACCCTGACCATCGGCAATTACCTGGCCACCCTGTTGATCGGCAGCTTCATGCAGCGCCATCCGGAAAGCCAGGTGAAGCTGCACGTGCAGAACACTGCCAACATTGTGCAACAGGTGGCGCACTATGAAATTGATCTGGGTCTAATCGAGGGTGATTGCAACCATCCGGACATCGAAGTGCAAAGCTGGGTCGAGGACGAACTGGTGGTGTTCTGCGCGCCACAACATCCCTTGGCCAGCCGCGGCACGGCGACCATGGATGAACTGAGCCTGGAAGCCTGGATCCTGCGCGAACAGGGCTCCGGTACCCGACTGACCTTTGACCAGGCCATGCGTCACCACCGCAGCGCACTGAATATCCGCCTGGAGCTGGAGCACACCGAAGCGATCAAGCGCGCCGTCGAGTCAGGCCTGGGCATTGGCTGCATTTCACGCCTGGCCCTGCGCGATGCCTTTCGCCGGGGCAGCCTGGTGCCGGTGGAAACGCCCGACCTGGACCTGGCCCGGCAGTTCTATTTCATCTGGCACAAACAGAAATATCAGACGTCGGCGATGCGTGAGTTTCTCGATCTGTGCCGCGCCTTTACCGCAGGGGTCCAGCGCAGCGACGAGATCGTCCTGCCGCCGATCGCTTAAAGCAGGATCACCGCCCACACCAGGGTAATCATGGTCAGCGCCACCAGTTGGGCGGCACTGCCCATGTCCTTGGCATTCTTCGACAGCGGGTGCAGTTCCAGGGAAATACGGTCGATGGCCGCTTCAACCGCCGAGTTGAGCAACTCGACGATCAAGGCCAGCAGGCAGACGGCAATCAGCACCGCCTGCTCGACACGACTGACGTTCAGGAAGAACGAAAGCGGGATCAGGATGACGTTGAGCAATACCAATTGGCGAAAAGCCGCTTCGCCGTTGAAGGCGGCGCGCAGGCCGTCCAGCGAATAACCGGAGGCGTTGAGGATGCGTTTCAGGCCGGTCTGGCCTTTGAAAGGTGACATATAGAGTCGCAACTGACCAAAAAAGGAGTGGGAAAGCTAGTTCAACCCAAGTCAAAAAAGCGTGAAGACGCCATCCCTTACTGGCTTGAAATTGACTCAAGTTGTTGCAGAAGCAACGCAGCCTGGGTCCGGGTGCGCACGTTCAGTTTACGGAAAATCGCCGTCACGTGGGCTTTGATCGTCGCCTCGGACACGTTCAGTTCGTAGGCAATCTGCTTGTTCAGCAAACCTTCGCAGACCATGGTCAATACCCGGAACTGCTGGGGCGTCAGGCTGGCCAGGCCTTCGCTGGCGGCCTTGGCTTCGTCGGAAACGCTGACCGCTTCAAACGCTTGGGGCGGCCAGTACACATCGCCATCGAGCACCGCGCGCACCGCTTTCTGGATCACGCTCAGGTCGCTGGATTTGGGAATGAAGCCACTGGCGCCGAATTCACGGGATTTGACCATGATGGTGGCCTCTTCCTGGGCCGACACCATCACCACCGGGATCTGCGGGTATTGCCCGCGCAGCAACACCAGCCCGGAGAACCCGTAGGCGCCCGGCATGTTCAGGTCCAGCAGGACCAGGTCCCAGTCGGCCTTCTCGTCGAGACGGGTTTCCAGCTCGGCAATGCTCGCCACTTCCACCAGACGGACGTCCGGGCCAAGGCCCAGGGTCAACGCCTGGTGCAGGGCGCTGCGAAACAGCGGGTGGTCATCGGCAATCAGGATTTCGTATGTGGCCATTTTTCAAATGATCCTGTTCTTCTAACAACTCAAGGCACAGCCACGGAGCTGCACCGACAGGGCACGTCACGCCGGTTACGTCACGTAACAATACGGCGGCCCCGCCCTGATCGGCGCCAAGCATGCCCAGCGAAACCGGGGTGGTCAAGGTGCCAGGCCGCTACAGTTCTTTGCAGTATGGGCGACAATCAGCCGGTGACCGGGGTGCCATTGGACACAAACGGCAGCAGCTCGGCATGTGCTGGCGTACTGACGTTCATTTCCAACTGATGCTTGGCGTCCAGATAATGTTGGCTG
This sequence comes from Pseudomonas sp. MYb118, assembly GCF_040947875.1. Classification (NCBI taxonomy): domain Bacteria; kingdom Pseudomonadati; phylum Pseudomonadota; class Gammaproteobacteria; order Pseudomonadales; family Pseudomonadaceae; genus Pseudomonas; species Pseudomonas sp. MYb118. The sequence continues at coordinate 3,045,121 of NZ_JBFRXN010000002.1, read as the reverse complement.
AATACATCGAAATAAGCGTCCAGGGCCGATGCAGCCTCGATATCGCCGGCCAGATCCAGGCACAACGCAGCCACTTCGGCCGTGCACAAATGCTCGCTGCGGGTCGAGCGACGCAGGCGGTAGCGCGACAGTTTCTCGGGCAGCAGGCTGAGAATCGGCAGCGCATCGAAATACGGGCTTTTACGGAAGATCTTCCGTGCCTCGGTCCAGGTCGCATCCAGCAAAATGAACAAGGGCCGCTTGCTGCCATCGACTGCGACCGTATTGGTCACCCGCTGCGGCTCGACGTACTCGCCCGGAAAGACCAGATAGGGCTGCCATTGCGGGTCGGCCAACAGCGCCAGCAACTGCGGATCGGGTTCGGTGCGCGACCAGATGAAGGCATGGTTGTCACGCACCACGTCGGCGATCAGCCAGCCGGTGTTGCTCGGCTTGAACACTTCCTTGTTGGTCATGATCAGGCACACGCCGGATCGGGCTTCGACCTGCGGACGCCAGGCGCACAGGCAATGGCTGACGATCACCCGGCAGTCATGGCAACGCGGCGCACGCCAGCCACGGGCCTGCAGCGGCTTGATGCCCTCCTCCTCGCGCTGGTCGCGCAAGCGGGCTACGGCGTTGGGGGCGTGATGCGGGGCAGGAACGATCGACACGAACGACACTCGGGGGTAATAAAGGTCGGCAGTTTATCAGAGCCGTCAGCGCAAGCCTGTACCGGGAAGAACCACCTCCCCTATAATTCGCGCCCACTGAACGCACAGTCATGTGGCGGGTCGAAGCACCAGTCACTGAACAGGAGAGTTTCATGTTGCGCCTTATCGTCCCCACCGCAGCCATTGTGCTGGCGTCGTCCTTCAACGCTCAGGCTGCATCCTTGAGTGAGCAGAATCTCAACCGAGAGCTGCGCAACGTCGCCGCACAAAGCAGCGTCGGCACACCACGGGCGATCAACGAAGACATTCTCGATCAGGGCTACACCGTCGAAGGCAATACGCTGATCAATCACTTGAGCGTGCAAAGCAGCCACGCCCAGCAGATGCGGGCTGACCCGAAAACCGTGTATTTCCAGCTCGGTTCTTCGGTGTGCAACAACCCGGGCTTTCGAAAGCTGATGGCCAAGGGCGCGATCATGCGTTATGACTTCACCGAGGTGAAAACCAATCGCGCAGTCGGCTCGGCCAGCTTCCAGGAATCCGACTGCCCGAAAGCCGCACCTGCAAAGAAAAAGTGATTCAACGGGAATTGGCGCGCCGCTGCTCATCCTCGGCGCGCAACTCGGCGACCAGCGCCTGCAAATAGCGTGAGCGTCGCTCGCCGCCCTCCAGACGTCGGCAACACTCCTCCTCGAGACTCAAATGATGGGTCTCGGCCGATGACTTCAATAACCGATACAACTGCGTATCGATCTCCAGAATGATTCTGGCCATGGCTTACCGCCTCCTTGCACGTTGAAATCCTTTAACCGCTCGTACCGCGCGCCCTGCCTTTGACGCAAAGTTGTCGTGTCACACCTGTAATTTAGTAAATCAGAGCGTCCGCCATGCGGTGAACGTTCAGACGAGCGGTGAAATCACCTTGCAAACCGTCAATAAGCGGTTGCCAGGAAAGACTTTGCAGCGCAATGATCAAGTCAGCGCAAATCACCGCAAGGGTCTAGATTCACAGTATTCACATTCATTTTTCACGGCAGTGAGGGGGCTGCCCGATTGACGTCTCGCGATGCGCCTTCACCCAAGGGAACACTGCCTGAAAATGGAAGGAGAAATTGATGCCTTACCAACCGAATGACCTCCTGAACCGTCATTTCGCAGAAAGCGGCCACGACCTCATCAGCAAGGTCGAAGAGCAACTCAACCTGGTTTCACCCGACAGCCCGAACAACCCGATCTACCGCGACATGATCCTGACCGTGCTGCGCATGGCCCAGGAAGACCACAACCGCTGGAACGCCAAAATCACCCTGCAGGCCCTGCGCGAACTCGAACAAGCCTTCCGCGTGCTCGAACAGTACCGGGGACGCCGTAAAGTCACGGTGTTCGGCTCGGCCCGCACCCCCGTCGAACACCCGTTGTATGCCATGGCCCGTGAGCTGGGCGCTGCACTGGCGCGCTCGGACCTGATGGTGATCACCGGTGCCGGTGGCGGCATCATGGCCGCCGCCCACGAAGGCGCCGGTCTCGAGCACAGCCTGGGGTTCAACATCACCCTGCCCTTCGAGCAGCATGCCAACCCCACCGTCAACGGCACCACCAATCTGTTGCCGTTCCACTTCTTCTTTACCCGCAAGCTGTTTTTCGTCAAGGAGGCCGACGCGCTGGTCCTGTGCCCCGGCGGTTTCGGTACGCTGGACGAAGCGCTGGAAGTGTTGACGCTGATCCAGACCGGCAAGAGCCCGCTGGTACCGGTGGTGCTGCTGGACGCGCCAGGCGGCCAGTTCTGGCACGGCGCCCTGGAGTTCATCCGCAATCAACTGGAGGACAACCGCTACATCCTGCCCACCGACCTGAAGCTGGTGAGCCTGGTTTACACCGTCGAAGAAGCCGTGGCGCATATCAACCAGTTCTACAGCAACTTCCACTCTACCCGCTGGCTCAAGCACCAGTTCGTGATCCGCATGAATCACAAGCTCAGCGACGATGCGCTGGAGCACATTCAGCACGCCTTCGCCGACCTGTGCCTGAGCGATCACTTCCATCAACATGCCTACAGCGGTGAAGAGCAGGACGAAGCACAGTTCAGCCATCTGGCGCGACTGACGTTCACCTTCAATGCCCGCAACCATGGGCGGCTGCGGGAACTGGTGGACTACATCAACCTGCCGGAAAACTGGGCGCAGTCCAAACCCCTGGCCCCACAGCGCACCCGCGAACCCTTGAAGGTGACGTGAGACAAAAAAAACGGCCCGCTATCACTAGCGAGCCGTTTCATTCAATCGTCCATCCCTCGGCCGCTTAACAGGCGGCTGATCATCTCCATGGAATAACCGCGATAACTCAGGAAGCGGCCTTGCTTGGCACGCTCCCTGGCGTCTATCGGGAAGTGCCCGGAAAACTTGCGCCGCCAGGTGTCTTGCAGTTGTTCCTGCCAGTCAATACCACTCTCGCGCAACGCCAATTCGATATCGGCGCGTTGCAGGCCACGCTGGCTCAGCTCTTCGCGAATGCGCATAGGGCCATAGCCGGATCGGGCCCGGTAGGAAACGAAGCTTTCGAGGTAACGGGATTCGGACAGCAGGCCCTCTTCCGTCAAGCGGTCGAGTGCTGTGTCGATCAGTTCGGGGAGGGCGCCGCGCTGACGCAGTTTACGCGTCAGCTCGACCCGACCGTGCTCGCGTCGCGCGAGCAGGTCCATTGCGGTTCGCCGCACCGCGACGAGTGTATCGAGTACGGCAGTCATCGGATCAATCAGAGGTCAGCGTCGGCCAGATCGTCTTCGGTCTCTTTGACGGCGGATGCCTTGGCGTCCGCTACAGCTGCCGTGGACAAGAGCTTGTCACGCAGTTGTTTTTCCAGCGCAGCAGCGACGTCCGGGTTATCCGCCAGGTATTTGGCCGAGTTGGCCTTGCCCTGACCGATCTTGGTGCCGTTGTAGGCATACCAGGCGCCGGACTTCTCGACGAAACCGTGCAGCACGCCCAGGTCGATCATCTCGCCATTGAGGTAGATGCCCTTGCCGTAAAGGATCTGGAACTCGGCCTGACGGAACGGCGAAGCTACCTTGTTCTTCACGACCTTGACGCGGGTTTCGCTACCGACGACTTCGTCACCTTCTTTCACCGCGCCAGTGCGGCGGATGTCCAGACGAACCGAAGCGTAGAACTTCAGCGCGTTACCACCGGTGGTGGTTTCCGGGCTGCCGAACATCACACCGATTTTCATCCGGATCTGGTTGATGAAGATCACCAGGCAGTTGGCGTTCTTGATGTTACCGGTGATTTTACGCAGAGCCTGGGACATCAGGCGGGCTTGCAGGCCCACGTGCATGTCACCCATTTCGCCTTCGATCTCAGCCTTGGGTACCAGGGCCGCCACGGAGTCGACGATGATCACGTCAACCGCGTTGGAACGCACCAGCATGTCGGTGATTTCCAGGGCCTGCTCGCCGGTGTCCGGCTGGGACACCAGCAGGTCGTCGACGTTGACGCCCAGCTTGCCGGCGTACTCTGGGTCGAGGGCGTGTTCGGCGTCGACGAATGCGCAGGTCGCACCGGCTTTTTGAGCCTGGGCGATCACCGACAGGGTCAGCGTGGTTTTACCGGAAGATTCAGGACCGTAGATTTCAACGATACGACCTTTTGGCAGGCCACCGATGCCGAGCGCGATGTCCAGACCCAGAGAGCCAGTAGAGATGGATGGGATCGCCTGACGGTCTTGATCGCCCATACGCATTACGGCACCCTTGCCGAATTGACGTTCGATCTGACCCAGGGCCGCAGCCAAGGCTTTCTTCTTGTTGTCGTCCATTAAAGTCCTCACGTAATCAATAAGGCCTGACGGCCAACACCTGTATAAGTAGCCAGTATTATTCCACAGGGATTACCGATCGCCTACCCCTGATTTGAGATTTCTGCCGAAGCATGGCGCAGCAGCCCCTCTAGCGCGGCCTTCACCGTTTGTCGGCGGACTTCGTCGCGGTCACCGGGAAAGTGCTGCAGCTCGCTGAACACCTGCTCGCCGACGCCCCAGGCCAACCATACGGTGCCCACCGGTTTGTTCGGCGAACCGCCATCAGGCCCGGCCACACCGCTGACTGCCACCGAGAAAAACGCCCGGCTGCGCTCCTGCGCGCCCCTGGCCATGGCCTCGACCACCTCGCGACTGACCGCGCCCACCGTGGTGAACAACTCCACCGGCACCCCCAGTTGCAGGTTCTTCTGCAAGTTGGAGTACGTGACATAACCGGCCTCGAACCACGCCGAGCTACCGGGAATGCGGGTGATGGCCTCGGCGATCCCGCCGCCGGTACAGGACTCGGCGGTGGAAACGTGGGCGTTGAGAAGCTGCAATTGTCTGCCAAGGTCTGCGGCCAGCTGGGTGATGACTTTCACGGGCGTCTCCTGATGGGCGGAATAGACCTACCGTACACGAGCGCAATGCGCTTGCAAGTGACAAGGTCGTACCGGATGTTAGTGCAGGGCCCGGACATACGCCTGGCACGCCTGCAACGCGATCAGGGCGCGGTCGCCGGCATCGGTGATGGCGATAATTCGTTGAGCATGCGCCGGGTCAAGTCGGGCGCGTACGGGGCCATGAACCACGCCGCCGGAGCCGGCGGCGGCAGGCATGGCACAGCCTGAGGCGGCGTCAGCGGCCTCGAGGAGGACTGACAGGCGCACATCAGCAGTGGCAAGGCGATCGCGCAGGCGATCCTGATCACGTTGGACATCGCTCAGCGCTCGGTAATGGGTTTGTTCGCTGCTCGCCAGGCGCTGCTCCAGTGCCTGGCGTTTATCCTGCTCGGCCTGTTGGCGGGCGGCCGCAGCCTGGGTCAGTTGGTTCAGCGTTTCGCCGTGCAGCCGGGCCTGTTCTGCCAGTTGCCGGGCGTAGTGCGCGTCCTGATAACGCCAGGCCAGCGCCGCCGGTCCAGCCGCAAGCACCGCCACCACCAGCGCAATGCCAAGCACCCGCCAGGCCAGCGGCATCAGGCCGAAGGCTGGCATAACACCGCCCTCGCCCGCGCCCACAATTGCAGGCGGTTCTGCAGCCCGTTCAGGCCGCCGTTGATACGACGGGTGATGCTGTTGAACAGATCGCGATCGGCCAGCTCATTGAGGCCGTTTTTTGCCCAATACCAGGCGGCGGACTCGGCGGCCCATTGCGCCTGTTCGAGCAGCTCGGGACGCGCCAGCAGACGCTCATCGCCGAACAGGGCCACGCTGCATTGTTGGTAGTTGCGCCGGCCGGTGATCTGGATCAGGCCACGACCCCGGTACTTCTGCCCGTCGCCATCCGCGGCGGCGGTATTGCCCAGGCGCAGGGCCAAGGGGCCGGTGTCGTACTTGCTCAAGTACTGCTCGCTGCCCAGCTCGCGCAGGTAATGCAGTTGCCCGGACTCATGGCCGATCTGCGCGATGAAGGCGGCCATGCGCCTGGGCGTGCTGATGTCGTGGCGAGCCATGGCGGCATTGAGCGCAGAGACAAAAACGCCCGCTTGAGCGCGGGCGTCGGGCATGATCGTTTGCAGTTGGGTTTGTGTGATGTTCATCCTGCTGGCTCCGAGCGGGCATCCAGGCAAGTCGCGGCAATCGTGCAGCGGTAGCTTTGTTCTCGACTACCGCTGGCGGTGACCTTGTCGATCGACCAGCGTCCGCGCATGAAGTCCGGCCAGGTGCTGTCGAGCAACACCACGCCTTCGGCTGCCAACCCTGGATGGCCGGGGCATTCGATCGCCACCTTCAAGGCTTCACGCATCATCCGGCGCACCTCGCCTTCACCCGCCGCCCGCGCCTCGTCAGCGCTGTGATAGTTCTGGCGGACGGTCTTGAACGGCGCCATGCCGCTCTCCTCGACCCTCATCCTGCCGGCCGCCGCGTCCCACCAACGCACCTTGCAGCCCTGATACTTGGCCCGGCTGGTTTCATCCAGCGTGGCCGAGGTGAAGGCGTGATCGCCCGGACGATTGTTGGTCGTCACCGACAATTGAATGTTGGGCAGCACCTTGCCCGACAGTGATTTGGCCTGGCCCTTGCGCGCCAGCACATACAGCTCGTTGAACGGCTTGGCGACAGCGTCGTGAATGCGCGCCAGGCGGGTCAGGAAACCCATGTCGGTTTCGTTGGATTGATCGACATGGGCAATTTTGATCAGCGCCAGGTCCGAGGCCACCCGCGGCGAAAAACCGTGCCGCGAGGTCAGCTCGCGAAACAGCGCACCGAGGGTGGTCGGACCATGACTGACCGAGCGGCGCTGCTTGAACCCGGTCTGGTCCGCCGCACTGAACGGCGCCGCCGTGGCCACCAGGGTCAGGCGCAGGGGAAACAGCGTCGGCGTGCGCCGTGTGACCACGAACTGGCCTTTGTCGATCAGCCCCGATTCCAGGTAGCCGACACGCAGGCCGATTTTGCCTTCGAGGCTGGGAAGGCCTTCGAGCCCTTCCAGATTGAGCACCAGCGTCAGTTGGTCGGACTCGATGCCAGCGGCGTCGATGTGACTCCAACTGATCAGCCGCTGGTTGATCAGGGCCGCGTTGGCCCCATAGATTTCTACCGCAGGCGTAAAACCCTGTGCCATGAGCCCTCCTTAATCCCAGGCCGAAACCGGCGCACTCGCAGGCAAGCGCGCTTGCAGTTCCGGCAACACCACCCAGATACCCGCCGGCAACACCGCGCGCTGTTCCTGCAGCTTCGGGTTGAGGCGCCACAACGCCTCTTCGAGCGCGTCATCGCAACGCCCGGTTTCCCGGTAAAGCAACAGATTCACCGAGTCACCGGCCACACTTCGTACTCTACGCATGGATGAACTCCGACAAATCCACCGACCAATCAATCACCAGTGCCGTGCCATCGTCGATGACGGCGCTTTGGGTTTCCGTCACCGCGTTGATGCGCCACAGCCCCCAGTGCGTACCGATGCCATCGACCATCGGCAGCGGCACGCGCAACGCCTGGAGCACCCGCAGCTCATCGAGCCGCTCCATGGCCACTGCGTACATCGACTTGCCGCTGATCTTCAGCGTCTGTGCCTTTTGCCCCGCCTGCATGGATTTCGGCTTGCCCATCACCACATTGATGTCGGCCCAGCCACCATCCGACACGCGCACGATGCCGCTGTAGGCAAAGTTGCGTGACAGGCCAAAGATAAAACTGCCCAGTGCCATTTGCTGACGCATTACACACCTCCATCTGTCAGGGCCGCGTCGCGTCGTGTGGCGAGGGCGTTGTGATTCATCAAGGGCACGAACTCCCCGTGAAATTGCGCCTGCAACTGCTGTGCGACCACGTTGCGGATCTGCTCGGCGTTGTCGGCGTTGGGGCAGGTGACCTGGATCGACGGGGCGAAGTTGATGGGCGCGCCGGGCGGTGCAGCCGCCGTCGTCAGGTCTTTGCTGACTTGGTCGGGTGTGCGCAGGCGGTCGACCAGGCCAAACAGTTTTTCGCCGAGCATGGCGCCCACTTCGGAACCTGCCAGCCCTCCGACCAGGCCACCGATGGCGGTGCCGACTCCGGGGAAAATCATCGTGCCGATGGCCGCGCCTGCTGCGGCCCCGGCGGTGGAGCCGACCAGGCTACCGGCAGAAGAAACCACGGCCTTGGTGTCACCGTTGGCGATGCCTTGGGTAATGTCGATTGCGGCGCCGACCATCCTCAGGGGCGCCACTGTCTTATCCACAATGGATACAGCTTTTGCTGCCTTGCCAAGCAGAGAGCCGGTCTTCGCCGGGTTGTCAGGAGCGACCAGGTTCTGCGCCTGATTCAGACCAAGTGTGCTGGTCACCGCCTGAGTATCTGCCGTTGCTGAAGTAAGTTTCAGCCGCGGTTCTGGCAAGGGAGCGAGCGGTATCCTGTCGTGCCCTTCCAACAACTTGTACTTGACCTGATCCGTCTTGTGGCTCGGCGTGAGGCTGCAACAGTCGCAGCAATCCGGCTGGAGGGCTCCCGTGCACTTCTCGGGATGACTCCCCACACAGGGTGCGCAGTCGTCAGGACTCGAGGGAGATTTGGAACGAGCTCCCTTTTTCTTTTTGCCTTTGCTTGTGCCCTTGTATTTACCTTTGCCTTCCTCAGCATTCTCGGCAGGCTGCTCCTTGCCGGTACTCCCGCCCAGGATGCGCTCAGCGGCTTTGGAGTACGCCTCGTCGATCACCTTTTCGACCAGCCTGGCCCCCGCGGAATAAAGCAAGCCGCCAACCACTGCCAGCTTGGGGTGTTCTTCCGCGAACGAACTCACCTTGTCGATCGCGCTGGAAAAATCCGGGGTCACCGCGCTCTTCAGCCGTGCCAGGCTCGCCTCGTTCGGGTTTACAGAAGCGGGCGACGAATCGGTGGGTGGGGCAATTGGTTGCGCTGAGGCCTGTAAAATCTGTTGCTCAACCAACACCTGCAAAGGCGATTTCAACTCACACTGACAGGTGTGATTATCCGCCTGATGCGCCATCAGACGCGGCGACTCGAGCGAAGGCCGCGGTTGCACCTCGACATTGAGCCTGAACGGCGACTCATCACGCGCCCCAGGTGCCTGGGAAAACGTCCTCAGTTGCGAGCGCGGAGCGAACAACGCGGCGGTCAGCGATGAGATCACTTCGCCGAGCTTGCCCTGCTCCACCGTCAACAGGCGAATGTCCAGGCTGGCCTCGTTCAACGCCGCGCCGAGCTGGGCCATGGCGCCGGAAAAACCGCTCAGGCCATAAGGCACTGAAGCGACGTTAAACGTCGAAAAACCAAAACTGTCGAGCGTCGCCTCGCTCATCGAATACTTGCTGTCTGCCATCCTCCCTACTCCTCTTTCACACCCAGGCGGCTCAGCGCAATCTCATAGCGGCGCAATGCCTTGTCGGCGTCCCACTCCAGAATCTGTGCCTCACTCACCGGATAAATGAGCGGCACCACATCGAGGATCACTTCGATGTCACGCTGCGAAAGAAGGCCGCCGGTTGGTTTAAAAAATCGTCGATACGCCCCTGTAATTGCGTCCAGTCCGGCACGCTCAGGTTGGCCAGGTCCGGCAGCATCAGGCCGGTGCAATGGGCGGTGATGAATTCCGCACGTTCCTTGGCGGTCTTGAGTTTTTTCATTGCCTTGGTGGCACGCAGCACCGGCATTTCCAGGGTCAGCGTGGTCAGGGTGCGACCGGCCACGGCGAGCGGTTGCAACAGGCTCACTTCATCGGGGTCGAGTTCGCCATCGACTTCAAGGAAGTGCGAAGCGGGCAAGGTCGACATTTCGTGTACGTAGTGGGCAATGCTCACGTAGTCCGGGCGCTTGAGCTGGTCGAGCTCCTTGACCGACAGCCCGGTGGCCAGCAATGCCAGTTCGAAGAACTGCTCGTCTTCATCATCGCCGGCGCGGGCCAGGGCTTCTTTTTGTGCGGCGTAGAACAGCGGTTTGAGGGGGATCTGTTCGATCTGCGTGCCGTCGTCGGCGGTGATTGGCGCCAGCAGGGTGTGGGTTGGGGGTGTCCATGTCATGGGGGAATTCCTGAGTGAAGAAGAACCGAACCTTATGGGGGATCCTTAGTAGGAAGATCCCTTGTGGGAGCGAGCCTGCTCGCGATAGCGGTCGATCAGCCACCATTGAAGGCGTCTGACACTGCGCCATCGCGAGCAGGCTCGCTCCCACAGGTTGGTCCGTGTTTGTGCTGAGGATTAAGGCAACAACACCGCCCGCCGCGCATCACCGAGGATGTCGACGCCGTTGAGTACGAACTTCTGGGTGCGCACGTCGATGTCGATCACCGGGATGCCGTTCTCCTGGCGCGTGTAGGTGCGGCAGGACAGCTCCAGGGTGGTGGTCGGTTTTTCGTTCATCTTCATCAACGTTTCCGCCAGGGATTTCAGCTTGCCGCCCACCGTGTGGTAGGTGAACCAGGTATTGCCGTCCTGGTCCTGCCCGGCCTCACGGACATTGAGCAAAATGTCGTCGCCCAGACTGACGCCCAGGGCGAGCATGATTTCCGGGCCCATGCCTTGCAGTTTCAAGGTCGCCGTGAGCGCCTTGCCGCTCTTGGCCATTTCTTCGCCGATGAAGCGCCCACCCACCTGAGCCTCCATCTCGAACTCGATCTTGGGCGGGGTGAACTCTTCCACCGTCGCCGACAACGGCAGGCCTTGCAGGGTGGCCGCGATGGCCTGTCTTACGCGGTTGGTAAACATTAGAGAACGTCCTCCAGGAACTGCTCGATGATTTCGTCACGGGCGTTGAGTTGATAGATCATGTGTTCGTTCGGCGCGTAGCGGCCGTAGTCGATGACCACGTACCAGGTGCCGTTCTTGTACTTCTCGACGCTGTTGAGTTCCGGGTGCAGGTACACGCTGCCGCCGGGGATGGTTTCGTCGGCTACCAGGGTTTGCAGCCAGTCGTTGATGCGCTTGACCTCCTGGTCCATGAACGACTTGGTCAGGTTCTTGGCCATGGCTTTCTGGCCGGCCTTGACCAGCTTGCGGCTGATTGCGTCTTCCAGGCCGACGTAGCTGATGAACTTGCCGGTGACCGAACGGTTACCCAGCAGCGAGAAGCCGCCGAGGATGGTGCGGGCGTAGTAGCTGATGCCGTAGCGGTTGAGCAGGTCGCCCTCGGTGGAGGTGTCGAGGATGTTGTATTCGACGACGCGCGACACGTCCTCGGCGAAGGTCACCTGGTTGCCCGGGCTTTCCCATTGCTTGACCTTGGCCAGCGCGGCGATGGCCAGGCTGGACGGCGACAGGAAGACGTTTTTCTTCGCCGCCTTGGAGTACACCGACGGCATGTTGTGCACCAGCAGGCAGCGGTCGAAACCCAGCTCTGCGCCGCCCAGTTCCTGGCTGTAGGTCACTTGGTCGGCCACCGCGACATCCTTGCCGTCGAGCACCACACGGGCCTTGATGCGCTTGCCGAACGCGGCAAACTCACCGGCCACGGCCTTGGTCGCGGTGAAGCCCGGCGCGCCGATGATGGTCAGGTCTTCGGCCACGCCGCCCAGTGCGGCCAGGCCGAGCTTGCGCCCGGTCAGCGGGTCGATGCCGCCGATGACATTGTTCAGCGTGTCCGCGGCGGTCTCGCCCTCTTCGACGATGACCACGTAGACCGGCACCTTGACCACTTTCAGGATCTGGAACACCGCGTGAAACAGCGTGCCTTCCTCGGCGCCCGTCGGGTCGAGCAGCGCCTGGGGGGTGAAGCTGTTGATGCGAAACGGCGCATTGCGCGGAATCAGCAGGTCGGCCTTCGGCGCGGTGCCGATCAGACCGATGACGTTGTCACCCAGGCCACCCATGGCCTCGGGGGATTCGGTGGCATTGACGGTAATGCCGTTGTGCTCGAAGTTCAAAACCTCAGCCATGGTTATTCAGCCTTCTTGGCAGCGGCTTTTTTCGCCGCGGTGGATGGAGAAGCCGATTCGGCGGCTTCGGTTTTTGCATGCTCCAGGCGACCGGCGCCCAGCAACGCGCTGGCCTCGACGCCCAGCAGGCTCAGTTGCTGGCCGATGCTCGACCAGTGACCACCCCCGGTGGGGAATGGACGCAGTACGGTGTAGGTTTGGCGTTCTGCCATGGGTGTTTCTCCATGAATGAAAAAGCCCCTTGGGCAAGGGGCTGTTGGGGTTGTGTACGGGTTGGATTTCGGGAAAGAAAACGCCCCGTCGGAGCGGGGCGTTTATTGGGGATATGGCTTATGACCGGGACTCGTAACGAGGCCGGACGTTACCTCGGGCCAGCCTTCCAACAACATGTGATCGCTGTACTCTCCTGCTTCAACGACACGTAGCAAAGCTAACTCTCGGTCAAAACACGCTTGAACGTGATTGCGTACAGCGGTCGAAATGCTCAAAAGCTCGATCGACGTCAACTCGACGAAACCGTTACTGGTTTTCCAGTTACATCTGTAAGACGGGTCCATGATCGCCGAGACCGCAGCGCCCGCAAGCAAAGCTTGACTGTCACGGGAGGTATCTATCAAAAAGTCATTGACTGGAACACCTGCCCCCTCGCGCTTATAACGCTCTGCTGCAATCAAGGCAGGGTAGTCAGGTTTGGAGGATGGACCGCCAGCGAGTGCCAATGCATCAGACTCGCTTATCGGCGAAAGACCTTCAGGTGCATCCGTTTCGCAAACAAAAGCATAGACACTTCCAGCGTCATCAATGAAGTAATACATCACCATATCTCCACCCAATTGGTAATGGTGTAATTGCCAGCCGGAACCTTATAGGTCGATCCAGGAGGAACAATTGCAGACACCGCCAGACTGAGCCCTGCGCTCGGAAAGGAAGAGCCATAGATGCTGACACCATCGAGAACTATAATTGCGGTCTGGTTAGGAGCAGTACCGACAAAAGCCACGTTGACAAGAATAGGCAGCGCTGAACTGTTGGTGTAAGTGACGTTGATCGCTCGTGACGCCTTGACGTCGCTAGGGTTTTTGAAAAGTTGAGAGATTTTGTTGTTAAACGCCAGCACTTGGGTCTCAAGTGCTGCAACGTCGATGTTTCCCTGGTTAATCGGAGCATTCCACGCCTTGATGCACCACATCACGGCCAGGTTGCGTGGGCGGGTTTCAGTGCCTACACGTACGGCACCATTAGATCCGTCGGGGATGGGATCGCCAGAACTTGCGCTAACTACGGCTGAACCTAGCGAACCGACAGCATTGTCCGCGTACCCTGTGCCATCTTTGTAGGCTCGCTCACGTTCGCCAGTGAGATTTCTTGAATGTCGGTGGCCTTGGAGTTGATCGGTTTGTCTAGTACCAAGAATGCGCCCAATATCCACCCCTCGCCCATGATCCCAACCCCGCAGAAACTCGCCTCGCGAATCAGGTAGACGGAAGTAACCTGCACCTTCGTTGCCCTGGTTGAACGCCGCGCCCAGAAGAGCCGCGAGATCCGGGTAGGTGGCAACGCTCTGCACACTCCCGTCGATTTCAAGAAAACCGGGCGGGATCTTGTTCACCGGTAATCCGACGATGCTGCCAACTGGCAATGCCGACGCCTGCGCAATCAACGCCTCGATTTCAGCTTTGGTGTAAGAGTCCTTGATGCCAAAACCCGCCAGGGTGTCCGGGTTGGAGCCGGCCGTGGCGCGGCCATACTTGTCCACCGTCAGGCTCTTGTACGTCCCCGCCTGAATCCCGGTGCGCCCCGCGAGCATTTCAAACACCAGCGCCGTCGTGCCCAGCTCAATCGGCCCGTTGGTCACCAGGTGCCATAGCGAGTCGCCGTTGATCGCGCCCTCCTCGACCATCACCGTCAGGTTGGCGGTCACCTTGGCGTTGGTGTTGGCGTCCGCTGCCCGCAACCATGCGCCGTTGGCCGCGACATAAAGGCCATTGTCCCTGGCTGTCGTCTGCGCCCTGACCAACACCCGCTGCCCGGCCACCACCGCCACGCCATCGACCTGCTGTGCGCCGCTGAGCACGATGTTGTCCGTGGTCGCCACGCGCACCGATTGCTTGCCGTCGAGCTTGGCCAGTTCCTCGGCGAGGTAGCTCATCACCCACGCCCGGGTCGCCTTGACCACGGTGTCGTCGATCAGCAGGGTGACGTTCGCCGCATTGCTGGTCTCGAAAATCGAGCGGATGTAGAACTCCTTGCCCGAGCCCGAGGTCGCCAGCACCGGCTTGAACGATTCCGGGTATTTGACGATGGCATAGAGGATGCCGGTGTCGGTCCACAGCCCGGCTTCACGCACGTACCAGCCACCGTCTTCCGGCGGGATGGTCACTTCGGCGAGCAGCCAGCTGGGGTTCTTTTCGTCCTGGAACAGGGCGTTGATCGGGCCGCGCCAGACTTCGCGCTTGAGCGCGGTGGCAGTGGCGGCCGGGTTGTAGACGCTGCCACCACCGTCGCCGACCGAAATCTGCGACAGCTTGATCGGCACGCCCGCCGCCTTGCAGGCGGTTTCGTAGGCAATTCCTGCGTTGGTGAGCAGGGTGTAATAGTCGGCCATTCAGGACCCCTGTGGATAAATGATGGAGGTTTCGACGGTGTAGAGCGCGCCGGCCGCGAAGGCCTGCCCCGACACCTCGAGCCCTTCGATAACGATGGGATAAATGCTGGTCAGCTCGCCGCACACCGTCGCCGCACCGATGACGTGGCTGCCGAAGGCGCTCAGGCCCACCGACACCGACAACAGGTCGCGCTCGCTCTTGGCCTGCGCCAGGCGTTGGTCGAGACGGGCGTCGATTTCGGCGCTGTAGGGTTGCTCGGTGAACGCCCGCACAGAAAAACTGTACGGCTGGCCCACTGGCACCTGCTCGTACCACGCCCGCACTTCGGGCCGCAGGCGCAGGCCCTTCGCGGCGTTTTCCAGGGCCTGGCGGGTGCCGGCCTGGCGCGCCGTCGGCCAGGCCAGTTCGACGGTCAGGCGTTTTTCTGCTTCATCCGCCGCGGAACTCCATTCGCTGACACCGCGATCCGCCCCCAGATACGGCAGGAACGCCAGTGGCGTCGTGGCCGGGTTCATCAACTCGGGAAACGGCGGTGCGATGCGTTCAAGCAATGCGCCAAAGCCGATATCCAGGGCTTGTTCCAGCGGCGAACTGTTGGCCGGCAGCAGCGTCGAGCGGGTTGGGTCGTCGCTCATAACGTCAGCACCTCGACCTCGACCGCGGTGCAGTACGGCGCTTCGAACGCCGTGGTGACGATCGGCTCCAGCGGTTCGAGAATATCCAGTTGGACCGCGCCGGCGTTGTGCAGCGTGTAGTCGATCCAGCTCGGATCGACCCGCCCTTCCAGGCGATGACAGCTCTGCGCATACGCCTGCAATTGCCGTTGCGCAGCGGTCTTGGTCAGCCCCGAATCGGGACCGGCGTTGATCTTCGCCACCACGCGGATCCGGTAGTTATGGATGTGCGCGCCCTGCACCGTGACGCGGTCGGTCTCCGGCCGCACATCGGGCCGGGCAAAGTGCTCGCGCACACCATCGAGCAAGGCCTCGGAGGCCGAGCCATCACCGTCGCGCGCCAGCACCGTGACCATCACTTCGCCCGGTGCCGTGCGGCGTCCATTGCCGTCCTTGACCTGCGCGGCAAAACCGTCCGGGGCGAAACTGTAAGTCACCGTCACTTCACCTGACGCCAGGGCCTCGACCTTCACCGCCGGGCGTTCGCCAAGGGTGAACACCTCGCGGCGATACTGCATGCGCGAACCGGCCGCCGGTGCATGGGGTGCCAGGTAATAGCGCAAGCGCGCGTCATCGTCGCTTTCGTACACCGGCGCAATCGGTGGAAACGCCAGCGGGTCGCCAGGGTCCAGCAGTTGCCGTTCCAGGCCCATGTCGGCCAGGCGGGCGTCCAGGTTGCTGCCGGTCGCCCACCAGGCCAGCATCTGCTTGATGCGGGCGTTATATTTGCGCTCGTGCAGTTGCAGGCGCACACAAAAGGCTTCAAGCGCCAGGGTCAGCAATTCGCTTTCGTTGTCCAGGCTGGCCGCAAGCTTCACCGCCGTCTCTGGCGAACGACTGCCGACGTACTCGACGACAAACGTCTTGAACTCGGCGAGCAGTTCTTCGAACGCTTCCACGGTGACGATCGACGGTTCGGCCAACTGGTTCTGGCCGGGGATCAACATGCTCATGTCACCACCTCGAAAGTTTGCATGCGGTTGTTCCAGGTGCCGGCAAAGCGCAACACCAGGCCGGCGCAACGGCGGCTGGCGACGATGGCCTGCGGCTGGAAGTCGGCGATACCGTTTTGTTCGTTGTAAAAGGCCTGGGCGGCGTAGCTCTGGGCGAGCAGCAACAGGTCGTCGCCGAGGTTGCGACCCAGCAGCTCGGGGATCAGCGAGCCATACAGCGGACGCTTCTGCCGCGTGCCCAGGGGTGTGGTCAGCGCCCGGGTGGCGCGCTGTACGAATTGCGGCCAGTCGTCGACCGCCGCCCCGGTGTTTCTGTCGATTCCGATCATGGGAGACTCTCTATGCGGTACTGATGACGCGACCCTGGTGATCCACCACCGGGCCGCTCAGGTGCACACCGGAAGCATCGAGTCGCAAGCCGACCGCGCCCAGTTGCAGTTCGATGACCTGAGGCGTGATCAACAGGCTCGCCGGGCCGAGATTCAACGCCAGCGCTTCGCGAGAGCCGTTGAACGCCGCCGGGCCGTTGTTCCAGTGAAAGGCATGCAGGGCGTCGTCGTAGCCACTTTCCGTGCCGTCGACATAGAGGCGACGCGTCAGCGAAGCCTGGGTCGAGGCCGGTGGAAACTGGCTGCCGTTGAGCCCGAACAACGCCACCGATTGCGCACCGCCATCACCGCCACCATGGTTGAGCAACAGGCATTGCTCACCCACCGAGGGAATGCGCGATTCGCTCTGCGCACCGGCGCTGGGGTTGAAGAAACGGATCGCCGGGGTCAGCAGGTCACCGTGGCTGACCTTGCAGGTGTTGCTGGCGGCATCGACCTCCTGGCACACGCCAACCCGACACAGGCTGTCGGTGCGCCGGTAGAGGTCTTCGAGTTCCGTCTCCATCTCGGCCAGACGCTCGATCAACGGGCCCAGTTGCTGGCGTAAAAGCGCGTCGAACATGCTTCAGCCCTCCAGCTCGGTGTATTGGTCCGGGTCGTCGATGTCCGAGACTTCCCAGGTCCTGGCGAATTTCGGGACGCCCAGCGGGTCGTCCAACAGCAGCGCACCGAGGTACAGCGTCTGGTCGAAGGACAGGGTCCAGGCGGAATATTCCTGCGCACCGTTGAGAAAGGTCGATGGCAAGGCGTCGATGTTTTCCGGCAGGTCGCATTGGCTGCGCGACAGGCCCCAGTGGTTATCGGTGATCAATCCCTTGAGCACACTGGCCAGGTCGCACGCGGCCAGGCCAGGATCGGCCAGCGTCGGCGAGGTGATGATCTGCAGCGAGATCGTCAGGACATGGGCGATGCGCCCGTCAGGAGCGCGACTGGCACTGGCATTGCGCTCGCAGGCGATCAGGGCCCAGGCCTGGTCGAAGGTGGCGTCGAAGTCATGGCGGCTGGCGACCTTCAAACCCGAGGCAGCCGCCCCGAGGGTTTGCGCGATGGCCAGCAGCAACTGCGACGGTTTGTCGATGTCGACGGACATAAGTGACTTCCTGTGTCGGGTTACTGATCCGGACGGGAGTCCGGCGGGGGGATTTCGCAGACGCCGATGCGCCTGGCCGCCCAGCGCTCGTAGAGGCCGATGGCGACGTCGGCACCGGCCATCGCGGTGAGGCAACCGAACGCCCCGGCCACCCAGATCGACAGGCCGGCCGCATACAGCAGCATCAACGCCGACACCCCGCAGATCATGCAGGCGCCGGAGCGCAGGGCCAGGCGCCGCAGCAACGACCAGCCGCGAGCGCCCTCCTTGTCGGCGCGCCACATCTCGCCGGACACCCCACCCAGCAAGGCGAGCACGATGACCAGCCAGATCGGCAAGTCCAACAACGCTTGTTGCTCGTTTGTCATGTCACGCCTCCCGGGAGTGTTGAGGCGTTCAGCGATCGACTGCCAGGCAGCGCCGAGCCAACGGCACTGCCCTCAGTCCATGCAAACCACTGAACGGGGGTTACAGACGCTCGACAATGACGTTGTCGAGGAAAGCGAAGTGGGCGTACGGATTCTGTTCGTTGGAAAACGCCAGGGTCGTTTGCGCGGTCACCGCGGTGAAGTCGTAGGTGTAGGTGGCCCAAGTGGCGCCCACACCCTTTGCACTCGGGGTATCGAACGAAGCGGTTTGGCCCGCAACCTTGAGTTGCACCACCCCCTCGCCGGTCCGATTGGCATATTGCGAGTTGCCCAGGCTAAAGGTCACCCGGTACTTGGCGCCAACGGCGGTGGCGAAGTTCTGCTGAATGCCACCACCGTTGCCGTAGACATAGTTGGCCAGGTCGACCCCCACCAAGCCGTCCGACGCACTCCTGACGTACTCGACCCCCGACAGGAAGGTCGTCCAGCCGGTAATGAAGTTGGCCTCTGCCGGCGTGTCGAGCACGCACCCGGCGGCAATGGAGCAGCCTGGTTGTTCAAAACTGCCATTGACCAGCAAGTTGGCCGCAAAGGCATTGGCCGCGCAGCCCAGCAGTACAGTGGCGGCCAGCAATGGCGCCGTGAGTTTTTTCCAGATAGTCATGATTTCACCTGTGAGTGAGAGAGAGGGGTTGTTGCCGCCGAAGCAGCGGTTGTGTCGCTCACAGGCGATCGCTCGGGGCACGTGGCCCTCACATGATTCAACGTCCCGCAGCGGGAACATTTGATCTGGAGCTCTGCACGCCCGGCCATCCGGGCGAGAAGTCTTTGGCAATGCCCACATCGGCAATCTTTCAACATCGTCCTGATCCTCGATGCTTGCCCGAGCCTTCCTTTCACAGGGCCGCTCGGAGTTCAAACCTGACGCAGGGTTGGCATTCCAAAAATGCCTGGCAGAACGGCAGGCATTTTCAGTAATGCGATCCTTCGCCTTCCTTTGCTCCTGGTTGACCTTTCGGCGCGACTGGCGCGGTACGGGTCCATTCAAATTGTTTTTCCGACCGCGGTCCCTGCCCGCCGGATAACTGCTTTCGGTGCTTTACGCTGCACACCCGGGCCAGTTGCCAACCCTCTGAACCGTTAAGGCCGGTTCATCGCTGCCTGTGTCGTGGAACTAAAGAGCTTGGTTTCGAGCTGCTTTGTTGAGCGGCTTGAGACGAAGAATATGCATGGATGCATATACAGTCAATGCACAAATGCATTTATTTATGCATTTGATTTGCGCGAATGCATGAAAGCCCCGCAGGCAAAGGCGCTGATGGTTTGCGACAGGCGAAAAAAAACCCGCCGGGTGGCGGGTTTTGTCTGACAGGGGTGAGGTTAGCGGGCGTACATGCCCCACCAGAAGACGTGGCCGAGGATAACGATCTGCTCCTCCTGCATTTCCTGGAAGCTGTAGTCCTCGTCCGGGTGCTCGTCACGATTGAAGCTGCGCAGGCGAATGCCGGTCGGCAGGCGATACAACTGTTTTACCCGCAACTGGCCGTTGTGGTTGATGGCATAAAGATCGCCGTCGACGATATCGCCGATGCCGCTCTTGCCAGCGTTGACGCCCACAGTCGCGCCGTCCCGCAGCACCGGCAACATGCTGTTGCCGCGCACGGTGACGCATTTGGCCTGGTCGAACTGCACGCCGTTATGCCGCAGGCTGCGCTTGCCGAAGCGCAGGCTTGCGCGCTCGCTCTCTTCGATGACGAATCTTCCTGATCCGGCTGCCAATTCAACCTCGCGAAGAAAGGGGACCGACACCTCATCTTCATCGACGGGGGTATCGTCGTCCCACAGACTTATGTCCTTGAGTTCCGAATGCACTGCATCGCGCCCGGCTGCCACGCTTACGGCGACATCCGCGCGCCCGCGCAACTGGTCGGTACTCACGGCGAAATACTCGGCGATCTTCGAGATGTGCTTGTCCGAAGGATCAACGATCTTGCCGCTGAGAATGCGCGACAGCGTGGATTGAGGCACGCCGGTACGACGGTGAAGCTCCGTGGGGGAGATCCCGTGCTGGTCGAGCAGTGCTCTTAATACGGTAGAAACATTGCGTTTTTGCATATCGCGCATAGTGCTTGATCTTTTATGCGAAGACAATTGCTGTTTTGCATAAATCGTGCATGGCGGCAGAAATGTTTCCCGAGGCTTTCATGCCTGCGTCAGGCAGACCGCCCATGGTAACCTTGCGCCCATCGCGGAAAAGCCGGGCCCATGCCCACCCTTTGCCCCACACCTTTGAACGAATCGCCTGATATCCGATGAATAAAGCACTGTCCGATCTGTCCTCGCACACGCCAATGATGCAGCAGTACTGGCGCCTGAAGAACCAGCACCCCGACCAGTTGATGTTCTACCGCATGGGCGACTTCTACGAGATCTTCTACGAAGACGCGAAGAAGGCTGCCAAGTTGCTGGACATCACCCTGACCGCCCGTGGGCAGTCGGCCGGCCAGGCGATTCCGATGTGTGGGATTCCTTACCACGCAGCGGAAGGTTACCTGGCGAAACTGGTCAAGCTGGGTGAGTCGGTGGTGATCTGCGAGCAGGTCGGCGACCCGGCTACCAGCAAAGGGCCGGTCGAACGCCAGGTGGTGCGCATCATCACCCCGGGCACCATCAGTGACGAAGCCCTGCTCGACGAGCGCCGCGACAACCTGATTGCCGCGGTACTGGGCGACGAGCGCCTGTTTGGCCTGTCGGTGCTGGACATCACCAGCGG
Organism: Pseudomonas sp. MYb118; assembly: GCF_040947875.1. Classification (NCBI taxonomy): domain Bacteria; kingdom Pseudomonadati; phylum Pseudomonadota; class Gammaproteobacteria; order Pseudomonadales; family Pseudomonadaceae; genus Pseudomonas; species Pseudomonas sp. MYb118. Next base: position 3,024,296 of record NZ_JBFRXN010000002.1, on the reverse strand, counting down.
CAACTTCTCGGTGCTGGAAATCAAGGGCTGGGAAAACCTGCTGGCGGAACTGGAGCGGATCAACCCGGTGGAGCTGTTGATTCCGGATGATTGGCCGAAGGATTTGCCGGCGGAGAAACGTCGTGGCGTGCGTCGTCGTGCGCCGTGGGATTTCGAGCGCGACTCGGCGCTGAAAAGTCTTTGCCAGCAATTTTCCACCCAGGACCTCAAGGGTTTTGGCTGCGAGAACCTGACCCTGGCCATCGGCGCCGCCGGTTGCCTGCTGGCCTACGCCAAGGAAACCCAGCGTACCGCCCTGCCCCATTTGCGCAGCCTGCGCCATGAACGCCTGGACGACACCGTGGTGCTCGACGGCGCCAGCCGGCGCAACCTGGAACTGGACGTCAACCTCGCGGGCGGGCGTGACAACACCCTGCAATCGGTGGTCGATCGTTGCCAGACCGCCATGGGCAGCCGCCTGCTCACCCGCTGGCTGAACCGCCCATTGCGCGACCTGACCGTGCTGCTGGCGCGTCAGACCTCGATCACCTGCCTGCTCGATGGCTACCGCTTCGAACGGCTGCAACCGCAGCTCAAGGAAATCGGCGACATCGAACGGATTCTCGCGCGTATCGGTTTGCGCAATGCGCGTCCTCGCGACCTCGCCCGCCTGCGCGATGCGCTGGGTGCCCTGCCTGAGTTGCAGGTGGCAATGGCCGAACTGGAAACGCCGCACATCATCCAACTGGCGAAAATCACCAGCACCTACCCGGAGCTGGCGGCCCTGTTGGAAAAAGCCATCATCGACAACCCGCCGGCGGTCATCCGTGACGGCGGCGTGCTGAAGACCGGTTACGACAGCGAACTCGACGAGCTGCAATCGCTGAGCGAGAACGCCGGGCAATTCCTGATCGACCTGGAAGCCCGGGAAAAGGCGCGCACCGGCCTGTCGCACCTGAAAGTCGGCTACAACCGCATTCACGGCTACTTCATCGAACTGCCGAGCAAGCAGGCCGAGTCGGCCCCGGCGGACTACATCCGCCGCCAGACGCTCAAGGGCGCCGAGCGCTTCATCACCCCGGAACTCAAGGCTTTCGAAGACAAGGCGCTGTCGGCCAAGAGCCGTGCGCTGGCCCGCGAGAAGATGCTCTACGAAGCGCTGCTCGAAGACCTGATCGCGCAATTGCCGCCCCTGCAGGACACTGCGGCGGCACTGGCCGAGCTGGACGTGCTGAGCAACCTCGCCGAGCGCGCCCTCAACCTCGACCTCAATTGCCCGCGCTTCGTCAACGAGCCGTGCATGCGCATCAACCAGGGTCGCCACCCGGTGGTCGAGCAGGTGCTGACCACGCCGTTCGTGGCCAACGACCTGAGCCTCGACGACAATACCCGCATGCTGGTGATCACCGGTCCGAACATGGGCGGTAAATCCACCTACATGCGCCAGACCGCGTTGATCGTGCTGCTGGCGCACATTGGCAGCTTCGTCCCGGCGGCCAGTTGCGAGTTGTCGCTGGTCGACCGCATCTTCACGCGGATCGGTTCCAGCGACGACCTGGCCGGTGGTCGCTCGACCTTCATGGTGGAAATGAGCGAAACCGCGAACATCCTGCACAACGCCACCGAACGCAGCCTGGTGCTGATGGACGAAGTCGGTCGCGGCACCAGTACGTTTGACGGTCTGTCCCTGGCCTGGGCTGCGGCAGAACGTCTCGCCCAACTGCGCGCCTACACACTGTTCGCCACCCACTATTTCGAGCTGACGGTCCTGCCGGAAGCCCAACCGCTGGTGGCCAACGTGCACCTCAATGCCACCGAGCACAACGAGCGCATCGTGTTCCTGCACCACGTGCTGCCCGGCCCTGCCAGTCAGAGCTATGGCCTGGCCGTAGCCCAGCTGGCCGGGGTTCCGAGCGAAGTGATCGTGCGCGCCCGCGAACATCTGGGGCGCCTGGAAGCCACCGCGCTGCCCCACGAAACACCCAAACCAGCCAAGGGTAAACAGGCTGCGCCACAGCAAAGCGATATGTTCGCCAGCCTGCCGCACCCGGTGCTCGATGAACTGGCAAAACTGGATCTGGATGACCTGACACCCCGTCGGGCGCTCGAAATGCTCTATACACTGAAGACACGGATCTAACGCACTTTGCCTTCAAGCTGTTAGAATCTCGCGCGGTTCGGGATGCTGCAGGCTAATAGCCTGGTCTGCAGACTATCGCTCCCGAACCTGGCGACCCCCAACGTGAAGGGGATCCGCTGCCGCCGCCTGAGGAGAAAATTAGAAATGACCTTCGTCGTCACCGACAACTGCATCAAGTGCAAGTACACCGACTGCGTAGAAGTGTGTCCGGTGGACTGCTTTTACGAAGGCCCGAACTTCCTGGTGATTCACCCGGATGAGTGCATCGACTGCGCCCTGTGCGAGCCAGAATGCCCAGCCGTGGCCATCTTCTCCGAAGATGAAGTCCCGGAAGACATGCAGGAATTCATTCAGTTGAACGTTGAGTTGGCCGAAATCTGGCCGAACATCACCGAGAAGAAAGAGTCGTTGCCCGATGCCGAAGAGTGGGATGGCGTCAAAGGCAAGATCAAGGATCTCGAACGCTGATTACCGCGCGTTCCCGAAAAGGCCCCTTGCGGGCCTTTTTGTTTTTCTGCGGACAAAAAAAAGGGGCGGTTTGACCCGCCCACATTTTTTCCCTATTCCCTGTGTTCCTTTTCATCGTCCTGATGAATTGCATCCCGCAATGTCCATTCCCCTCGTCCTTGAAGGGCGTGTCTGTCCGTTGACACAGCCCCGATACTAGAGACTTCCCCGATGGGCGCAAATCGGCCCGGACCGTTAGCCAGGGAGGCTGAAGGCGAGCGTTTTTTGCAAATAGTCTGTGTATTCAATCAGATAGAATTGGACCACGACCCGGATGGGCATCCGCCAAGGTGTAAAAATAACGAACACTTACGAGAGAGTAAGCAAAGGCGTACAAGGCGACGCTGAAAAGTTGACCTGTAGGAGCGAGCTTGCTCGCGATGGTGGATCGGGCACCGCGGGGTGTCAGGCACCCAGCGTTATCGTTGACGTCCATCGCGAGCAAGCTCGCTCCTACAGGGGGTCAGGGGTCTGGGCAGCAGGCATAAAAAAGCCCCGATCAGGTCGGGGCTTTTCTGGCTGACAGCTCAAGCGACTCGCTTACTGGAACAGCGACTCGCTCGACAGGCCATTCTTCTCCAGGATCTCCCGAAGACGCTTCAAGCCTTCAACCTGAATCTGCCGGACCCGCTCGCGGGTCAAGCCGATTTCCAGGCCTACGTCTTCCAGCGTACTGCTCTCATGACCACGCAGGCCGAAGCGGCGTATCACCACCTCGCGTTGCTTGTCGGTCAACTCCGAGAGCCACTGATCAATGCTCTGCGACAGGTCGTCATCCTGCAACAGTTCGCACGGATCGGTCGGGCGATCGTCGGTGAGGGTGTCCAGCAGGGTTTTATCCGAATCAGGACCCAGCGAGACGTCGACCGAAGAAACCCGCTCATTCAAGCCGAGCATGCGCTTGACCTCTCCCACCGGTTTTTCCAGCAGGTTGGCGATTTCTTCGGGTGAGGGTTCGTGATCGAGTTTTTGCGTCAGTTCCCGCGCGGCCCTCAAGTAAACGTTGAGTTCCTTGACCACATGGATCGGCAACCGGATGGTCCGGGTCTGATTCATGATCGCGCGCTCGATGGTCTGACGGATCCACCAGGTTGCGTAGGTCGAAAAACGGAAGCCACGTTCGGGGTCGAACTTCTCCACCGCCCGGATCAGTCCGAGGTTGCCCTCTTCGATCAGGTCCAGCAGCGACAAGCCACGATTGACGTAGCGACGGGCGATTTTCACCACCAGCCGCAAGTTGCTTTCAATCATGCGTTTGCGCCCGGCCGGATCACCACTTTGCGACAATCGCGCAAAGTGAACTTCTTCTTCGGGGGACAGGAGCGGGGAAAAACCGATTTCATTGAGATACAGCTGCGTGGCATCGAGTGCCCGCGTGTAGTCAATGTACTTGTGTTGCTTCAACGACGCGGAGTGTTTGGATTTGGCACGAACGGAAGGTGGAGCCGCCCCTTCATCATTCGACATCGAATCCATACCGATGCCGGTCTCCATCAGGAGAACCTCATCGTCGATGTCAAACTCCGGCACTTCTTTACTGAGAGCCATTGTTATAGTCCTTTGGTGAGTTCGACCTCAAGCTCGAGCGGCGCCTTTATCCTTGGCAACGCTGGAGCCTGTTCCCTCTACGTGATGGAACAGGCTGGAAACAAATCAACGACGGGGCAGGAACTGCAGCGGATCTACAGGTTTACCTTGTCGGCGAATCTCAAAATGCAGCTTCACCCGGTCTGTCCCCGTTGACCCCATTTCGGCAATTGTCTGTCCGACTTTGACCTGCTGCCCCTCCCGAACCAACAGCCTGCGGTTATGACCGTAGGCACTGACGTAGGTATCGCTGTGTTTGATGATGACTAATTCGCCGTAGCCCCTTAAGCCACTCCCGGCGTATACCACCGTCCCATCAGACGCAGCTAAAACAGGCTGTCCCAAATCTCCGGCGATATCAATTCCTTTATTCAAACTACCGTTTGAAGAGAATTTTCCAATCAAAATGCCATTAGAAGGCCACCCCCAGCCCGTCGGGGCCGGGCCCGGAGCGGGGGTCGGCGCAGGGGCTGGCTTGTTGGCGACGGACGGTGCAACGACCGTCGTGGTGGTGGTCGAGCCATTTGGCTGGCGCCGAATTACCGTAGTTTTACTGGACGACGATGGCGCCGAATCGGGCGCAGTGGCGACCGGTGCCGGCGCTGCTGGCGTTGATCCGGTGCGCCCGTCAAAGCGAATCGTCTGACCTGGATGGATGGTGTACGGCGCGGGAATGTTGTTGCGCGCCGCCAGAGCCTTGTAATCCCAGCCGTAGCGAAATGCGATGGAGAACAGGGTGTCTTTCGGACGGACCACATACTGGCCGGTGGTCACTGCCGGACGCTGGGCCACGGCATTGTTGCGATCGACGACGCGCACGTCGCTCGATTTGTTGCTGGAACAACCCACCAGCAAGGTGCTCAAGACAAGGCCAGTCGCCAGGCGCTGAAAGCTCGTTGTACCCATGCGCTGCGCAATGACTGTGAGACTCACCCGCCGCTCCCTTTTTGGTGGCTGAAAAGTTGGATTGCCGTGCTCCGGCATGAAGTATCGCAAGTATAACGGGCCGTGCAGGCTTTACCTTTAATGAAGCGAGATGGCCTCGCGCACACGTTTGCTGCCTGCCGTTGAATCCCGTTTAACCGATCGACGCTGGCATAAGACAAAGGCCGTCGAAGGGAATTCAGCACGTCTGAACAAATGCTCAGGCGAGTGGCCCGTTGAGCAGTGGAACGAACCGAACCGCACCCAGAACCCGCCGGGAGAACCCGTGTTCCTCGCGGATGATCAACATCAGTTGCTGCACCTCGCCAGACCCCACCGGAATCACCAGGCGGCCACCCGGCGCGAGCTGATCGAGCAGCGCCTGCGGCACGTCTGTCGCCACTGCCGTGACGATGATGCCGTTGTACGGCGCCAGCGCCGGCCAGCCTTCCCAGCCATCGCCCCAGCGGAATACCACGTTGCGCAGGTTGAGATCGAGCAGGCGCTCCTTGGCACGGTCCTGCAGGACCTTGATGCGCTCGACGGAAAATACCCGCTCGACCAATTGCGACAGGATCGCCGTCTGGTAACCCGAGCCGGTGCCGATTTCCATGACCTTGTCCAGCGGCCCCGCCTCGAGCAACAGCTCGCTCATGCGCGCGACCATGTACGGCTGGGAAATCGTCTGGTTATTACCGATCGGCAGCGCCGTGTCCTCATAGGCACGGTGCGCCAGCGCCTCGTCGACGAACAGGTGGCGCGGCGTACGGCGGATCACCTCCAGCACCTTGGCGTTGCAGATGCCCTCTTCGTACAGCCGCTGGATCAGCCGCTCGCGCGTGCGCTGCGAGGTCATACCGATGCCGCGGTGCATCGGATCTTGTTCACGGGCCATCAGCGCAGTCCCTCCAGCCAGCCGTCGAGGCTTCGGAAGGCATCATTGAAGGTGCGATCCAGTTGCAGGGGCGTGATGGACACATAACCTTGCATCACCGCATGGAAATCGGTACCGGCGCCACCGTCTTCGGCGTCCCCGGCCGCGGCGATCCAGTAGCCGGATTTGCCACGCGGGTCGACGACCTTCATCGGGGCTGCGGCGCGGGCCCGATGGCCGAGGCGAGTGAGCTGGATGCCACGGATGTGGTCCAGCGGCAGATTGGGAATGTTCACGTTCAATACCGTGCGCGGTGGCAGGTCGAGTTCGGCGTGGGCTTGCACCAGTTTGCGCGCAAAGTAAGCGGCTGTCGGCAGGTTCTCGACCTGCCGTGAAACCAGCGAGAAAGCGAACGACGGTCTCTCCAGGAAACGCCCTTCGAGCGCCGCGGCCACCGTACCGGAGTACAGCACGTCATCGCCCAGGTTGGCCCCCAGGTTGATGCCGGAAACCACCATGTCCGGTTCGCGTTCCAGCAGGCCGTTGAGGCCCAGGTGCACGCAATCGGTCGGAGTGCCATTGAGGCTGACAAAACCGTTGGCCAAAGTTTGCGGGTGCAACGGACGATCCAGCGTCAGCGAACTGCTGGCACCGCTTTTGTCCTGGTCCGGGGCGATAACCACGCACTCGGTGTAATCCGCCAGCGCAGCATGAAGCGCGGCAAGACCGGGTGCGGTTACCCCATCGTCGTTAGAAATCAGAATACGCATGGGCTGTCCGTCTGCCCTGTCGGCACCAGATCGACGAGTTCACGCACCAATACGGTGGCGAAGCATCCGGCCGGCAGGACGAATTCCAGTTGCAGAATGTCAGGCTCGGGATAATGCCACGTCAACCCACCAATGGGCAGCCGCAGGATGCGACGTTCGTGGCTCATACCGGCGTTAATCAACCAATCGCGCAGATCCGCTTCGCGCGCAGCGATGGCCTGTTCCAGTTCATGGACAGCGCCCGCCGCCGGCGAGTCACCTTCGCCCCACTGCGGGCCGGTCGGGTGCAGGTCGAGAATCGCCAGGCGCGGGTCGTTGCACTCGGCCTCACCGGCCGGGAAAAAACTGCGGCTGTCGGTGAACGCCAGCAGATCGCCCACCTGTGCCTGCTGCCAGGTTCCATCCGCGACACGCGCCGCCAGCACCTGGTTGAACAGAAAACTGCGGCCGGCGGAAAGCAGGCGCGAACGTACATTGCGCTGCTCCGGCAGGGCCTTGCGCGCCGCCCAGCCACGGGCGTCGACCACGTTGCCGCCGTCGAAACCAAAACGCTGGGCGCCGAAATAATTGGGGATGCCTTGCCTGGCGATCAATTGCAGGCGCTCTTCGATGGCGGCCTTGTCGCCGGCCAGCTGCGTCAGGCGCAAGGTGAAACCGTTGGCCGAGTGAGCACCGCGTTGCAGCTTGCGTTTGTGCCGGCGGGTGGTGAGGATCTTCAGCGTATCGTTTTCCGCCGCCGAGAGGTCAGGGTCTGCCTTGCCCGGCAGTTGCACGCTGAACCACTGGCGCGTCAGCGCCTGGCGATCCTTGAGTCCGGCATAACTGACGGTGCGCAATGGCACGCCCGCGGCCTTGGCGATCCGCCGCGCCGCCTCTTCGGTATTCAGGCCGCGTTTTTCCACCCAGATCCACAGGTGTTCGCCATCACCACTCAAGGGAATATTCAGGACTTCATCGACCTGGAAGTCTTCGGCGACGGCTTTGAGTACCGCTGTACCGAGGGCGTCACCGTAGGCCCGAGGGCCGAGCAATTGCAGTTCGTTCATGCGCGCAGCAACAGGGCAACGGAGTGCACGGCGATGCCTTCTTCACGACCGACAAAACCGAGCTTTTCAGTGGTGGTGGCTTTCACGTTCACTTGATCCAGTTCAACTTGAAGATCCGCGGCGATCAGCGCGCGCATCGACTCGATATGCGGCGCCATTTTCGGCGCCTGGGCAACAATGGTGTTATCGACGTTGCCGACCTTCCAGCCCTTGGCATGGATCAACGCGACAACGTGACGCAACAGCACACGGCTGTCGGCGCCTTTGAATGTAGGGTCTGTGTCGGGGAAATGCTTGCCGATATCGCCCAACGCAGCGGCGCCAAGCAGGGCATCGCTCAGGGCGTGCAGCAGGACGTCACCGTCGGAGTGAGCGAGCAGACCGAAGCCGTGTGCAATGCGCACACCACCCAGTGTAATGAAATCGCCTTCAGCGAAACGGTGCACATCATAGCCGTGGCCAATACGCATAAAAAAACGCCCCGATTTTTGTCAGGGCGTGATTCTACCTGCATTAACCACCTAGAGCATGCGCGTGATGCTGCAAGTGATCGTCAATGAAACTCGCGATGAAGAAATAGCTGTGGTCGTAGCCCGGTTGCAGACGCAATGTCAGCGGGTGACCGGCCTGCTTCGCCGCCTGTTGCAGGGCGTCGGGCTTGAGCTGGTTGGCGAGGAAATCGTCACGATCGCCCTGGTCGACCAGCAGCGGCAGCTTCTCATCGGCCTCGGCGATCAACGCACAGGCATCCCATTCGCGCCATTTCGAACGGTCTTCACCCAGGTAGCGGGAAAAGGCCTTCTGCCCCCACGGGCAGTCCATCGGATTGTTGATCGGCGAGAACGCCGACACCGACAGGTAACGCCCCGGGTTGCGCAGCGCACACACCAGCGCACCGTGACCGCCCATGGAGTGACCGCTGATGCCGCGCTTGTCCGAAGCCGGGAAATGCGCTTCGACCAACGCCGGCAGTTCCTGCACGACGTAGTCATGCATCCGATAGTGCCGCGCCCAGGGTTCCTGCGTGGCATTCAGATAGAACCCGGCACCGAGACCGAAGTCCCAGGCGCCATCCGGATCACCCGGCACATCGGCGCCACGGGGGCTGGTGTCCGGCGCGACGATGATCAACCCCAGCTCGGCGGCCATGCGCATGGCGCCGGCCTTCTGCATGAAGTTTTCGTCGGTGCAGGTCAGGCCGGACAGCCAGTACAGCACCGGCAACTTGCCGCCCTGCTCCGCTTGCGGAGGCAGGTACACGGCAAACACCATGTCGCAGCCGAGGGTTTCAGAGCGATGGCGATAACGCTTGTGCCAGCCGCCGAAGCTTTTCTGGCAGGAAATGTTTTCCAGGCTCATGACCCACCTCAGAAATGAATGACGGAACGGATGCTTTTCCCTTCGTGCATCAGGTCGAAAGCCTTGTTGATATCTTCCAGGCCCATGGTGTGGGTGATGAAGGTATCCAGCGGGATTTCGCCGGTTTCGGACATTTCCACGTAGCTTGGCAGCTCGGTACGGCCACGCACGCCACCGAAAGCCGAACCGCGCCATACGCGACCGGTCACCAACTGGAACGGACGGGTGGCGATTTCCTGGCCGGCACCGGCCACGCCGATGATCACCGACTCGCCCCAACCCTTGTGGCAGCACTCGAGCGCGGCGCGCATGAGTTGCACATTACCGATGCACTCGAAGGAAAAGTCGACGCCGCCGTCGGTCATGTCGACGATGACTTCCTGGATCGGACGATCGAAGTCTTTCGGGTTCACGCAGTCGGTCGCGCCCAGTTGCTTGGCGATCTCGAACTTGGCCGGGTTGATGTCGATGGCGATGATCCGCGCCGCCTTGGCCTTGACCGCACCAATGACCGCCGACAGACCGATACCGCCGAGGCCGAAGATGGCCACGGTGTCACCCGGCTTGACCTTGGCGGTGTTGAGCACGGCACCGATACCGGTGGTGACGCCACAGCCCAGCAGGCAGACTTTTTCCAGGGGCGCTTCCTTGGCGATCTTGGCCACGGAAATTTCCGGCAGCACGGTGTATTCCGAGAACGTCGAAGTACCCATGTAGTGGAAAATCGTTTCGCCCTTGTAGGAGAAACGCGAAGTGCCGTCCGGCATCAGGCCTTTGCCCTGGGTCGCACGAATCGCCTGGCACAGGTTGGTTTTGCCCGACAGGCAGAATTTGCACTGGCGGCATTCCGGGGTGTACAGCGGGATCACATGATCGCCGACGGCAACGGAGGTCACGCCCTCGCCAATGGCTTCGACCACGGCGCCACCTTCGTGCCCCAGGATCGACGGGAAGATGCCTTCCGGATCAGCGCCCGACAGGGTGTAGGCGTCGGTGTGGCAGACACCGGAGGCCACCACGCGCAGCAGCACTTCCCCGGCCTTGGGCATGGCGACATCGACTTCAACGATTTCCAGCGGTTTCTTGGCCTCGAAGGCAACGGCGGCGCGCGACTTGATCATGGGAATGCTCCAGTGAATAAAAACGAGACAAGGAGTGTAATACAGCGCACTACAGTGAATAATCCAGGCGAAAGCAAAACATTATTGCTGCACAGGGATAATCATTGATGTCGGAAAATCGCTGGGAAGGCATCGACGAGTTCGTCGCCGTCGCCGAATGCAGCCAGTTCACCGCTGCCGCCGAACGACTTGGGGTGTCCTCCTCGCACATCAGTCGCCAGATCGCGCGCCTAGAAGAGCGCCTGCAAACACGCTTGCTGTATCGCAGCACCCGCCGCGTCACGCTGACCGAGGCCGGGCAGACCTTCCTGCAGCATTGCCAGCGTTTGCAGGATGGTCGCGAAGAAGCGCTGCGCGCGGTCGGCGATCTCGCCAGCGAGCCCAAGGGCATGTTGCGCATGACCTGCGCCGTGGCCTATGGCGAGCGTTTCATCGTGCCGCTGGTGACGCGGTTCATGGGCCTGTATCCGCAACTGCGCATCGACATCGAGCTGACCAATCGCCAGCTCGACCTCGTGCATGAGGGGCTGGACCTGGCGATCCGCCTGGGTCGATTGCAGGACTCGCGCCTGGTGGCCACGCGACTGGCGCCGCGACGCATGTACTTGTGCGCGTCACCGTCCTACCTGGAACGGTACGGCCGCCCCCACAGCCTGTCGGAACTGAGTCGCCACAACTGCCTGATCGGCAGCTCGGACCTCTGGCAACTGGAGCAGAACGGGCGGGAATTTTCCCAGCGCGTACAGGGAAACTGGCGCTGCAACAGTGGCCAGGCGGTGCTGGATGCGGCGTTACAGGGGGTGGGGTTGTGTCAGTTGCCGGACTATTACGTGCTTGAGCACCTCAAGAGTGGTGCGTTGATTTCACTGCTCGAGGCGCATCAGCCGCCGAATACGGCGGTATGGGCGCTTTATCCACAGCAGCGGCATCTGTCGCCGAAGGTGCGCAAGTTGGTGGATTACTTGAAGGAAGGGTTGGCGCAGCGGCCTGAGTATCGGGGTTAGACGGTAGTCAGAAGATTTGGGTTGTTAGGTCTGCCGCCATCGCGAGCAGGCTCGCTCCCACAGTGTCCGGTGTTGTTGGTGAGTTTGAATTCAACTGGAAACTCTGTGAGAGCGAGCTTGCTCGCGATGGCGGCAGCCCAGACACCCCAGCAATCAAAACCGATTAGCCCACCGCTGCCGCAACCACTCCAGGTCTTCAGGCCGGGTAACCTTGAGGTTATCGGACCGCCCTTCGATCAGCCGCGGTGCCTGCCCCGCCCATTCCATCGCCGATGCCTCATCGGTGACCAGAGCATCGGCCACCAGGCTATCGGCCAGGGCCCGATGCAGCGCGCCGAGGCGGAACATCTGCGGTGTATACGCCTGCCAGATCACGCTGCGATCCACGGTTTCAACCACACGCCCGTGCTTGTCGACACGCTTGAGGGTATCGCGGGCCGGCACCGCCAGCAGGCCGCCGACCGGGTCGTCCGCCAGTTCGACCAGCAGCTTGTCCAGATCTTCCCGACTCAGGTTGGGCCGTGCGGCGTCGTGTACCAGCACCCAATCGTCATCGCCAGCACCCTGGGCATGCAGGTGCAGCAAGGCATTGAGCACCGAGCCGGAACGCTCGGCGCCACCGTCCACCCGCTGAATGCGTGAATCGCCGGCGCACGCCAGGTTGGGCCAGTAGGGATCGTCAACGGCAAGACTGACCACCAACCCCTTGAGGGCCGGGTGATCGAGGAAACAGCCAAGGCTGTGTTCGAGAATTGTGCGCCCGCCCAGTTGCAGATATTGCTTGGGACGGTCCGCGGCCATACGGGCACCGACGCCCGCGGCGGGAATCACGGCCCAGAAGGCCGGTAGTTCGGTGTTCATTGCGCCAGCTGGTAAAGGGTTTCACCGTCCTTGACCATGCCCAGCTCATGGCGAGCCCGCTCTTCGACGGTCTCCATGCCCTTTTTCAGTTCACTGACTTCGGCGTCCATCACCCGATTGCGCTCCAGCAACCCTTCGTTCTCGGCGTGTTGATCCGCGATCTGCTGAGTCAGCTCGGCCACTTGCGCCAGGCTGCCATTACCGACCCACAGGCGGTATTGCAGGCCAGCCAGAAGCAGTAGCAGGACGAGGAACAACCAATTGGGACTGCGCATCGAAATCCGGGTATCCAGTGAAAAAAGACAGCCATATCAAAACAAATCGTCTGATAGCACGAAGCCTGGATGAACCAGGCTTGTGCTTTCAGGCATCAGATTAGTGCCAAAAACCTCATTGCAGCGAGTTTTTCGACATAATCCGTTGTTTCTTTACATCAACCGCGGAATTCGCCGCGACCGTTGTACTTGGCCTTGCCGTTCAACTGCTCTTCGATACGCAGCAGTTGGTTGTACTTGGAGACGCGATCGGAGCGGCACAGGGAGCCGGTCTTGATCTGGCCAGCCGAAGTGCCCACGGCCAGGTCGGCGATGGTCGAATCTTCGGTTTCGCCGGAGCGGTGCGAGATCACGGCGGTGTAACCGGCGGCCTTGGCCATCTGGATGGCTTCCAGGGTTTCGGTCAGGGTGCCGATCTGGTTGAACTTGATCAGGATCGAGTTGGCGATCTTCTTGTCGATGCCTTCTTTCAGGATCTTGGTGTTGGTCACGAACAGGTCGTCACCGACCAGCTGGGTCTTCTCGCCGATCTTGTCGGTGAGGATTTTCCAGCCAGCCCAGTCGGACTCGTCCAGACCGTCTTCGATGGAGATGATCGGGTAACGCTCGGTCAGGCCTTTGAGGTAGTCGGCGAAACCTTCAGCGGTGAACACCTGGCCTTCGCCGGCCAGGTTGTACTTGCCGTCTTCGTAGAATTCGCTGGCAGCGCAGTCCAGAGCCAGGGTCACGTCGGTGCCCAGCTTGTAACCGGCGTTGGCCACGGCTTCGGAGATCACTTTCAGGGCGTCTTCGTTGGAAGCCAGGTTCGGCGCGAAACCACCTTCGTCACCCACCGCAGTGTTCAGGCCACGGGCCTTCAGCACGGCTTTGAGGTGATGGAAAATTTCGGTGCCCATGCGCAGGCCTTCCGAGAAGGACTTGGCGCCCACCGGCTGAACCATGAACTCCTGGATGTCGACGTTGTTATCGGCGTGTTCGCCGCCGTTGATGATGTTCATCATCGGAACCGGCATCGAGTAGACACCCGGGGTGCCGTTCAGGTTGGCGATGTGGGCGTACAGTGGCAGGTCCTGGTCCTGGGCAGCGGCCTTGGCGGCGGCCAGGGACACGGCGAGGATGGCGTTGGCGCCCAGGGTGGCCTTGTTGTCGGTACCGTCGAGCTTGATCATCGCCAGGTCCAGCGCTTTCTGGTCGCTTGGATCGGTGCCCTTGAGCAGGTCGCGGATCGGGCCGTTGATGTTGGCAACGGCTTTCAGGACGCCTTTGCCCAGGTAACGGCTCTTGTCGCCATCACGCAGCTCGAGCGCTTCACGCGAGCCAGTGGAAGCACCGGACGGCGCGCAGGCGCTGCCGATGATGCCGTTATCGAGAAGCACGTCCGCTTCCACGGTGGGGTTGCCACGGGAGTCGAGAACTTCACGACCTTTGATGTCGACGATTTTAGCCATTGTTGTAACCACTCCAAAGTTGACGAAAACGACGCAGCTAGAGGAAATCTTTGACCGTCGGCAAGTGATGTGCAGCGGGGCAGACTTGCAGACGATGATGCTCAGGCCCGAGGGCCTGAGCATTAAATCGTGCGATACGATACCGGAGAAATGAAGGTTACGCGGTTTCTACCGTCGGAAAACTCTTCACCAGTTCGTCCAGAGCCTTGAGCTGGGCCAGGAATGGCTCCAGTTTGTCCAGGCGCAAGGCGCAAGGGCCGTCGCATTTGGCGTTGTCCGGGTCCGGATGGGCCTCGAGGAACAGGCCCGCCAGCGACTGGCTCATGCCGGCCTTGGCCAGGTCGGTGACCTGGGCACGGCGACCGCCGGCCGAATCGGAACGACCGCCGGGCATTTGCAGCGAGTGGGTCACGTCGAAGAACACCGGGTATTCGAACTGCTTCATGATGCCGAAGCCGAGCATGTCGACGACCAGGTTGTTGTAGCCGAAGCTCGAACCGCGCTCGCAGAGGATCAACTGATCGTTACCCGCTTCCACGCACTTGTTCAGGATGTGTTTCATTTCCTGAGGAGCGAGGAACTGGGCTTTCTTGATGTTGATCACCGCACCGGTCTTGGCCATGGCGACCACCAGGTCGGTCTGGCGCGACAGGAAGGCCGGCAGCTGGATGATGTCGCAGACCTCGGCAACGGGCACGGCCTGCTCAGGCTCGTGCACGTCGGTGATGATCGGCACGCCAAAGGCTTGCTTGATGTCCTGGAAAATCCGCATGCCCTCTTCCAGGCCGGGGCCACGGTAAGAGGTCACGGAGGAACGGTTGGCCTTGTCGAAGCTGGCCTTGAACACGTAAGGGATACCGAGTTTCTCGGTCACCTTCACGTATTCTTCGCAGACCTGCATCGCCATGTCGCGGCTTTCCAGCACGTTCATGCCACCGAACAGCACCATCGGCTTGTCGTTGGCAATCTCGATATCGCCTACACGGATGATCTTCTGCGCCATAGGGTTCAAGCCTTCTTCTGGTGTTGAGCCAAGGCGGCCTTGACGAAACCGCTGAACAACGGGTGACCGTCGCGTGGTGTCGAGGTGAACTCAGGGTGGAACTGGCAAGCGACGAACCATGGGTGATCCGGTGCTTCAACCACTTCGACCAGCGCGCCATCACCGGAACGACCGGAGATTTTCAGGCCGGCTTCCATGATTTGCGGCAGCAGCTTGTTGTTCACTTCGTAGCGGTGACGGTGACGCTCGACGATCACGTCCTTGCCGTAGCAGTCGTGGACCTTGGAGCCGGCTTCGAGCAGGCAGTCCTGCGCGCCGAGGCGCATGGTGCCGCCCAGGTCGGAGGCTTCGGTGCGGGTTTCGACGGCACCGGTGGCATCTTCCCACTCGGTGATCAGACCCACGACCGGGTGGCCGCTGGCGCGGTCGAACTCGGTGGAGTTGGCGTCTTTCCAGCCCATGACGTTACGTGCGAACTCGATGACCGCCACTTGCATGCCCAGGCAGATGCCCAGGTACGGCACCTTGTTTTCGCGAGCGTATTGAACGGCAGTGATCTTGCCTTCCACGCCACGCAGGCCGAAGCCGCCAGGAACCAGGATCGCGTCGACACCTTCGAGCAGCGCGGTGCCCTGGTTTTCGATGTCTTCGGAGTCGATGTAGCGCAGGTTGACCTTGGTACGGTTGCTGATGCCGGCGTGACTCATCGCTTCGATCAGCGACTTGTACGCGTCCAGCAGCTCCATGTACTTGCCGACCATGGCGATGGTGACTTCGTGCTCAGGGTTGAGCTTGGCGTCGACCACGGCGTCCCACTCGGACAGGTCGGCACCGCCGCATTGCAGGCCGAAACGCTCGACGACAAAATCATCCAGGCCTTGCGAGTGCAGGATGCCCGGGATCTTGTAGATGGTGTCAGCGTCTTCCAGGCCGATCACCGCACGTTCTTCAACGTTGGTGAACTGCGCGATCTTGCGGCGCGAGGAAACGTCGATCGGGTGATCGGAGCGGCACACCAGCACGTCAGGTTGCAGGCCGATGGAACGCAGTTCCTTGACCGAGTGCTGGGTTGGCTTGGTCTTGGTTTCGCCGGCGGTGGCGATGTACGGCACCAGGGTCAGGTGCATCAGCATCGCGCGCTTGGCGCCGACTTCGAAACGCAGCTGGCGGATGGCTTCCAGGAACGGTTGCGATTCGATGTCACCCACGGTGCCACCGATCTCGACCATCGCCACGTCGGCATCGCCGGCGCCCTTGATGATACGGCGCTTGATTTCGTCGGTGATGTGCGGGATGACCTGGATGGTCGCACCCAGGTAATCACCACGACGCTCTTTGCGCAGCACGTGCTCGTAGACACGGCCGGTGGTGAAGTTGTTGTTCTGGGTCATGGTCGTGCGGATGAACCGCTCGTAGTGGCCCAGGTCCAGGTCGGTCTCGGCGCCGTCATGGGTGACGAACACTTCGCCGTGCTGGAACGGGCTCATGGTGCCCGGGTCGACGTTGATGTACGGGTCCAGCTTCAGCATGGTGACCTTAAGCCCCCGCGCCTCCAGGATGGCCGCCAATGATGCCGATGCAATGCCTTTCCCCAAAGAAGAAACAACACCGCCCGTGACGAATATGTAGCGCGTCATGAAAAACCCTAGAAGTCTGCGTTAAAGCGGTCCGAGCCGCCGGGGAAAGCGAAGGAAGGCCGAAGCCCCCGATCACCTGCATTAATCACAGTGCACCTTTCAAAAAAACCGCCGCGTTGGGACAGACCGTGAGATGAAACTCCGGTTCGTTGCTCGCTACACATTTTTTGGAATCGCCCAGCAAAGACTGCTTGGTAATCGGCAACTCCTGCAATTCAGGCGAATCCACAGAAGTTGTATCAAGAAGGGAGCGTAGTCTACCGGAAAGCCCCTTTCAGCTCAAACCTTGATCTTCGCAAGGTGGCTGCCAATGCAAACGCCAGCCCTCCTGCACGTCACCGTTCAAATCCGCCAGGTTGGCCACCGCCAGCAGTTGCTCATCGCGATACAGCAGCGGCAATCTGCCACGGACAAAACCCGGCACGCCGCGTTCGTTGAGCAAACGCTTCAGATCGCGGTGGCCGCGACCCGGCAGTTGCATGACCTCGCCGCCTTGACGATAGCGGACATGCAGCGACCCGGCGGGCAACCGCCCCGAGAGGGTCACCACACCGTTGTCCGCCAGCACCAGGGGTTTGCCGGGTTCGTCCCAACGGCTGGCCGCGGGTGGCAATCGCAGCCAGGCCCCCGACAGCCACCAGATGCGCCCGCCGGCCCGATGCAACTCGCCGTCGGCCAGGCGCCAGAGCGGCCGGGCATCGCCGGTGGCATCACGCAGGTCCTGCCAACCCGACCAATGGTCGCTGTCCGGCAAGCGTGTCAGGGGCGCGAGCCAATGACTGACGGCGTTGCGCTGGCGAGCTTCGGACAACGACAAAAGCGCTGACAATTGCAGTGACGGCAGACCGAGCCAATCGAAGTCGCCGCCCGTACAGGCCGGCGCCAAGTCCATCTGCGCCAGCTCATCCAGCAAGCCCTGGGCTTCAGCAAGGTGCGCAGCGCTGCGGGCCATGTTCGCCACCGCCTGTGGCCAACGCGCGGCCATGACGGGCAGCACCTGATGGCGCAGGAAGTTACGGGAGAACTGCCGATCCTGGTTGGAGGGGTCTTCGATCCATTGCAGTTGATGCGCGAGCGCATAGGCTTCCAGCTCCGCCCGCGTGACATCGAGCAGCGGGCGCAGCAAACAGCCCTGCCCCAACGGACGCTGATACGGCATCCCGGACAGCCCCCTGACCCCTGCCCCACGCAGCAGTCGAAACAACAGGGTTTCCGCCTGATCGTCCCGGTGCTGGCCGGTCAGCAGCACGTCGTTGGCCCCGGTGGTGCCCACGAACGCAGCATAACGCGCATCACGCGCGGCCCGTTCGAGACTGGCACCAGGCAGCACCTGCACGCGCACGACCTGAAGCGGCACACCCAGGGCGTCGCACACCGACTGGCAGTGCTGCGGCCAGGCATCGGCGGCGGATTGCAGCCCGTGATGGACGTGGATGGCCGCAAGGGACGGCAAAGGATGGGATCGAGCTAGCGAGGCCAGCAGGTGCAGCAGGACGGTGGAATCGAGACCACCGGAGAAAGCGATGCGCCAGGTTGCGGCATTGCGCCACGGAGCGAGATTCTGCAGAAGCCGGGCAGCTAAATCAGGCATGGGCTGGCTCATATTCATCATCTCGCACAAAACAACTGTGGGAGCGAGCCTGCTCGCGATGGCTGCTTAACATTCAACAAATGTGTTGGCTGTTATACCGCAATCGCGAGCAGGCTCGCTCCCACAGGAGGGGATGAAGCGAAGCCTGATTACAGGCCGTAGCTCATCAGGCGCTCGTAACGACGGGCCAGCAGCGCTTCGTTATCGAACTTCTTGAGCATCGCCAGTTGCGAGCTCAGTTCAGCGCGGATCGAGGCAGCGGCAGCGGCCGGGTCGCGGTGAGCGCCACCCAATGGCTCGCCGATGACCTTGTCGACGATGCCCAGGCCTTTGAGGCGCTCGGCAGTGATGCCCATGGCTTCGGCGGCATCCGGCGCTTTTTCGGCGGTTTTCCACAGGATCGACGCGCAACCTTCCGGCGAAATCACCGCGTAGGTCGAGTACTGCAGCATGTTCAGCTGATCGCACACGCCAATGGCCAGTGCACCACCGGAACCACCCTCACCGATCACGGTGGCGATGATTGGGGTTTTCAGGCGGGCCATCACACGCAGGTTCCAGGCAATCGCTTCGCTCTGGTTGCGCTCTTCGGCGTCGATCCCCGGGTAGGCGCCCGGCGTGTCGATGAAGGTCAGGATCGGCATTTTGAAACGTTCGGCCATTTCCATCAGGCGGCAGGCCTTGCGGTAGCCTTCAGGACGCGGCATGCCGAAGTTGCGGCGAACCTTCTCGCGCACTTCGCGGCCTTTCTGGTGACCGATGATCATCACCGGCTGGTCATCCAGACGCGCTACACCGCCAACGATGGCGGCGTCGTCAGAGAAGTGACGGTCGCCGTGCAGTTCGTCGAACTCGGTGAAGATGTGCTCGATGTAGTCCAGGGTGTATGGGCGCTTGGGGTGACGCGCCAGACGCGCGATCTGCCAGCTGGTCAGCTTGCCGAAGATGTCTTCGGTCAAGGTCTTGCTCTTGTCCTGCAGGCGGGAGATCTCATCGCCGATATTCAGCGAATTGTCGTTACCGACCAAGCGCAACTCTTCGATCTTGGCTTGCAGGTCGGCGATCGGCTGTTCGAAATCTAGAAAATTCGGGTTCATAGGCGTCCGTCTTGGGTCGACCACCAAGAGAGCTTGGGCCGGCCGGTTGTCTATTCGCGCCCTACCTTAAGGGAGAGGCGCGTTCAGGTCGAGATTAAAAATCGGTTTGGATCAGGGCAAAGTGATGGCACTGCCCGTCATCGGTATTGGAGGAAGACGTTGTCTCGCCCGAACTGGTCACGCAAGGCTTGAATCAACGCATCCGCCGGATCTATTCGCCAGCCTTCACCAAACTGCAACAAAGCCTTCGCATCGGGGCTGGTGTACTCCATGGTGATCGGGCACGCACCGCGATGACGCTTGAACAGGTCGCCCAACCAGCGTAGCTGATCGCCCTTGAGGTCCTGGGTCTGCACCTTCAGGCGCAGGCTTTCGGCCAGGTTGGTGCGCGCATCTTCCATGCTCATCACCCGCTTGACCCGCAGCCTCAGGCCACCGGAGAAATCGTCGTTGCTGACTTCGCCTTCGACCACCACCATCGCATCGGTCTGCAACAGCGCCTGCGCGGAGTGGAACGCATCGGCGAACAGCGAAGCCTCGATCCGCCCCGAACGGTCGTCCAGGGTAATGAAGCCCATCTTGTCGCCCTTTTTGTTCTTCATCACCCGCAGGGCAATGATCATTCCGGCCACGGTCTGGGTGTCACGCGCCGGCTTCAGGTCGATGATGCGCTGACGGGCAAACCGGCGGATCTCGCCTTCGTACTCGTCGATCGGGTGACCGGTCAGGTACAGGCCCAGCGTGTCCTTCTCGCCTTTGAGCCGTTCCTTGAGGGTCAGTTCCTTGGCCTTGCGATGATTGGCGTAGACGTCGGAATCCTCTTCGACGAACAGGCCGCCAAACAGGTCGGCGTGCCCGCTGTCGTGGGTCCTGGCCGTTTGTTCGGCGGCCTTGATCGCCTCTTCCAGCGCCGTCAGCAGCACCGCGCGATTGCGGTCGATGTTGGCCTGGTAGGCTTTGACTTCGTCATGGAAATAAGGCCCCAGGCGATCCAGCGCACCGCTACGGATCAAGCCGTCGAGGGTGCGCTTGTTGACGCGCTTGAGGTCGACACGGGCGCAGAAGTCGAACAGGTCCTTGAACGGACCGCCCTGGCGCGCCTCGGTGATCGCCTCGACCGGACCTTCACCCACCCCCTTGATCGCGCCCAGGCCATAAATGATGCGGCCCTCGTCGTTGACGGTGAACTTGAACTCCGAGGTGTTCACGTCCGGCGCATCGAGGCGCAGTTTCATGCTGCGCACTTCCTCGATCAAGGTCACGACCTTGTCGGTGTTGTGCATATCCGCCGAGAGCACCGCGGCCATGAACGGCGCCGGGTGGTGGGTCTTCAGCCACGCGGTCTGGTACGACACCAGGCCATAGGCGGCGGAGTGGGATTTGTTGAAGCCGTAACCGGCGAACTTCTCCACCAGGTCGAAAATGTTACCGGCCAGGTCAGGGTCGATGTTGTTGGTGGCGCAACCTTCGATGAAACCGCCGCGCTGCTTGGCCATTTCCTCGGGCTTTTTCTTACCCATCGCCCGACGCAGCATGTCCGCACCACCGAGGGTGTAACCGGCCATGACCTGGGCGATCTGCATCACCTGTTCCTGGTACAGGATGATGCCGTAGGTCGGTGCCAATACGGGCTTGAGGCCTTCGTACTGGTAGTCCGAGTGCGGGTAGGCCAGCTCGGCGCGACCGTGCTTGCGGTTGATGAAGTCGTCCACCATGCCCGATTGCAAAGGGCCCGGACGGAACAGGGCCACCAGTGCGATGAGGTCTTCCAGGCAGTCGGGCTTGAGCTTCTTGATCAGCTCCTTCATACCCCGCGATTCAAGCTGGAACACCGCCGTGGTTTCGGCCTTTTGCAGCAGGTCGTAGGTTTTCTTGTCATCGAGCGGGATGAAGTCGATGTTCAGGTCATCCAGGCCTTGCTTGGCCTGTTCGCGGTTGATGGTCTCCATCGCCCACTTGATGATGGTCAGGGTCCGCAGACCGAGGAAGTCGAACTTCACCAGGCCCGCCGCCTCGACGTCGTCCTTGTCGAACTGGGTCACCAGGCCGCCGCCCTCTTCATCACAGGCGATCGGCGAAAAGTCGGTGAGCTTGGTCGGCGCGATCACCACGCCCCCGGCGTGCTTGCCGGTACCCCGGCACACGCCCTCGAGCTTGAGCGCCATGTCCCAGATTTCCTTGGCGTCCTCGTCGACCTTGAGGAAATCGCGCAGGATCTCTTCCTGCTCGTAGGCTTTCTCCAGGGTCATGCCGACTTCGAAAGGAATCATCTTCGACAGGCGGTCGGCCAGGCCGTAGGACTTGCCCTGCACCCGCGCCACGTCACGCACCACCGCCTTGGCGGCCATGGTGCCGAAGGTGATGATCTGGCTCACGGCGTTACGCCCGTAGGCGTCGGCCACGTACTCGATCACCCGGTCGCGGCCGTCCATGCAGAAGTCGACGTCGAAGTCGGGCATGGAGACCCGTTCCGGGTTGAGGAAACGTTCGAACAGCAGGTCATAGGCCAGCGGGTCGAGGTCGGTGATCTTCAGCACGTAGGCCACCAGCGAGCCGGCACCCGAACCCCGGCCAGGACCCACCGGTACGCCGTTGTTCTTGGCCCACTTGATGAAGTCCATAACGATCAGGAAGTAACCGGGGAACCCCATCTGGATGATGATATCCAGCTCGAACTTCAGGCGATCGAGGTAGACCTGGCGCTTCTCTTCGTAGTTGGGCGTGGTGTCTTTTGGCCAAAGGACCGCCAGACGCTCTTCCAGACCCTCGTGGGACACGTGGCGCAGGTAATCGTCGATGCCCATGCCGTTGGGCGTCGGGAAATCCGGCAGGAAGTGCTTGCCCAGCTTGACGTCGATGTTGCAGCGCTTGGCGATCTCGACGGTGTTTTCCAGCGCTTCGGGAATATCGCTGAACAGCTCGGCCATTTCCTCGGCGCTTTTGAGGTATTGCTGGTCGCTGTAGTTCTTCGAGCGCCGGGGATCGTCGAGCGCGCGCCCTTCGCCGATGCAGACACGGGTTTCGTGCGCTTCGAAGTCGCTCTGCTTGATGAACCGCACGTCGTTGGTCGCCACCAGGGGCGCGCCGATTTTATCCGCCAGAGCCACCGCACCATGCAATTGCTCTTCATCGTTGACGCGGTTGGTGCGCTGGATTTCCAGGTAGAACCGGTCGTCGAACACCGCCATCCACTCGCGCGCCAGGGTTTCGGCTTCGTCCGGGTTGCCATTGAGCATGGCCATGCCGATTTCGCCTTCCTTCGCCGCCGACAGCATGATCAGGCCGGCATTGGCCTCGGCCACCCACTCACGCTCGACGATGACCATGCCATTGCGCTGGCCATCGAGAAAACCACGGGAAATCAGCTCGGTCAGGTTGCGATAACCCAAGGGGTTCATCACCAGCAGGCTGATGCGACTCAGCGGTGCTTCCGGATCCTTGTTCGCCAGCCACAGGTCGGCACCACAGATCGGCTTGATCCCGGCGCCCATGGCGTTTTTGTAGAACTTGACCAGCGAACACATGTTGTTCTGGTCGGTCACCGCAACGGCAGGCATGCCCATGCCGACCAGGGTCTTGACCAGCGGCTTGATCCGCACCAGACCGTCGACCAGGGAAAATTCAGTGTGCAGGCGCAGGTGAACGAATGAAGCCGGCATAGTGATCCTGTCTAGAAACGTGAAGACAACAAGGCCCGGATTGTACCGGGCCTTGGCAAAAACATCAGCCTTGCGACTAACTCTCGATGAGGCTTTCGCGTGCCTCGTAAGCCAGCCGTACAGGGGCGAACGAGCGACGGTGAATGGGGGTCGGCCCCAGGCGTGACAGCGCTTCCAGATGAACGGCGGTCGGGTAGCCTTTGTGGCCACCGATACCGTAACCCGGATAAATCAGCTCGAACGCCGCCATCTCGCGGTCGCGGCTGACCTTGGCCAGGATCGACGCCGCCGCGATGGCCGGTACCTTGGCGTCGCCCTGCACCACCGCTTCGGCGCGCATGGACAGTTTCGGGCAGCGATTGCCGTCGATCATCGCCAGTTTCGGCTGGATGTGCAGGCCTTCGACCGCGCGCTGCATGGCCAGCATGGTGGCGTGGAGAATGTTCAGCTCGTCGATTTCCTCGACTTCGGCTCGGGCGATGCACCAGCTCAGGGCTTTTTCGCAGATTTCATCGTAGAGCTTTTCACGGCGGGCTTCGGTGAGCTTCTTCGAGTCGTTCAACCCAAGGATCGGGCGGTTCGGGTCAAGAATCACCGCTGCCGTGACCACGGCACCACACAACGGGCCACGACCGACTTCATCCACACCGGCCACCAGGTCTTCGACTTCGGCGACCAGGGTGAAATCCAGGCCCATTTGTGTATTTATCTTGGTCATTGTCCCTGGCCGATCAGCTTCAGCACTGCGTCCGCAGCCTGGTTGGAGGCATCCAGACGCAGGGTCCGGTGAATTTCGTCGAAGCCACGGGTCTGCTCTTCGCCACCTTCGATCAACGGCGACAGCGTCTGGGCCAGCGCCTCGACCGTCGCGTCGTCCTGCAGCAACTCGGGCACCAGCAGGCGCTGGGCCAGCAGGTTCGGCAACGACACGTAAGGGCTCTTGACCATACGCTTGAGAATCCAGAACGTCAGCGGGGCCAGGCGATAGGCGACCACCATGGGCCGCTTGTACAGCAACGCTTCGAGGGTCGCGGTACCGGACGCGATCAGCACCGCGTCGCACGCGGCCAGCGCCAGATGGGACTTGCCGTCGAGCAGGGTCAGCGGCAGGTCACGGCCGGCCAACAGCTCTTCCAGCTGCTGGCGGCGCTCCGGGCTGGCGCACGGCATCACGAACCGGACACCCGGACGCATGGCGCGCAGGCGCTGGGCCGTATCGAGGAACAGCGCCCCCAGGCGGCCCACTTCGCCGCCGCGACTGCCGGGCATCAAGGCAACCAGCGGACCTTCGGGCAAACCGAGCTCGGCCCGTGCCGCGGCTCGATCGGCTTGCAGCGGGATCGCATCGGCCAGGGAGTGCCCGACGAACCGCACCGGTACGCCCTTCTCTTCATAGAATCTGGCTTCGAACGGA